>NZ_JBVIJE010000008.1:0-436952 GCF_055581585.1 Streptomyces sp. NPDC031426
AAGAGCTATATCGGCCTGCGGAACAGCCCCGATCATGCCCGTCGGTCATGTCGCTGCACCGGGAAACTCCAAGATCCCCGACAGAGTCAAGCTAGGGTCTGTCTTCAAATGATCTTGAGTAGTGGATCATGGTCGAGTGATACGTCGCCATGACGTAGTCGCGGCAGGCCACTGCGTACTTCCGGGCGTACGGCAACTGCTCCCGCCAGCGCGCGAAGAACTCCTTCATCGCCGTCTGCGAGGGCGGGATCCGCAGCCCGAAGTCCCCACGGTGGACGGGCCTGTTGAACGGGTCGACCGGTGACTCCACCGCTGCCCCGAACCGCATCATGATCTCGTGGGCGTAGCGCTGTTCGAGGAAGGCGAAGAACGCGTCGATGTGGTTGAGCTTCTGCCGGTGCGTGTTGTGTGCGCGCTTCCCCGGACCGGCGAAGTACTTGTCGACCTCGCGCGGGGTCAGATGCCACGGCACGGTGCCGTAGAAGTCGCAGACCTCGATGACCGGCTTGATCAGCTGGTCGATCGTCGACGGGGCCAGTCCGGCCGAGTCCCGAGCCCACTGGTACTCGGTGAGCGCATCGACGAAGAAGCTCTCTACGTCCTCGGCAGACATCCGGGCTTGGCGGCGCCGTTGAAGAGTGACGACATCCGCCAAACCGGTCTCGATCGGACCTGAGCCCTCCTCCGCGGCACGTGGCGGCGGCACGAGACTGAGGGTGCGACCTTCGGAATCTGATACAGGCACAGAGATTACTGGAGTCTCAGCGAACTTCTCCCAGTTACTCGCAAATTCCTGCAGATCGAAAGACGAGAGCTACGTACGCCGCTGACCTGCTGACGAGCACCTTCACCGCTCTCGACGGCCCTCGGGGAACCCGCACGTCATCCACTAGCGTGTTCTGGTGGAGACCCGCCTGCCGGACGGTCGAGCCGGGGGATGGCTATGGCGGAGCGGAGTTCGAGAAGAACAGGGTCATGCCGGATGACCGGCCTGAGGCGTCCACGGGAGGGGCAGGGAAGGCGGGCGATGGAAGCTCAGACCCGGCAATGCCGCCGTCGCACGAACAGTTGGTGCACACTCGGCCTCTTCGGGCAGGCCCACTATGTCCCCTGACGCGCAGCGGCAGCACCGTTTGGCCAGGCCCGCCGCGGCCGCGGACTCTCGCTTTCGCCGCCGGCGGCACGTCAGACCACGCGCTCCTTGGCGTTGGTCCTCACCGTCGGAGTCTCGGCCGGTGTCGGGTGGATTCCGGCGAAGCCGAGGAACGCACCGAAGGCCGTCATGCCGGCGGCGATGGTGAAGCTGAAGGCGTAACCGTGCGCGGCGGCGGTCACCTGGTCGGCGCCCGCACGCTGCAGCACGGCGGCGTGGCCGGTGCCCAGTGAGACCAGGGCCGCCAGACCGATGGCGCTGCCGATCTGCATGGACGCATTGTTCATGCTGGTGGCGATGCCCGCGTCCTCACCGGTGGCGCCGTCCACTCCGGCGACAGTGGATCCGACGAGGACGAGGCCGCCTCCCAGCGGCACGAGGATCAGTCCGGGCAGTACGTCGGCCACATAGGTGCCGTGGCTGCTGAGGCCGGCAAGGAGAACGTAGCCGACCGTGGTGACCGCAAGCCCTCCTCCGTTCAGGGCCCGCAGGCCGAACCGGGGAAGGAGGCGTGGTGCCATCACGGTGGCGCTGAAGAGAATGACCAACCCGAAGGGTACAAAGGCGAATCCGGTCGCCAGCGCGGAAAAGTGCAGTATGCGCTGGACATACAGGCTCAGTGAGAAGAAAAGGGTGGCGAACCCGACGTAGTAGCAGATGCGCACGATGTTGGCGATGCTCCGGTTACGTGAGCGCAGGAATGCGAGGGGCACCAGGGGCTGGGCCACGCGAGCCTCCACCAGCACGAAGCCGATCAGGCAGAGCACACCGATCCCGACGCAACCCAGGACGGGGACCGAGAACCATACGTGACTGTCCTTTTCCAGGAGGCCGAACACGACCAGGAGCAGACCGAGGGTGACCGTGACGGCGCCGAGGACGTCAGGCCGACCGCGCTTGGTGGCCCGGCTTTCGGAGACGAGCTTGAAAGTGGCGAAAAACGCGAACGCGGCGATGGGCAGATTGATGAAGAATATCCAACGCCAGGAGGCGATGGTGGTCAGGACGCCCGAGAGCACGACTCCCAGGGCTACCCCAACTCCGGCCAGGCCGCTCCAGATGGCCATGGCCCGTGCCCTTTCCTGCCGCTGTGTGAACAGCAGCGTCACCAGGGACAGGGCTGCCGGGCTGACGAGTGCCGCACCGACGCCCTGTACGAAGCGGCCGGCGATCAGTACACCGGCTTGCTGGGCCACTCCCGCGCTCGCCGACGCCAGCGCGAAGATCGCCAAGCCGGTCAGGAAGAGGCGTCTGCGGCCGAGCAGATCACCCAGGCGTCCGCCAAGCATCAGCAGCCCACCGTAGGTGACGGTGTAGCCGTTGACGACCCATGCCAGGCCCGTGGTCGTGAAGCCGAGATCGTGCTGGATGGGGGGAAGCGCGACATTGACCACGGTCACATCGAGGAGCAGCATCACCTGCACGAGGCAGATGATCCCGAGCGCGCGCCACCTGCGCGGATCCGGTTCGGGAGTGGGACTGATCGGAGTCATCACTGATCGCCTTCTATACGTTCGGGCCGCCGCCGTCCCCGCGGACGCCGTCTCAGGAGGAGAGGCAGCAAGCGGGCCCGGCCCAACGGACATTTCCTGAGGTTTTCAACTCGCAGGCGCCAGGTGTGCGTGGCCGCGGATAAGGACAGCGAAGGCGCACATTCGGTCTTCGCTGCGGGTTCGTCGCAGACCCCGGCGCCGGTACCGGAGCGAGGCTGAAGCACCTCCGGGTGCCGCCGCCTCCGGGGAGCGGCGCCGGCACTCGTGATGTCCCAGGCCGGCGGGAGGGTCAGCCCTTCGCCCTCCTCGGTTGGCGGGACCCCGGGTGCGCCCGATAGGCGCTGACGCTCGACTCACCCAGCATCCAGAAGCGCCAGGGGTACAAAGCAGCAGGACCGCCCACCCCCGTCCGCGGCCCTCGACCGACCCGCGCGGACGAGACGCTCCCGGCGGGTTCCGCGAGGAACAACTCCGCTGCCCCGTCGCATGCTGACTGCCCGTCATGATGCAGATCGGCGATGCCCAACGCTCGCGCGAGGTTGGCCGGGCCGCGCGCCAGATCGCGCGCCCGTACCCCGGGCCCCCGGCGTTCTTGCGCGACGTCTGCTCCCTCCACGACGGTGCCGGCGCGGAGCAGCACCGAAGCGGGACGCCGCCCGGGTCCGCAGACGGCGTTCAGGCACCGGTGCACCGCGTGCGTCCGGTACACATAGAAGGTCCCCGGGGCCCCGAACTCCGCTCGATTGGTCCGGTTCGGGCCCCGGAACGCGTGCGAGGCCGGGTCATCGGGCCCCTCGTACGCCTCCACCTCGGTGATGCGCACCGCCGTCACGCCGCGCTGCGAGCGCGAGACCACGAGAACCCCCAGGAGTTCGGGAGCCACCTCGAGGGCGGGCCGGTCGAAGAAGTGCTCGCGCAAGGCGGACCGCCCTGCCGACGCAGCGCCCGGCTCATCGAACGCCCGCAACTGCTCGTGATCGGTCCCGGCCACGCCCGGGACCGTCCGGTTCTCTGCCAAGCCGCTGCCTCCTGTCGAGATTCCGGGACGCCGGATCCGACGCCCCACCGTCCCAGCGCTCTCCTTGCGTCGCCCCATGGCCCGAGAAACTGCCGTGAGGCACTCGGATACGGACCTTCGAGCCGAACGCCCACCAGGCCGTTGGAGGAAGGAACACGCTTCCGGACGAGGTGACATCGAGGCCGAGCACGCGATCCAGGCTGCGGACGCGATGCTGGACTATCCGCAGTCGGGCGAACGTTTCCGGGGCCGCGAGACAACGCGGCGGGCATCCGGCCGACCGGCGCTTCACCCTCCTGCGCGTCACCGGCCACGCGCATGTATGGGTGAGCGAATGCGCCACCATCTACGACGGTGCGCCTTCGTACTCGGCGAGCGTCATGGAATTCGCCGACCAGCAGGTCGTGCACGAGACGCAGTACTTCGCCGGTCCTTTCAGCGCGCCCACGTGGCGGGCCGCGCTCGCAGAGCCGGTGCTTGGGACAGACTGTCGAGGAGGCCTGACTGGCCTCGTCCGGCACGGCCGGCCTGTCGGATTTCGGCGATTGTCTGTGCTCGCCGACCTCCAGGGCTCAGGCGCCCTTGCCGTCGACTCCGGTGTGCGTGGTGCGGAAGCGTGCCCGGTAGGCCCCCGGGGTGATCCCGAGGTTGCGAGTGAAGGCCCGACGCAGGGACTCCGGTGACCCGAAGCCGGTGCGCCGGGCCACCGTGGCCATGGGGTCGTCGCTGTCTTCCAGCATCGCCTGGGCGGCCTCCATGCGGACCTGCTCGACGTAGCGGGCCGGGGTCGTGTGCATCTCGTCGTGGAACAGACGTGTCATGTGGCGGGTGCTCACACCTGCCCGGCGCGCCATGGCGGCAAGGGTGTGCGGGGCGGACGGGTCCTCGGCGACCGCGTCCAGGACCCGGCGCAGCATCTGCTGTCTCGCGCGCGGGGTGTGGGTGCGGACACTGAACTGGGACTGGCCGCCCGGCCGCTGCATGAACACGACCATGTCCTTGGCCACGGCGCGGGCGACGTCGGCGCCGAGGTGCTCCTCGACCAGGGCGAGCGAGAGATCGATGCCCGAGGTGACGCCTGCGGAGGTCATGATGTGACCGTCGCGTACGAACAGGGCGTCCGCTTCCACGGTCACCTTCGGGTAGCGCAGGGCGAGCTGGTCGGCGAAGCGCCAGTGCGTTGTCGCCTTGCGTCCGTCGAGCAGTCCGGCCGCGGCGAGGAGGAAGGCGCCGGTGCAGATGGACGCCGTGCGGCAGCCGCGTGCGTCGAGCCCTCTCATGGCGTCCAGCAGCGCGTCGTCCTTGATGAGGGAGGGCCACTCCGGGCCGCCGGGGATGACGACCACATCACTGGCCGCCTGTACCTGCGTGGCAGCGAGGTCGACGCGCAATCCGGTGCCGGCTGCGGTGACCACGTCGGCGCCGTCAGGGGAGACCGTGCGTACGCGGTAGCGGCCGCCGAATTCGTTGGCTGTCGTGAACACCTCGATCGGGCCGGTGACGTCGAGGAGCCGTACGCCGGGGAAGACCAGCACGGTCACCAGGAGCGGCTTCCTGCCTGACGGCCTGTCCTTCATCGTGCGCCTCCCGGACGGACTGGGGCCCACATCGGAGGACACCATCATCCGCCCGGCGATGCTCTGCCGCTCCTGTGCCGATTGTCGTCCGCGTCCCTGCGGCATGCTGCTGCCTTCCGTGGTGTGGAACGAGGCATCGGGCTTCGGCGCCTCGCCCGTGTTCAGCGGTCGCTTGCCGTCTCGTCATGGCCACAGGTGTGGCCACAACACGCTCGGACAAGGACATCGGGGCATCGGGCCGGCACCCGGCAACGGGCCTGCACGGTGCTCGATGTCCTGGTGTGAGGGCGTCATGGCGCGTGCTGTTCTGTGGCGGGAGCCGCGCTTCGCCATAGCGTCGAGTGCGCCAACGGGCCGACGGTCTCGGCCGCGTCCCTGAGCTGCTGGGTGTGGCCCGGCCAGTCGGCCGGCCCGTCACCGTGGCTGGTCGTGGACGGTGACGAATCCGACACCCCGAGAGAAGGCACTCCGCGCCGTGACACCCCACCCCAGTACCAGCCGAGCGGTCCCGTCCCAGGTCGGCCCGGCCCCGAGAGCGTCCGCGGTCGGCTCGGCCCCGAGATCATCCGTGCTTGTACGTGACCAGCCGGACGAGGCGAACGGCAGGGAGCGTGGCCGGCTCGGTCCCGGCTGGTTCGCCGCCGTCATGGGCAGCGGGATCGTCGCCGTCGCGGCCGCCACCCTGCCGCGCGGTTTCCCCGGGCTCGGCGGGGCCGCCACGGTGGTCTGGGCGGGGACCGCGCTGCTGCTGATCGTGCTTGCCGTCAGCTATACCGGGCAGCGGGCGCTGCGGGTGCATGCCGGTGATCCGGTACTGGCCCAGTTCTTCGGGGCGCCGCCGATGGCTCTGCTCACCGTCGGGGCCGGGACGCTGCTGCTCGGCCGGCGGCTGATCGGGGAGCGTGCGGCGGTGGATGCGGACTGGGTGCTGTGGTCGGCCGGTACGGTGCTGGGTCTTGCCACCGCCTGCACGGTGCCGTATCTCATGGTCACGCGGCACCGTTTCACGCCGGACGCGGCGTTCGGCGGCTGGCTGCTACCGGTGGTGCCGCCGCTGGTCTCCGCCGCGACGGGCGCGCTGCTCATCCCGCGGGCGCCGGCCGGGCAGGTGCGGCTGGCCCTGCTGCTGTGCTGCTACTCGATGCTCGGGCTCGGGTTGGTCGCGGTCCTGCTGGTGCTGGCCATGGTCTACAGCCGCCTGGTGCATCATGACGCGCCCGGCGGTGCGGTGGTGCCCACGATGTGGATCGGCGTGGGGGCGCTGGATCAGGCGGTGACGGCGCTGGGGACGCTGGCCACGGCGTCGCCGAGCGCGCTGCCCGCCCCGTACGCGCGCGGGAGTGGTGTCGTAGCGCTCCTGGGTGGGCTCGGGATCTGGGGCTTCGCCCTGCTGTGGCTGGTACTGGCCACGGCGCTGACCGTACGGGAAATCCGCAGAGGGCTGCCCTTCGCAGCCACCTGGTGGTCCTTCATCTTCCCCCTCGGTGCGTGCGTCACCGGCACGAGCGCGCTCGCTGCTCGTACCGGCTCGCAGCTGTTCGTCTGGATCGCCGTCGTCCTGTACGCCCTGCTCGTCGCCGCCTGGGCGGTGGTCGCCTGGCACTCCCTGCGCCATGCTGTCCGGCAGCGTGAGCGCGCCCGCCGCTGACAGAGCCCGTGTAACGCTCCGCATGACACGGACGCGTCGCGCGAACCCGGCTGTCTGCCGACGGGCGGCCGGGTTCGCGCCGCACCGCAACGTGTGCCTATGGCAGCTCCCCGATTGCCGTCGAGGCCGTGCTCTGCGGGCGGGCCGTCTGCCCCGCACCGACGGATCCGTGCGCGGTCGTGGGGCGGGCCCGGAGTCTGGCTGCCACCATGGAGGCGAACACGACAGCCCAGAACACCACGGCGATCCAGACCTCCCAGCGGCCCGCGCTCGTCATCCACGAGGTTGCGGTCGCGCGTCCCAGCTCATGCGTGGTGACCGCATACATGCCGACCGGGAAGACGAGGTTCCACCAGCCGAGCTCGTAGCGCAGCGGGATACGGCGCAGCGCGTGCCGCCAAACGCCCAGAGCCAGCAGGAGCGGAATCAGCCAGCTTGAGAACGCCCACAGGACGACGGACGTCCCGATGACGAGCGGGCGCGACAACATCGTGGGATGGAGAGCGACCAGCCGGACTCCGGCGAGTACGGCGATCGCCGCCGCCCCCATGAAGATCCATACGGGCGTCATGAGGCCCTCCGGCTGCACCGGCCGGGCCAGCAGCCGGGCCAGGACCAGCGCGGCGGTCAGCAGGTACTGCATCAGGCCGACGGCCGGCCCAGCACACCACTGCCAGGACGGCCAGTGCGTGTCCCGGGGCCACCCGGGCCAGCGATGCCGCCGCGACCGCCACCGACTCCGATCCCACCGACCACAGGAACCAGGTGCCGTTCACCTGGTCGAGCGAGGGGCCCCGCTTCAGCGTGGTGATGAGCGCGAGCGGGATGCCGTAGTCCAGCACCACCCACCCCAGCGTCCCGAACGCCAGGAACGCCCCGGCGACCGCGGTGTGTCCGGCCGGCACAAAGCGAGCAGCCAGCACGTTCGAGGAGATCGCGAGGGTGAGGAACGCGAAGGCACGCGGCCCGAGGAGATCCGCGACGAACCGCTCGCGCCGGCGCAGCAGCCGCCAGCCGTAGGCGGGCACCAGTACGGCATAACCGGCCAGGGCCACCCACAGCAGTACGGCGGAGGCGGTGTCGGCGCCGTTGACGTACAGGCCGTGGAGACGATGCCGGTGCCCATCACGAACGCGAGTGCGCCCGCGTTGAGATTGGCCACCGCGGCGGAGACGGCCGCGCGGTGGCCGGGCGGCCGGGAACCGGGAGCGGTACGTCCGTGCTCGGGAAGGGCGGCATCCGGGCGCCGCTCATCGTGAGAGCCGGGTTCGGTGAGCCATTCGGCCAGGACCGCGGTATGGCTGTGGTCCATGTCCTGGGTTCAGGTCAGCAGGGTGAGGCTGCGGTATTGGGCCAGGTCCCGAAGCCGGGCAGCTGCGTATTTGTGCCGTTGATCGCCCAGTTCGGTGAGATAGCGGCGGCGGAACTCACCGAGCCGCTGGGGGTGGTGGCCGTACCAGCGCTGCAGCTCGATGGATGGTGCGACCTCCCGCAGCCACTCGTCGAGCGGTGCGCCTTGCCGGCGCAGACCTTCCGGTCAGACCCGGTCGACCAGCACGCGCTCGCCGACCTCGCCGTCCTCGCTTGGCGTCTGCTCGTCGATTCTGCGGCAGATGATCTCGGACATGAGCATCCTCCGGCCGCTTTCGCAGTAGAAGCATTTTACTGGTATGCGAAATTCATTGCCTTTTGCGTGCGGGGACGGTGCGGGGACCGGTGGGTACCGCGGTGACGGCCGCGCGGGCCAGGGTCTGGGTGACGGTGTGTGCGATCGCCTGAGCGGTCAGGCCTGCTGCCGCGAGGATCTCGGCCCGGGTGGCCTGCCGGAGAAACCCGTCCGCCACGCCCACGGCACGTACCGGGGTGCGGATGCCGGCTTCCTGCAGGCCCTGGGCCACGTGGGTCTTGGCCCGTTCCAGGGCTGCTTCCAGGGCGGTGATGTCGTGGCCGTCGACGGGCCCGAGGTAGTGCAGTCCCAGCTCGCAGAAGAGTGAGTGCGGCATCACGGCCTCCGCGCTGCCCCCTGCGAGGCCCGCTTTCAGGCCCTCCTTGATGCCTTCCTTGGCCGCGTGCAGGGTGCGGTGCGGCGCCCGGGCCGGCGCTCCGGCACCGTGGAGCGCCTGTCTGCCCCAGCCGGCCAGACGCTCGTAGCCGGCGTGGGTGCGCAGGGCCGCCAGGTGCCGGGCGAGTCCGCCCACGGTCAGTGCGTACGAGCGTCCGTTGTCGTTGACGACGATCCCACCGGCCGGTCAGGTGCCGCCGCGATGTTGTTGAGGGCCTCCCAGGCCAGCCCTCCGGTGAGTGCTCCGTCGCCGACGACGGCGACGATGTGCCGGTCCGACTCTCCTGCGAGCTGTGCGGCCTTGGCCATGCCATCGGCGTACGACAGGGCTACCGATGCGTGGGAGTGCTCGATGTGGTCGTGCGTGGACTCCTCCCGGCTCGGGCATCCGGAAAGCCCGCCACGCTGCCGCAGGCCGGAGAACTCACCGGCCCGCCCCGTCACGATCTTGTGGACGTACGCCTGGTGCCCGACGTCCCACAGCAGCCGGTCGCGCGGGGAGTCGAAGACCCGGTGCAGCGCCAGGGTCAGTTCCACGACGCCGAGGTTGGGCCCCAGATGGCCTCCCGTGGCCGCGACATGGCGGACCAGGAAGTCGCGGATCTCCCCGGCCAGCCGGACCAGCTCTGGATGGCTCAGACCCCTCAAGTCCGCGGGCTGGTTGATGCGCGCCAGCAGGCTCATGCCGCTGCTCCTCCTCGATGCTGCCGTGGTGTCGACGGATACGCGCGGTGGGCAGCCGACGCGCACCGCGCGAGCCGCTGATCACTGGAAGGCCGATGTCACGAGAGCCTTCTGCTCCACGCCGTGCCGGCGGGCCGAGCCGGCCGCGGGCGCGGGCGCCTCGCGCCGGCTCACGCACTCCACCGCGCGCCGGGTCAGCCGGTGCAGACGCGGCGCGACGAACGACCACGCACCCTGGTTCTCCGGCTCCTCCTGCACCCACCGCACGTCCGCGGCCGCGGGGAAGCGGGCGAGTTCCGCCGCGAGTTCCTCGTCGGGGAGCGGGTAGAGGCGCTCCACGCGGACGATCGCCGTGTCGGTCGAGCCCGCGGCGTGCCGGTGGGCGTCGAGGTCGTAGAAGACCTTGCCCGAGCACAGCAGCACGCGCGAGACACGGGCCGGGTCCGTCGTGTCGTCCGGCAGGACCGGGCGGAAGCCGCCCTGGGTGAACTCGGCCAGGGCGGAGACGGCCGCCTTCGACCGCAGCATCGACTTCGGGGTGAAGATCACCAGTGGCCTGCGGCCGTCCAGCGCCTGCTGCCTGAGCAGATGGAAGTAGTTGCCCGGCAGGGAGGGCATGGCCACGGTCATGTTGTCCTGCGCGCACAATTGCAGGAAGCGTTCGATCCGGGCGGAGGAGTGGTCGGGGCCCTGGCCCTCCAGGCCGTGGGGCAGCAGCATGGTCACTGCGGAGCGCTGGCCCCACTTCTGCTCGGACGAGGCGATGTACTCGTCGACGACCGTCTGCGCGCCGTTGGCGAAGTCACCGAACTGGGCCTCCCACAGCACCAGGGCCTCCGGACGGGCCTGCGCATAGCCGTACTCGAAGGCCAGCGCTGCCAGTTCGGACAGCATCGAGTCGTACGGTGCGAAGCTCGCGGCCTGCGGGCTGAGGGAGTCCAGCGGCGTGTGCTCCGCGCCGGTGCGCCGGTCGGTCAGTACGGCGTGGCGCTGGCCGAAGGTGCCGCGCCGGGAGTCCTGTCCGGCCAGCCGTACCGGGACGCCGTCCAGCAGCAGCGAACCGATCGCCAGTGTCTCCGCGGTGGCCCAGTCGACGGTGCCGGTGTCGAGCGTCGCCGTGCGCCGGTGGAGCTGCGGCAGGACACGCGGGTGCACGGTGAAGCCCTGCGGCAGGTCGGTCTGCGATGCGATGACCTGACGGGCCCTCGCCTCGTCGACCGCGGTCGCCGTGCGCTGGGTGGCCGCCTGTCCGGCGTCGGCGCAAGGAAGGTCTTCGGCCGGTGCGGGAGCGGGCAGCGCCCGGGTCTCGGCGAAGGCCCGTTCGAGGTGATCCTGGTAGTTGCGGCGGGCACTGTCCACCTGCCGCTCGCCGATGTCCCCGCGGCGTATGAGGGCCGCGGCGTACAGCGTGCGCACCGAAGCCTTGGCGTCGATGCGTTCGTACATCATCGGCTGCGTGATGGACGGGTCGTCGACCTCGCTGTGCCCGTGGCGCCGGTAGCAGACCAGATCGACCACGACGTCCTTGTGGAACGTCTGGCGGTAGTCGAAGGCCATCCGTGCGACGCGGTCGACGGCTTCCGGGGCGTCGCCGTTGACGTGGAGGATCGGGGCCTCCACCATCCGTGCCACATGGGTGGCGTACGTGCTCGAACGGCCGTTGGCGGGCAGGGTGGTGAAGCCGACCTGGTTGTTGACGACCACGTGGACCGTCCCGCCCGTGCGGTAGCCCGGCAGTTGCGACATGTTCAGGGTCTCGGCGACCACGCCCTGGCCGGCGAAGGCAGCGTCGCCGTGGAGGACGACCGGCAGTACGGGGAAGGGCTCGCCCTGGTCCCCGGCCAGGTCCTGCTTGGCGCGCACCACGCCCTGGGCCACCGGCCCCACGATCTCCAGGTGCGAGGGGTTCGCCACGACCGAGACGGCGATGGTGCCGCCGTCCAGGGCACGGTAGGTGCCCTCCGCGCCGAGGTGGTACTTCACGTCCCCCGAGCCCTGGACCGACCGGATGTCCACCGCGTCCTCGAACTCGTCGAAGATCTGGCCGTAGGACTTGCCGATGATGTTGGCCAGGACGTTGAGCCGGCCGCGGTGCGCCATCCCGATGACGGCTTCTTGGACACCGTCTTCGATGGCGCGGAGCAACAGGGCGTCGAGCAGCACGATGGCCGACTCGCCGCCTTCGAGCGAGTACCGCTTCTGGCCCACGTACTTGGTCTGCAGGAACGTCTCGAAGGCCTCCGCGGCCCCCAACCGGTAGAGGATCCGCAGCTGTCCGGCACGGTCCGGGCGGCGCTGCGGCCCCTCGACGCGTTGCTGGATCCAGCGGCGTTCCCGGGCGTCCTGGATGTGCATGTACTCGAACCCGGCGGTGCAGCAGTAGAACTCCCGCAATGCGCCCAGCACTTCGTCGAGTGTCATCGTGGCGCGCCCGGCGAACCCGTCCACGGCGAAGTCCTCCGCCCGGTCCGCGTCGTTGAGTCCGAACGCGGCGATGTCGAGTTCCGGATGTGCGAAGGCGGGCCGCGCCATGAGCGGGTCCGTGCCTGCCATCAGGTGCCCGCGCACACGATAGGCGTGGATGAGCGCGGCGACCCGTACCGCCTTGAGCGCCGCCTCGTCGGTGGCCTTGTGGTGTTGGGCTGAGGCGGTCAGGGAGGCCGCGGCGGCCGGGGACACCAGGGTGGCGAAGAAGTCCCTCCACGTCTGGTCGACCGAGCCGGGGTCCTGGAGGTAACGCCGCCGCTGCTCGTCCACGACCCATTCGTTGAGCCCGAAGTCCAGCCCGTGAGACGCTGCTCGAGCGGTGTCTGATTGCGACGCCATGGCGCGAACGCCTTCTTTCCTCTGCGGAGCCTTGGGATGGCGGACGCGGCTACGGCGGTCGTCCGCCTGCGTGTCAGGTGTTCGAGGACTTCGCAAAGGTTGCGGAGACCGACCCGTTCGACCGCGTCGCACTGACGACGCTAGGACGCCGGGAGTGCGGAGACGGAGGGTCGGGCGTGCCACGACGGCCTCACATCAGGACATCGGCCGGGTGACGGCCTGCTGCCTGCCGTCGTCGCACAGTCGGAGTGCGGGCGGGTGACGCCGTCCTGATCCGAGGGCTTCGTGTCCGTCCGGCCCGGGATCGACGTCGTATGGAATCTGGTTGTGATGCTGCGGCCGCGGGCTTGCGGCCGGAGAACCGACCCCTGGGAAGGAATATGATCGACTACGATTTGTCGGACACCACGCGGTGGCAGTTTCCAGGGGTCCTGCGGACCTTGGGTCTCGTGCACGGTGAGTTGCGGGTGCGGCACGGTCTGTCGCTCCATGACTACCTCATTCTCGGCGCGCTCGCCGAGGCCGCGAGCGGATCTGTGCCCGTTGCCAAGCTGGCGGCGTCCCTCCAGGAATCCGGGGACCGGATGTCCTACCTCCTCAGGGGTCTGCAGGCTGCCGGACTGATTGATCGCCATCGTCGTGCCGGAGACCGCAGGACGGTCGAGGCCACCCTGACCGACGCAGGACGCTCCAGGTTCGCCGCCGCCGAGACGACCGCGCGGTCGCTGATGCGCCAGCACCTCGGTCCGGGACTGGACACCCAGGAGCCGTCCGGCCGATCGTGTGACGTCACTTGATCTGCTCGTTTTCCACGCCACCGGCTGTGGTCGGCGGACGGCACCTGGGCGCGGCTTCTGCGGCGAATCCAGCCCGTGGCCTACAGCGGGCGAGATCGACTGCGACGTCCTTGATCAGCGTTTCCCATTCCGGACCCCCGGGATCAGCAGGACGTCGCATGGCTTCTGTACATCATCGACCCGCACATCGGCGCCGAGGCGGGTCCCGGCGGAGGTGATCACGTCCGTACCTCTCGGACGCGATCCGCACCTGACACTGACCGCGAACTCGTTGGCCGCAGCGAACACCTCGATGGGACCGGTCACATCGAAGAGCCGCACCTCGGGTGAAGACGAATACCGTCACGGTGGTCGGGCCCCGTCCGGGGCGTTTGTGGTTCATCGGGTGGCTCCGGGCCGTGCGCGGCGCAGACGTCAGTACCCCGTTGAGCGCTGGTCGGTGAATGCTCCGAAGCGGTCGGCGCGCCGGTCGTTGCAGGGGTCGGGCCGCGAACCGTCGGATTTGCCCGGGCTCATCGTGCGCCTTCGAGTCGTACCGGGACTACGACCTGTTTACTCCCTGCTGGGAGGCAAGGGCTCCCAGCCCGCCACTTGGACGGGCGTCAGGCGCGATTGAGCGTTCGCAGGGCGAGCCGCATGCATTGACGCGGAGTGACAGGTCCGCCTTCTGACGGCCTGCCGTCAGAAGGCACGCATACGATGGGACTGATGTGCGGCTGAGCGCGCTTCTCTGCGAGGCACAGCGTCATGAGAGGGGGGCTGTCCCGGCTACCATCGCGCAGGAGGTCCACCATGGCGACGCTGTTGTCCGTCAACGTAGGACTGCCCAAGGATGTGCCCTGGCAGGGAAGGACCGTGCACACCGGAGCCTGGAAGGCCCCTGTCCAGGGCTGCCGCATGGTCCGGCGGCTGAACGTCGACGGAGACGGTCAAGGAGATCTGGCCGGGCACGGCGGAGAAATGCGAGCCGTCCTCGTCTACCAGCTGCAGTCCTACCAGTACTGGCAAAAACAGCTCGGACGCGACGACCTGACCTTCGGGATCTTCGGGGAGAACTTCACGGTCGACGGCCTGCCCGACGACGAAGTATGCATCGGTGACCGGTACCGCATCGGCGAAGCGGAATTCGAAGTCTCCCAGCCCCGCGTCACCTGCTACCGGGTCGGCATGCGCCTGGGCGAACCCACCATGGCTTCCTTGCTCGTCGCCCACGACCGGCCGGGTTTCTACCTCCGAGTGATCACCGAAGGCCGCGTGCAGGCCGGTGACGCCGTCACCCTCACCCGCAAGGGACCGGAACAACTCAGCGTCGCCGACGCCGACGCGCTGCTCTACCTCCCGGACCGCGACCCCGCGAAGCTGCGCAAAGCACTGAACATCCCCGCCCTCAGTCCCGGATGGCAGCAGTCCTTCCGCGAACTCGCCGCGCCCGAGCAGCCTGCACAGAAGCCGGGACAGCCGGGCGAGCGGCCTGGCAAAGAACCGGGATGGCCGGGCTTCAAGCCCATGCGCGTCACCCGCATCGTCCCCGAGACCCCCACCGTCTCGTCCCTCTACCTCACCACCACCGACGGCACACCCCTGCCCGAGGCCCGCCCCGGCCAGTACCTCTCCATCCGCCTGGCCATCGACCATGCCGCCCCCGAAGTGCGCAGCTACTCCCTGTCCTGCACGCCCACAGCCGACACCTACCGCATCAGCGTCAAGCGCGAACCCCATGGGAAAGCCAGCGGCTACATTCATGCGAGGCTCCACCCCGGCGACCTCGTGGACATCGCCAGCCCCCGCGGAACCTTCGTACTGGAAGAACACCCCGGCCCGATCGTGCTGATCTCCGCGGGGATCGGTGCCACACCCGTGCTCGCCATGCTCCACCAAGTCGCCGCCACGCGAGACCCGCGCGCCGTCTGGTGGATCCACACCGCCCACGACCGCGCCCACCACGCTTTCGCGGACGAGACTCATACCCTTCTGACCCAACTTCCGGGCGCCCGCGAGTACATCTACTACACCGGCGAAACCCCACGTCCCGACGAGCCCCACATCACTCACGGCCGCCCGACCGCTGCATCCCTCATGGCCATGGGCATCCCCGCCGAGGCCAACGCCTACCTGTGCGGCCCGCCCGCCTTCATGGACGACCTCGCCGGCTTCCTGCGCGATCTGGGTCTGCGCCCCCAGCAGATCCATACGGAACAGTTCACCGCTCTCCCCGCCATCAACCCAGGCGTGACCGCCACCGCTGGGATCCGGCCGCACCAGCCACCCGGTCCCACCGCAACCGGGCCCCTCGTCACCTTCGCCCGTAGCGGCATATCCACTCCATGGTCACCCGCTCACGCGACCCTCCTCGATCTTGCCGAAGCCTGCGACATCCCCACCCGCTGGTCCTGCCGCACCGGCGTGTGCCACACCTGCATCACCCACCTCGTCGCAGGCGACATCACCTACACCACCCCACCCCTCGAACTCCCCGAGCCCGGGACCGTCCTGGTCTGCTGCAGCAGGCCGACCACCGAGGTCGTCCTCGATCTGTGATCGGCCGACAAAGCGGGTGAGGAGCCGGCTGACCAGCCACGTAGCCGTGGTGGATCGCACGCCGGACGCAGACCCTCGATACCCATGGCGGCCGTCGGCCCGCCGAGCACCGAAACCGCGCAGGGCCGGCGTCCAGGACTGCATGAGCCTCGACCGCACCCCTCTGATGAGTTCCGCCGTTGAAGCGCGGGCGGCGCGGAGCCGACACCCGGCCAACGTCAGACGATGTCGACCTGGTGCCGCACAGGCGACGTGTCGCCCCCGTCTTGCCGCCGCCCCGCAAGCGGTGTCAGCGCAGTGCGGCGACCGCCGTGCGATAGAGGACGTCCTCGGCACGGTCCCAGGACCAGCCGCTCTCGACCAGCAGGGTGCGCCAGCCGGTGGGGCCGAACCAGTGCCAGAGCAGGTCGGCTGTCTCCTCCACCGGGTAGGAGGGCATTCGCTCGCTGCAGATAGCCGACCGGTCGGTTATTTCGTACGCTGAAGTCGTGGGACGTACCTCTGACGCCAGGCGAAAGATCCTGGACGCCGCCCGCTCGCTGATCGAGGAGCGCGGGTACTCGGCGCTCGGCGTGGCCGAGGTTTGCAAGGCCGCCGGGGTGCCCAAGGGGAGTTTCTACTACTTCTTCGAGTCCAAGGAGGCCCTCGCACTCGCGGTCGTCGACGAACACTGGGCGGCCCAGAAGTGCGACTGGACACAAGCCCTGACCGGTGACGCGGAGCCACTGTGGCGGTTGCGGCGGCTGTTCGAGGAGACGGAGGCCGGCCAGCGTGCCGTCCAGCTGGGCTGCGGCACCGTGGCGGGCTGTCTGTTCGGGAACCTCACTCTGGAGCTGAGCAACCAGACCGAGGCGGTCCGCGAGCGGCTGCAGGAGATCTTCGACGCACAGGTCGACATGGTGGAGTCCGTCATCGCCGAGGCCCGTGAGCGCGGCGAGGTCGGCGTGGCCGACACCCGTGAGGCGGCGCGCGCCGTCGTGGCCCAGCTGGAAGGCCAGGTGATGTTCGCCAAGCTGTACAACAACACGGACCGGCTCGGCCCCCTGTGGCCCAACTGCCTGGCCCTCCTCGGCGGACGGCCGACGCAGGAGGCCGTGGCCGGCGTCTGAGGCCCGATCTTCGCCTGCGCGACTGCTCCCGGCGGCTGCGGCGGCCCGGGAGGGCCCGGTCTCCTCAGGCCTCGTCCTCGTCCGGCACGGGGCAGGCGTACACCGGTGCGCACTGCCCCACCCGCCCGGCAGATCGTGCCGCAGGGCTCTGGTCCACGACGGGCATCGCGTGGGGGAAGCCGACGCGGAGCACGGCGGCGGCGACCGCGCCGGCCAGGACCACCGCCGAGGCCAGGATCAGAGCCTGGTGGTAGCCGTGGTGGAGCAAGGGGGTGACGGCCAGCGGGCCGAGGATCTGGCCGACCGAGTAGCCGGCGGTCAGCAGCGCGACCGACCGCGGGAACCGCAGATGAGCGCCCGCGGCAAGGGTGAGGGTGCTGATGCCGATGAACGTCGCGCCGAACAGGATCGCGGAGACCAGTGCGGCCGGCACCCCGCCGACGACGGCGGGCAGGGCGATGCCGACGGCCTGGATGACCAGCGCGGTGAGCAGCAGGCCGGGGCGGGACCAGCGATGCCCGAACCATGCCCACAGCGCCGAGGACGGCACGGCGGCCAGTCCGGCCAGCACCCAGGCGCCACTGCCGACCCAGCCCGGGGAGCCTTGTCCGATCGCGGCGACGAGGAAGGTGCCGGCGACGATGTACCCGATGCCCTCCAGCGTGTAGCTGACGAACAGAGCGCTGAACCAGCGGTGTACCCGTGTCCTGGGATGCGAGCCCGCCCCGCCGCCGGAGGGTGCGGGCGTTTCCTCCGGACGCAAGGTCCAGCAGGCGACGGTCATGAGCGCGCAGAGCACGGCCGAGGCCCACCAGGCGGCGCGCCAGTCGCCGAACGCGCGCAGGAAGAGGACGACCAGACCGGACAGGGCGATCCCGGCGCCGACGCCTCCGAAGGCCCAGCCGGTGAGGTGGGCGGGGTGCTGCCTGAGGTGGCCGAGGAGGGAGTTGACCGCGATGACGAAGATCAGGGCGCTGGTGATCCCGGCGAGCAGCCGGAGCGCAAGCCACGCGCCGGTGCTGTGGACGGTGGGCATCCCCGCCAGAGTGGCGGTCAGTACCACCAGGGAGACGCGAAGGAGCAGACGGGAGCGGACCAGTGCCGGGACGAGGATGCCCGCCAGCGCGCCGATCAGATAGCCGACATAGTTGGCGGTGGCCAGGTTCGCACCGGCACTCGCGGACAGCCCCGCCTGCGCGTGCATCAGCGGCAGGATCGGGGTGTAGACGAAGCGGCCGACGCCCATGCCTGCCGCCAGTGCCGCGGCGGCCTGGGCCGCGTGGCCGCGCGGCGAGTGCAGCGTGCGGTGCGGACGAACGGACGACAGGTCCAGGTCCGGCGAACTCATGTGGATATCCCTCTGACGCGGTGCAGATCTTGGTTGATGAAGGCCTCGGTGCCGCAGCCATGGGTGACGGCGATGGCCCCGGCACAGGCGCCGGTCACTGCGCCGCGCCGACCGTGCCCGGGTCGTTGGGGTGGGGCACCAGTGCGGTGACGGTGAAGGTCATCCAGGACCGGAGCGGCAGTGTGCCGAGTATCTTCTCGTGCAGCTCGGCTTCGTCGGCGGCCCGCCAGATGCCGATGCTGCGCAGCTCGCCGACCGGACGCCACAGCCGGTACAGATGGCCGGAAGCGGCCAGTTCCGCCGCGCGGACGGCCTCGGCGGCTCGGCGGCGCCCGACCTCGTCCGCACCGACGCCCTCGGGGACGGTGGTGGTGATCTGCACCAGGAACTCTGGCATCTCCTCGCTCCTCTCGGATCCACGCCGGAGTCACTGGATCCGCGTCGTAGGGCCGTTCGGTGCCCCGTCCTCGCCTTCGTGCCTCCATCCTGGCCCTGCCACCAGGGACGTTGCCACGACCGGCTCCCTCCTTGCTGATAGGTGACACCTCCCAGCGCGCGTAGCATGACGGGCGTGGAGCTGCGCCAACTGAGGTATTTCATCGCGGTGGCCGAGGAGCTGAACTTCGGCCGGGCCGCCGCGCGGCTTCTGATCGCGGGCCCTTCCCTCTCCCAGCAGATCAAGGCCCTCGAACGCGACCTCGGGGTGCGCCTCTTCGAGCGCGATCGCCGCTCGGTGTCCCTCACTCCGGCCGGTGCGGAACTGCTCCCGCACACCCGCGCTCTGCTGGAACGGGCGGATGACCTCCAGCGCCGCGCCGGCCGGCTGTCCGGCTCCGAACCGGTCCGGCTCGGCTACGTCAACTGGCTGCCCGGAGATCTGACCGTTCGTACCTCCGCGGTGGCTCAGATCCACATGGACGCCTGGGTCGCCCCCTCCCACACCCAGGCAGCCCGGGTGGCCGACGGCAGCCTCGATCTCGCGGTGTGCTGGGTACGGGCCGAGGACGTGGAACGGCACCGCCTGAACGCCCGGATCCTCGGCGCCGATCGGCTCTATGCCGTCGCCAAGGGAGACGACACCAGCCCCGTGCGGGCCCGGGACACCGCGGTTCTCCTCGACGACGACATCACGTCCTGGTCGTCCTGGAACGTCTACGCCGAAGAACTCGCCCGTGACACCGGAGCCCGAGCCGTGCCCATATCGGACGGCGGCATCACCGGCCCGGCCTTCTTCGACCACGTCCGCCGCAGCGACCGTCCGATCATCAACTCGCCCAAGGGTCAGACCTGCGCGCTCCCGGCCGACCTGGTGCGACGCCCCGTCGTCGCCCCCGAGGTCTACTGGACCTGGTCCCTCGTCCGACGCGAGGACGAGGCACGCGCGGCGGTCATCGCTGCCATGGACGCCCTGTGTGACGGCGTCGTAGACCTCGGCATACACGCCGCCGACGCCTGGCTGCCCGCCGGTGACCCGTACCGGCAGTAGAGACCGAGTCCCCGCCGACGGAAGCCGCCGTTCCCCGGCACCGACGCAACCCGTCGGTCCCGACGCGATCCGTCGGGTGCCGACGCAATCCGTGGTCCTCTACCTGCAACGTCCTCACCTGCACTGAGAGCCACGGCCTCCCAGACGGGAGGAATCGAGTCCCAGCGGAGGGGCCGCCAACCGTTGCCTCGCGGGCGCACGGCCGCCTATCGTCGAATAGTCGACCGGTCGGCTAGTAATTCTTCCACCGGTCCGGAACAGTCCTCCCACCTCGAAAGTGAAGATCACCGTGAGTATTGCGCAGCAGAAGGTCGCCGTCATCACCGGCGCGTCACAGGGCATCGGCGCCGGACTGGTGGACGGCTACCGCGCACTCGGGTACGCGGTCGTCGCCACCTCCCGCACCATCGCACCCTCGGACGACGCGGAGGTCGTCACCGTCCAGGGGGACGTCGCGGATCACTCCACCGCCGGCCGTGTCATCTCCGCCGCGGTGGAGCGGTTCGGCCGGGTCGACACCCTGGTGAACAACGCGGGCGTCTTCGTCGCCAAGCCCTTCACCGACTACACCCTCGACGACTATGCGGCCGTGATCGGCGTGAACCTGAACGGTTTCTTCCGTATCACTCAGCTGGCGGTCGAGCAGATGCTCGCCCAGGGCGGCGGTCACATCGTCAACATCACCACCAGCCTGGTGGACAGCGCTGACTCCAGGGTGCCCTCGGTGCTTGCCTCTCTGACCAAGGGCGGCCTGCAGTCCGCGACCAAGTCCCTCGCCATCGAGTACGCCCGCCGTGGCATCCGCACCAACGCGGTGTCGCCGGGCACCATCAAGACCCCCATGCACCCCGAGGAGACCCATGAGTTCCTCGCCGCCCTGCACCCGGTCGGCCGGATGGGTGAAGTGAGCGACATCGTCGACGCCGTGCTCTACCTGGAGAAGGCGCCCTTCGTCACCGGCGAGATCCTGCACGTCGACGGCGGCATGAGCGCCGGACACTGACCGTACACCGAGTCTTGGACCAAGGAGTGGACATGACCGCCACGACCGACGACGCGGAGATCCTGAGCGGAGTGCTCGACCAGTGGAAGGCCGCGGTCGACGCGCACCAGCCCGACCGCGTCGCCGCCCTCTTCACCGAGGACGCCGTCTTCCAGGGGCTGCACCCCTACAGCGTCGGACGCCAGGGCGTCGCCGACTACTACGACTCCCAGCCCCTCGGCATGAAGGCGGCATACCGGATCCTCGAGACCAGGCGGCACGCCGACGACCTCGTCCTCGGCTACCTCGCCGTCGAGTTCTCGTTCACAGACCGGCCCCCGCTGGACGTGAAACTCTCCGTCCTCGTTGTCCGCACAGGGGACGACTGGTCCATCGGCCACTATCAGGTATCCCGCCTGGATTAGCCTGCTCGGCCAGATCAACCTACCTCGTTTCTGGCGCATGTTGACGCCCGCTCAACGGGCGCTTCGCACCCGGGTTGCGCCGCACCGGGCCCCCTGAGCGGGGTGACCGGTGTGGCGTACCTGCGCTGTCAGTGACGCCTTCCACTACGGCGCGGAGGTCGCTCGGGCGGTCGCCAAAGACATGGTCGTCTTCATGCAACGACCGGGTGGCCCGTCCCAGTTCAGCGTCCGCTCCCGTGCCCCGCACAGCCGCCAAGAGATACTCCGCCGGGTCCTGGACGCGGTCGCCGAGAGCCCGAAGCCCAGGCACTGCTGGAGACCTGCGATGACCCCATGGCTGTGCTGGCCCGGCGCACGGGGTTCGGCTCACCGGAGTCGCTTCGCAGAGCGTTTCTACGGCAGCTGGGTGTGACACCTGGTGCGTTCCGGGCCAGTTTCCGCACGACCGGCGTGGGCACTGCCGAGGCGGGCTCGGCGTAGTCCGTGACCGTTGTGCTGGTCGCCGGTGGAAGACCGCGGAGGCGGGAGGGCCCTGATCGACGGCGGCCCGGAAGGAGGAAGCCCATACCTGAGAAGAACCACGCCGCGGTCGCGGTCACCGGAGTGACACCATCGGCCCGCGGGCCCAGGGCTTCGCACCCTACGACTCGACTCCTGATGCCTAGGCTGTGGCCGCGGTGCGGTAGAACTCGGCCGCGGTGACGGTGGCAGGGACGCCGAGTTCGGCGGCGACCGCGGTGATCGCCTTGTCGCCGACAGCGAGGTCGGCCTGGCCGTCCGTGGTGAAGTACGGTGCGATGAACGTGTCGTAGTGGGCTCGGGCCTCTTCCGCGGTCTGTCCGCCGAGGAACGTCTGCATGTGGCGCACCGTGGTGTCGGGGTCGTCGTGGATCACCTGAAGGGCGCGCCGGTGGGCTCGTACGACGGCCTGGACCGCGGGGTCGTCCGGTGAGATGTAGGTGGGGTCGACGGCCACGCCCACGGTGGGGATCTGGAAGTGGTCGCCGACCCAGGCCAGCACCTGCCAGCCGTGCTCGGCGGCCACCGCCTCCGGTGCCATGGTGCTGCCGACGTAGGCGGCGTCGATGCTGCCGTCGTTGAGCCGGCGCAGATCCATGCCGTAGTCGCCGGGCGAGCGGACGATGGTCTTCACGTCACGGTCCGGGTCAAGGCCGGCCTTTCGCAGCACGATCCGGGCGAATGCGCCGGGCGGGGTGTGCGGGGCGTGGACCGCCAGCCGTCGCCCGGCCAGGTCGGCCAGGGAGGTCAGGCCGGGGCGGGCGAGGAACCAGAACAGCGGGCGGTGGGTGTTGACACTGAGTGCGACCCAGGGGGTGCCGTCAGTCAGTCGTGACAGCAGTGCCCGGCCGAGCCCGATGGTGGCGCAGCGGCGCAGCCGTTCCACGTCCCAGGTGCAGCCGTCGCGCAGCGCGACGTGGACACCCTCCTCGGCGTAGTAGTCCTGCTGGTCGGCGATGTAGGCGGCCAGCTCCTCGTGCAGGCCTCGTCCGACGTAGGCCAGGTCGATCGTGTGCATGAACGTCTTTCCTTGATCGTTTAAGGGTTCGGCCGTGTGCGCGGAGGTCAGCGGGGCGTCAGTACATGGCCATGCCGCCGTTGACCGCGGCCGTGGTACCGGTCATGAAGGAGTTGTCCTCGGCGGCGTAGAAGGCGACCGCCTGGGCGACGTCGGCCGGGTAGGCCAGGCGGCCCAAGGGGGTGGCGGCCACCTGCCGCTGCCTCGTCGCGTCGTCGAGCACGGCATCGGCGGTGCGGGACTCCACCGGGCCGGGCGAGACGACGTTGACCGTGATGCCCTGCGGGCCGAGTTCCTGGGCGAGATACCGGGCGAACTGCTCGAGTGCGGCCTTGGAAACGCCCAGCGCGATCATGCCCGCCCGAGGCAGGCGGCTGAGTCCGGTGCCGATGTAGATGAGGCGTCCCCAGCCCTGCTCGGTCATGGCGGGCAGTACGGCTTTGGTGACCGCGAACGCCGCGTGCATCTCGGCGTCGATCTTGCCGCCCAGTTCTTCCCACGTCATGTCCTGGAACGGCTTGACCGCATACGGGATGAGCGCGTTGTGCACGAGCACGTCGATGCCGCCCCAAGCCGCCTGGACCTGTCCGACCATGCTCTCGACGGCCGCCTCCTCGCGTACGTCGGCCTGCACGGCCATGGCCTGGCCGCCCGCGGCCTCGATGTCGGCCACGACCTCCTCGGCCGCCTTGGTGTTGCGGAGGTAGTTGACCACCACGCGCATCCCTCGCGCGGCCAGAAGTCGGGCCGTGGCAGCACCGATTCCGCTGCTGGCCCCCGTCACCAATGCCACCCTGCCGGCCGTCCCGGTCATGGGCCCACCTCCTGATCGTCGTCGAGGGCCGTCGGGATGACCGCCCGGGGTTGTTCGTCGTCGATGCCCCGGCCTGTCGGGCGGATCGCCCCGTAGAGCACGGTGTCGACGGTCGCCCGCAGCAGATCGGCCGCGGTCCAGTCCAGATCGCGCGGCAACTCCGACATGAGTAGCCGCTCCAACGCGCCGCGGGTGATCTCACTCAGCAGCTCGGGCGGCGCGGGCAGCAAGCCCTGCCGGTGTCCCTCCCGGAACAGCTCGTCGAGCCGCCGGTAGACCACCGCGTCCACACGCTGCTCCACGTACTGGCGCAGCATCGCGTCGCCCCGCCCTGTGGCGAGCTGAGGCGCGCCGATCCGCCCGAGCTCACTGCCCGCCGCGATCAGGAACCGCTGCACCCGCACACCGAACGGTTGCCCTTCCGCGTCCTCGGTCGCCGCCACCAGCGTGCGCTCCACCGCGGCGAACTGGCGGTCCAGCACCGCGGCCAGCAGGCTGCGCTTGTCCGGGAAATGACGGTAGATCGTCTTCTTGCTCATCCCGAGCTCACGAGCGAGATTGTCCATGCTCACCCGCGCGAAACCCGCCCCGAAGAACAGCCGGCCGGCCGCCTCCACGATCACGTCCGCACGCCGCTCGTCACTGGTGGAAACTCGGGAAACTGGATTAGTTTCCATAGTTCCCATCGTTGCCCTCCGTCTCTTCGCTGTCAAGGCATGCCGTACGTCCCAAGTGCCTGCCGGCGAGGTCTGGCCGGGGGCGCGCTACCCGGCGGTGGCGAGCCCGATGAGCAGCAGGGCGATGTCGTCCGTCCGGGGCGCGGTCTTCCGTGCATGGTCGATCAGGGTCGTGGCGAGCCGGTCCATGGGCTGGGTCGAGGCCCGGGCGAGCTGGGTGGCGAGCCCGGACATGGCGTCGTCCATGTCGACCCCGGGAGTCTCGACGAGGCCGTCGGTGTACAGGGCGAGGAGGGTGCCGGGGGTCAGCGGGATCTCGGTGGGAGGGTAGTCCGCGTCGGGGTCGATGCCGAGTAGCACGCCGGGTCGGAGCGGAAGGACCTCGGCGTGGCCGTCCGGGTGACGCAGAACGGGCGGGGGATGGCCGGCGGTGGCGAGGACGGCTCGGTGGTGTGCGAGGTCGAGGTGGGCGTAGAGGCAACTGACGAAGCGGCCCGGGTCCATGGCGACCAGCTGGCGGTTGGCCTGCGCGAGGGCCTGTGACGGCGTGGCCCCCGAGGCGGCGTGGGAGCGGATGGCGGGGCGCACCCGGCCCATGAGCGCGGCGGCGGTGACGTTGTGGCCCTGGACGTCGCCGATGACCGCGGCTGCGGTGGTGTCGTCGACCCGGACCAGGTCGTAGAAGTCGCCGCCGATGTCCATGCCGCGGACGCTGGGCAGATAGCGGGCCGCCACATCCAGTCCAGGAAGGTTGGGCAGCGAGTCGGGGAGCAGGGCCGCCTGCAGGGTCTTGGCGAGTTCGTTGCTGGTGTCGTACAGGCGGGCCCGTTCCAGCGCCTGCGCGATCAGTCCCGCGAGCGCGATGAAGACGACCCGCTGCTGGTCGGGAAAGGGGTGGGGCCGGTCGAAGGCGAACACGCACGAGCCCACCGGACGCCCGGAGGCGATCAGCGGCAGAAACGCCCAGGCATGCAGACCCTTCTGATGCGGGGCGGGCGGGTAGGCCCGGGACAGCTCGTCGAAGGAGGCGAAGAAGCTGGGCACGCCGGTGGCGAGGACCCGGACCGCGGGTGCCGGGTGGGTCAGCGGCACGCCGTCGAAGTGTTCGAGCAGCGAGGGGTTGTAGCCGCTGCGGCCGATGACCCGCATTCTGCCGTCCTCGGCCGCGAGCAGGGCGACGGTCCGGGCTCCGAACGCCGGCAGCATCTCCTCGGTGACCAGATCGACCACGTCTGAGACGCCCACGGTTTCCGACAGGGCGGCGGCCAGGTGCAGCACCCGGTAGATCTCGCCCAAGCGGATCGGCTCGCCCCGGAACGTCTCCGTCATGGTGGGCCCCGGCTGCGAGCCCCCGCCCGGACCGGTCGGCGATATGCGGACGCTCACCCCCGAGCCGTCGGGATAGAGCTCGAACGCGAGCCACTGGTCCGGCGGGTGCATGGCGGTGTAGTAGCCGGGCTTCCGGCTGACCACGGTGGCGCGGAAGTGGTCCTCGAAGGCCGGGTCGGTGCACCAGGGCAAGGACTGCCAGGGACGCGTGCCGATCAGATCGTCGGGGCTGCTCGCGCCCAGTAGGGCGGCGGCGGTGGCGCTGACGTAGGTGAACCTGCCCTGGAGGTCGAGGGAGCAACTGCCCCAGGGCAGCCGCTCGACGAGGTCGGCCGCGGCGAGCGCCTCGGCCGGCCCCCGCTTGCCGGCGGGCGGCTGCACCAGGGTGCGGGGTGTGGGTCCCGGGCCGACGGCGTGGCCGGTGCCGGCGGCGTCGCGCAGGAACCGCGCAAGACGCCGACCGGCGGCACGGACCCGTTCAGGGCTCGGGCCGTCGGTACTGGTGGCGCCGGCGCCGGGCCAGAACAGCAGCAGTGCGCCCCAGACCGTGGTTCCGGTGAGGAGCGGTGCCGCGACCACCGCATGGTGGTAGGGCAGGGCGATCGCCGTGCGGGGATAGCGACGGGCGAGGTCCTCCGGGTCGCCGAGCCAGACGAGCCGCCGCTCGCGCACCGCATCGGTCACGGGAAAGCGGCTCGACAGCGGGACCCCGAACCAGGGCGCGAGATACTCCGCCGGCATGCCTGCGGCCACCTCCAGCCGCAGGGTCTGGCCGTCGGACGCCAGCAGGAAGACCGCTCCCGCGTGCACGCCGGTGTCGCGCACGGCGAGCTCCAGCAGCCGGTCCAGCTCGGCCCGGCGCAGTGACCCGGCGGTGGGTGAAGGGGAGCGGAGCCCGTGGGGCTGCGCCGCGCCGCCTTCCCGCATGGCGCACATATCAGTACCGTACGTCCGCACCCGCCGACCCCGCGCGGAGGCCGCTGCCGATTCCCGTCCCGGACGCTGTTCCCCACGACGGTCTGCTCGCCCCGTTCGTGTCAGCGTTCGAGGACGAGGGCGAGGCCCTGGCCCACGCCGATGCAGAGGGTGGCGACGCCCGTGCCGGAGCCGCGTCTGGCGAGCTGGTGGGCGACGGTGCCGGCAAGGCGGGCGCCGGAGGCGCCGAGGGGGTGGCCGAGCGCGATGGCGCCGCCCTGCGGGTTGAGGATCGCCGGGTCGAACTCTGGCCATTCGGCGAGGCAGCCGAGGACCTGGGCGGCGAAGGCCTCGTTCAGCTCCAGTACGTCGAGATCGGCGAAGGTCCGGGCGGCCTTGGCCAGGGCCCGGTCGACGGCCTCGACGGGGGCGAGGCCGAAGTAGTCGGGGTCGATCGCGGAGACTCCGGTCGCGCAGACGCGTGCCAGCGGCTCGCGGCCGATGGCCTTCACACCCTCCTCGTCGGCCAGCAGCAGGGCGGCGGCGCCGTCGTTGAGGGGGGAGGCGTTGCCCGCGGTGACCGTGCCCTGCTTGGTACGGAAGGACGGCTTGAGCCTTGCCATCGCCGCGAGGGAGGCGTTCGGGCGTACGCACTCGTCGGCCGCGAACAGCTGGAGGTCGCCGTTGCGCTGCGGGACCGGGACGGGCACCAACTCGGCGTCGAACAGGCCCTGTTCCTGGGCGGCTGCGGCCTTCTGGTGGCTGTGCAGGGCGAACTCGTCCTGCTGCTCACGGACGATCTTGTGCTTCTCGGCGATCAGCTCGGCTGACTCCCCGAGAGGGATGGTCCATTGCGGGTTCATCGCCGGGTTCACCATGCGCCAGCCCAGCGTGGTGGAGTACAGCTCGGCGTGGGCGGCCGGGAACGGTCCGTCGTTCTTGGGCAGGACGTAGGGGGCGCGGGTCATGGACTCCACGCCGCCGGCGATGGCGACGGAGGCGTCGCCGACAGCGATGGCGCGGGCGGCCTGGATGACGGCTTCGAGTCCGGAGGCGCACAGCCGGTTGACCGTCGCCCCGGGCACGCTGGTGGGCAGGCCGGCGAGCAGGGCGGCCATGCGGGCCACGTTGCGGTTCTCCTCGCCGGCGCCGTTGGCGTTGCCGAGGTACACGTCCTCGATGCGCGCAGGGTCCAACTGGGGTATGCGGGAGAGGAGTTCGCGGATGGCGTGGGCAGCCAGGTCGTCGGGGCGCACCGAGGCCAGGCCGCCGTTGTAGCGCCCGATCGGCGTGCGCACGGCGTCGACGATGTAGACGGGGTTCACAGCAGGCCCTCCGTGACGGTCAGCTTGGCGTCGGTCTTGGCGATGATCTCCTCGACGTCGACGGAAGGTGCGCACTCGACCAGCACAAGCCCCTCGTCGGTGACGTCGAGGACACCGAGATCGGTGATGATCCGGTTCACGCAGTGCTTCCCGGTCAGCGGCAGCGTGCACTCGGTGCGGATCTTCGGCGAGCCGTCCTTGGCTGTGTGCGTCATGACGACGATGACCGTGCGGGCGCCGTGGACCAGGTCCATCGCACCGCCGATCCCCGTGATCATCTTTCCGGGGATTGCCCAGTTCGCCAGGTCCCCCTGCTCGGAGACCTGCATGGCACCCAGCACCGCGACGTCGATGTGCCCGCCGCGGATCATCGCGAAGGACAGTGCGGAGTCGAAGAAGGAGGCGCCGGGCAGGACCGTGACGGTCTCCTTGCCGGCGTTGATCAGGTCCGGGTCGACCTCGTCCGCACCCGGGTAGGGGCCGGTGCCCAGGATGCCGTTCTCCGACTCGAGGATCACCTCCACCCCTGGCGGCAGGTAGGTGGGGATCAGCGTGGGCAGGCCGATGCCGAGATTGACGTACTGGCCGTCGCGCAGCTCACGCGCGGAGCGGGCGGCCATCTCCTCACGAGTCCAGGCCATCAGCTGGTCACCGTCCGCCGCTCGATCTTCTTGTCCGCCGCCTGCTGCGGGGTGAGGGCCAACACCCGCTGGACGAAGATGCCGGGCAGGTGCACCGCGTCCGGATCGATCTCGCCGGGCTCGACCAGCTCCTCCACCTCCGCGATCGTGAGCCTGCCGGCCATGGCCGCGAGGGGGTTGAAGTTGCGGGCGGACTTGCTGAACACCAGGTTTCCGTGCCGGTCGCCCTGCGCCGCCCGCACCAGCGCGAAGTCGGTGCGGATGCCGCGTTCGAGCACGTACTCGGTGCCGTCGAAGACCCGCACCTCCTTGGCCGGCGAGGCCAGTGCGACCCCGCCGGAGCCGTCGTAGCGCCAGGGCAGACCGCCCTCGGCCACCTGCGTGCCCACCCCCGCCGGGGTGTAAAAGGCGGGGATGCCCGCGCCGCCGGCGCGCAGCCGTTCGGCGAGCGTGCCCTGCGGGATCAGCTCCACCTCCAGCTCACCGGACAGGTACTGCCGCGCGAACTCCTTGTTCGCCCCGACATACGATCCTGTCACCCGTCCGATCCGGCCCGCCGAGAGCAGTACCGCCAGGCCCGAATCCATTGCCCCGCAGTTGTTCGAGACGACCGACAGCCCGCCGACGCCTCGCTCGAACAGGGCCTGGATCAGCACGTTCGGCACACCACTCAATCCGAACCCGCCCACGGCCAACGACGCTCCATCCGGCACATCCGCCACGGCCTCCAGGGCCGTATTGACCAATTTCCCCATATTTTTCGGATCTCCAGATGCTCGCGTGAATTCTGTGTCCATCACGGAGTGTTTTACGCCGCCGACATGTCCGCCCGATGTGCATTCAGCCTGCCGGGGCCGTCCGCTGAGAGCTGGTTCCACGGTCCGATGCCACGGCGCGCTTGGCCATCCCGCAGATCGGCGATATTGGCTGCGATTCAAGGGTTGTGCCGTCGGCCGCTCTCGCACGAATCGGGTATTTCACATTCCTGCGGGAACGAGATGCTGACGTGACAGGCGGGCGACCCCGTACGCCACCAGCGCGAGCCCGAGCACCTGGAGGGTCAGCCACCAGCCACCACGCAGTCTTTCCCCGTAGAGGGTGACGCCGAGCGCCAGGCTCACCAGGGTGTCCCCGAGGGTCAGGGCAGGCTGGGAGGCGACCAGCGGTCCGGACTGCATGGCGTTCTCCAGCAGGAACAGCGCGCACACGCCGAGGGCTGCGAACGCATAGGTCTGCCATGTGGTGAAGAAGGCACCCATACCCCGGCGGCCGAGGGCGGCGGTCGAGGACTTCATGAGCGCGGCAGTGAGGGAGTAGGAGACGGCGGCGGCCAGGCCCATGCACGCGGCGCGCGCCGCGCCGTTGGGCAGCCTGACCGCGACGCTGCACAGCACCACCACGGCGAGCAGGCAGCAGGTCAGTACCGCTGTCCACCGGGCCGCGGGGATCCCGAGAGTGCCACCGGTCGGCGCGGCCGCGAACAACGCCAGGCCCAGGCCGCCCCCGATACTGCCGACGGGCACCCAGCCGGCCCGGGGCAACGGGCGCCCGAAGACGATGCTCGCGAGCAGCAGCACGAACGGCAACTCCAGCATGAAGAGCGGCTGTACGACCGCCAGGGCGCCGGTGGCCAGCGCGGCGCCCTGGAAGATCGCCGAGAGGGCGACCCCACCTATGCCGAGCAGCCAGACCGGTGTGCGCAGCAGGTCCCACATCAGGCCGATGCGCAGACCGCTGGACTGCGGGACGACGGTGGCGGCCCGGCGCTGCATCACGGTTCCCAGTGCGTTGGTTGCCGCTGCGAGCAGAGCGAAGATCGGCGACAGCACGGTCATCATCGTGCTCTCCTGTCCCGATCGCTGTGATCGATGATCGATCGATCGTGGGTGTGGGTCAGTGCTCTGCGAGAAGATGCATCAGTTGGGTGTCCAGGTCGACATGCACGTGCTCGGTGCCGGGTGACACCACCGCATCGGTGCGTTGCAGGAACTCCGTCACCACCGGCCAGGGGAACATGAGGTCCGCCCGTCCTGCGGGCGGCGTGAGGACGATCTGCACCATGTGCTGTCCCTGGTGCCAAGCAGGGCGCAGGCGGACGTCGCCGATACCGACTGGCTGGAGCAGCCCCTCTCTCAGGAGCTCACGGGCGAAGAACCACTCGACCGCCCGGTCACCGCCGAGGCGGAAGGTCGCACGGACCGCGTAGGGATCGTCGGGACGATAGCCCAGTCGCGTGGACACGGGCACCGCCGAGCCGTCCGGCATGACGAGGAGTGCACATAGCTCGGCATCGACGGCACCGGTGCTGGGTCTCGGCATCTCTTCCTCACTCACTCGGTACGGGAGTCGAGCCCTCCGGCCCGGGGCTGTCCCGGACACCGGGCCGGAGGGCTGTCAACGGGTGTTCCATGCGCTGTTGGAACACCGCTGCCCCCTGCGTGCATCCCGCCTTCCGCCGCCGTCCCGGGTGACCTCGCTCACCAGCCCGTGGTGCGGACCCACTGCCTCGAACGTGGCCCGCCGGGACGAGACGGTGCTCCTGGGCATAGTCCTCCAGCAGCGAGCGCAGCCGTCGGTGACCTCGGTGCAGTCGGGACAGCACGGTGCCGACGGGAGTCTGCATGATGTCGGCGATCTCACGGGTGGTGAAGCCCTCGACGTCGAAGAGGTACACCGCCGTCCGGAAGTATTCCGGGACGGCTTGCAGCGCCGCCTTGACGTCCGAGTCGGGCAGGTGGTCGAGCGCCTCGGCCTCGGCGGAGCGCAGTCCCGACGAGGTGTGCGAGGCCGCGCGGGCGATCTGCCAGTCCTCGATCGCCGTCGTGTCGTCGCGTTGCGGCCGCCTGCGTTGACTGCGGCGGTGGTTGAGGAACGTGGTGGTGAGGATGCGGTACAGCCAGGCCCTGAGATTCGTGCCCTCGCGGAACTGGTGGAACGAGGCGTAGGCCCGGGCGTACGTCTCCTGGAGCAGGTCCTCGGCGTCGGTCGGACTGCCGGTCATCCGCACGGCGGCCGCGAAAAGCCGGTCACGGTGTACCAGTGCCGGTTCGAAGCGGGCCTGCATGTCGTGGTCCGCCAGAGCCTTCGCGTCCTCATCGGTCTTCCCCGTCGCCGCCGGACTCAGCGGGATGTCGGGGTCGGCCTCGCAGTCGGTTCCGGTCATGGTGCCTCCTGGGGTGGGGACGACGGCCGGATCTCAGCCGTCGATCAGGTGCGCGCCGGACCGGTCCGCACCTGGTCCGGGAGACGCACGGACAGCGGCCGTATTCCTGGGTTCGGCACCCCCCGACCTGAACCCTCGCCGCTCGTGAATGCGGACCCCTCGGACGCCGTTCCGGTGACCTCGACCGGCATCTCCGCCTGACAGAGGTCCGGATCCACGATCCAGCCCATGGACACCCACCGCATCGCGCAGACGAGTGATGTCCGTCGACAGCCGGAGGCCCCGGGCGCGGAGCCTGTCGCACGAACAAGGTATTTCAACGCCGGTGCCCGTTATCCCTCGCGGATTACGTTGACCCCCGTCAATCAGGCATCGAAAGTCTTGGTTCCAAGCAGACGGCGGGACTGGGGAATTCTCATGAAGACATTCGTGCATCGGGGACAGATCACCAAGGTGGTCTTCGGCAGCGGTACGCGCAGCCGTATCCCTGAAGAGGCTGATGCCCTCGGATGCCGTCGCGTGCTCATCCTGTGCACACCTGGTCAAGCGGGCCAGGCAGTGGAGGTACACGACGTACTGGGTACGGCGGCGGTGGGAACCTTCACGGAAGCGGCTCCGCACACCCCCGTCGAGGTCACGGAGAAGGCGGTCGCGTATGCCAGAACCGTGGGAGCGGACTCGGTGCTCGCCATCGGCGGTGGCTCGACCATCGGCCTCGGCAAGGCGATCGCCCTGCGGACCGGGCTGCCACAGCTGGCGCTGCCCACCACGTACGCCGGCTCGGAGATGACGCCGATCCTCGGAGAGACCGAAGGGCGCCGGAAGACGACCCGCCGGCTGCCGGAAGTGCTGCCGAAGACCGTGGTGTACGACGTCGACCTGACGTTCACGTTTCCCGCGGCGGCATCGGTGATCAGCGGCATCAACGCGATGGCGCACGCGGTGGAGGCCCTCTACGCACAGGACCGGGACCCGCTCGCCTTCCTGATGGCCGGTGAAGCGCTCGAATCCCTCATCCGCTCCCTCCCGGTCGTCGCACAACGTCCGGACGACGGCGAGGCGCGGGCCGACGCCCTGTACGGGGCGTGGCTGGCCGGCACGTGCCTGGGCACGGTGGGCATGGCCCTGCATCACAAGGTGTGCCATGTGCTGGGGGGCACGTTCGGGCTTCCGCACGCCGAAACCCACACGGTCGTGCTGCCGCACGTGGTCGCCTACAACGCACCGGCGGCGCCCGAGGCCATGGCACGCATCGCAAGGGCGCTGTCGGCGGCCGACGCCGCGAAGGGACTCTTCGACTTCGCGGGACGGCTCGCCGCCCCCAGGGCACTGCGGGACCTCGGCATGCCGGAATCGGGCATCGAGCAGGCGGCCGAACTCATCGTGCGCGACGGCTACTGGAACCCGCGACCAGTCGAACGGACGGCGGTACGCGCCCTCTTGGCCCGCGCCTGGGCCGGACAGCCGCCGTGCACATCATCCGGCGACGGACATCCCCGGACCGAGTCCGCGGTCCACCACCCAACCACCACGGGAGCGCGTCATGCGTGATCTGACCAGCGACACCATCACCGAGGCCGTGATCTCGACCATGCGGGACACCAAGAACTCCCGCGTCGCCGAGATCCTGGAATCACTGGTGCGGCACCTGCACGCGTTCGTCCGCGACGTCGAACTGACGGAGGACGAATGGGCCCGGGGAGTGGACTTCCTGACGCGCACCGGGCAGACGTGCACCCCGACGCGTCAGGAGTTCATCCTGCTGTCCGACGTGCTCGGCGTCACCATGCTGGTCGACGCCCTGAGCAACCGACGCCCCAGCCAGGCCACGCAGAACAGCGTGCTGGGCCCGTACTTCAGGGCGGACAGGCCGCAGCAGGCCGACGCCGCCGACATCTCCGGGGGTCTGTCCGGTACCCCGCTGTTCTTCGAGGGACGGGTCGTGGACCACGAGGGAGCGCCGGTGGCCGATGCGGCGGTGGACGTCTGGCACAGCGACGCGGACGGCCACTACGACATGGAGGTGCCCGGCCTGGACGAGCCGGCCATGCGCGCGCTGTTCCGCACCGACGGGACAGGGCACTTCGGTTTCCGTTCCATTCGCCCGTCCAGCTACCCGATCCCCGGTGACGGCCCGGTCGGCGAACTCATGAGCGCGACCAGCAGGTCGCTCATGCGTCCCGCCCATGTGCACCTGCTGATCGAAGCGCCGGGATTCCAGCGCGTGACCACCATGCTGTTCCCCTCGGACGACCCGCACCTGGACACCGATCCGGTGTTCGGCGTCAAGGAGTCGCTGGTCGACCGCTACGACACCTACCCGGCCGACGCCGGGCCCTGCCGGGGCATGACCGACGTGCCGTACACCCTGCTGCGCCACACCTTCGTCCTCGAACCCCTCGTCACGGACTGATCCCCACGGCGCCACCACGACACGAGCCGATCATCCACGAGGACGGCCGACGTCGAACACTTCATCACACCGCGGGGTTCAGCCCCGAATTCACGGAGGTCCTCAAATGAGTGAAACCCTTGATGTCGTCTTCGGGTTCCGAGCCACGATGAGCCGGCTCGCCACGGGTGTCAGCGTGATCACCACATGCTCGGGCAGCACGCCCATCGGCATGACGGCGAGCGCCGTCTCCGCGCTGTCGCTGGAGCCGCTCCAACTGCTCGTGTGCATCGGCAACCAGCTGTACACGCGGACCGCGATCGCGGAGCACGGTCGCTTCGCCGTCAACGTCCTCGGCGAGGACAGCGAGCACCTCGCGCGGAACTTCGCCGTTTCCAAGCCCGACAAGTTCGCGGGTGTGGAGACCATCGACGACCACGGCGTGCCGGTGCTGAAGGACGCCATCGCGGCTGTCGTGTGCGACGTCGCCGCGGCGCTGCCCGGCGGCGATCACACCATATTCGTGGGCGACGTCCGTCACTTCGAACACCGGATGGAAGGCCGGCCGCTGCTCCACTTCGGCGGAGACTTCGGCACGCTCAGGCCCCCCTGCTAGCGCGGGTGACAGCGGCCCGGCGAAGGCTGCCGTATCCCTGCCCCGGTCCGCTACGGCCCCCGGCGTCCGGCTCCTGCAGGCGAGCCACGGACGCCGGGGGCTCCACCAGTCCTGACGACTCCACCGAAGGTGCCATGACCAGTTCCGTGCCGACCTTCAAGCTGCGTCCTGGGGACCAGCCCCCGCACCAGCTGACCCGCCCCCGGCTGCTGCGCCGGCTGGACGCGTCGACCGAGCCCGTGGTGGTGGTCTCCGCGCCCGCCGGTGCCGGAAAGACGGTGCTCCTGACCGAGTGGTCGCGAAGCCTCGCAACTCGTGGCGCGTGCGCCTGGCTCAGCCTGGACGCGTACGACAACGCCCCGGGCCGGCTCTGGGCCGGCATCCTGCGGGCGTTGCAGCACGTACGGCCGGAACTGCCCGTCCGCCCCCACAGCGGCGAGTGGACACTCGACGCATGGCTCGAGGAGATCCTGCCGAGCCTCGTGAGCGGACTGGACGGACAGGGACCGCTCGCGCTGATCCTCGACGGAGTGGAATCGATCACGGACGTCGATGCGGTCCGCAGCCTTTCGGATTTCCTGACAAGGCTTCCGCAGGGCTTTCGCGTCGTTCTGTCGACCCGTCACATTCCGGGTGGACCCGTACCGACCCTGCGCGCCCGGGGCGCGATCGCCGAACTCGACCGGCACGACCTGGCCTTCACCCCCGAGGAGGCACAGGCCTTGCTCATCGATCTGCTCGGGTCCGCTCCGGCCCCGGACACGTCGAGCGCGGTGTACGAGGCCACCGAGGGGTGGGCGGCGGCGCTGTGCATCATGGGCCGTACCCTCGCCCGCTCGTCGGACGACGCCGACACGGTGGCCAACCTGGCCCGCGGCAGGCGAGCGGTCACCGAGTACCTGGCCACCGAGGTGCTCCACCGGCTCACCACCGAACAGCGCGAGTTCCTGCTCCGCACCAGTGTGCTCGACGAGTTGAGTGCCGGGCCGTGCCGGGCCCTCGCCGGGGACCGGGCGGGCGTACTGCTGCGCGAGCTCGCACGGACCGTCCAGCTGCTCGTCCCGGTAGCCGCCGATCCCTCGGCATACCGGCGTCACCGCGCACTGTCCGCGCTGCTCTGCGACCTCCTCGGATCCGAAGGGCCGGAGACCGCCGTACCGTTGCACCGATCGGCGGCTCGGTGGTACTCACGGCAGGGCGAGACGACCGCGGCCGTACGGCACTGGGTGCGGGGCGGTGACGAGGCCGCCGCCGTCGCGTCGATACTCCACGACTGGGAACAGGCGATCTCGGCAGGCCGCGGTCGGGAGGTCAGACAATGGCTGGAGCTCTTGCCGCTCCGCACGGTCGCCGCCGACGCAAGACTGTGCGTCGTGGCGGCGATGGCCGCCCTGTCGGGGGGTGCTCCGGACACGGCCCGGCGCTGGCTGGACGTGGTCCGGCTCAGGGGGCCGGGAGCGGAGAAGGTCGGCGAAGGCAGCACGGTGTCCGATGCGGCGGCCGTCGCCCGGGCCGTGGCCTGCTGGCTGCAGGGGGAGGTCCTGACCGGCGACCGTCTCGCCGAAACCGTCTTCGCCGGCACCGTCCCGTTGACTTCCTGGCGTGCCCTGGCCTGTACGGCCCGCGGTACCGCTCTGCTGTGGACCTCCCGGTACGAGGAGGCCGAGGCGCTGCTCGGCGAGGCGACCCGTGACGCGCATGCCGCGGGGCACGGCCTGACGCTCGTCCGCGCGCTGGGGCTGCGGGCGCTGTGCGCCCTGCTGGCCGGACGCCATGAGCCGGCGCGCATGCTGAGCGACGAAGCCCTGGACGCGGCCGGGACGGCCGGGCTGGAGCGGCACTTCGTCGCGGCGCCCGCCTACATCGGCAGGGCCGGCCTGCTCCTCGATGAGGGACGGGCCGACGAGGCCGAACGGACCCTGGCCGATGCGGAAGCGGCGCTGGCGGACTCGTCCAGGACAGGAAGCGAACCCCAGATGCACGCCTTGTATCACGGCACACGGGCACGACTTGCCACTGCGCGACGCAACGCGGACGCCGCGCGGGAAGCCCGTGAGGCGGCCGAGCGGGCAGCGGCCCGGTGCGAGTCACCAGGAGTGCTCACGGATCTGCTCGGGGGAGTCGGGGAGGACACCGTCGTGCCGCTCGTCGTGTCCGGCCCCCAGGAGCTGTCGCTCGGCGAGCGCCGGGTGCTCCGCGCCCTGTGCGGTCCGCTGACACTGCGGGAGATCGCCGCCGAGTTCTATGTGTCCCACAACACCGTCAAGACACAGGTACGGGCGGTCTTCCGCAAACTCGGTGCGCACGACCGGAGCGCAGCGGTCGCCAGGGCCCGGGAGTGCGGCATGCTCTGACCCGGGCCCCGGCATCCTGCTACGAGGCGTTCTGACGAGAGGCGTCCTGGCGTCGGGCGTAGTCCGCCTGGGCCAGGTACGCGGTCTCCTGCTCCCCGTCGTTGCTCACGCTCTCGATGCCGCAGACCTTGCGCGCGAGGTCCGCCATGCTGCCGGTGGGGGACATCTCGGCACGTTTCATCGTGAGGCTTCGGATGGCCAGCAGGGGCGTGCCGTTGAAGTTCTCGAAGGTGCTGATGCGGTCGCCCCAGTCGGACAGGAACATGTCGCGGATCACCCGGCTGATCTTCAGCCGGTCGTGCGGCCTGCCGACCGGTCCGGTCTGCAGCGCCGTCAGCCACGGCCGCAGTTCGGGCCGCTCCCACTGCCCCTCGGTGGGATAGATGAGCGCGGCACGACCGGACAGGTCGATGAGCTCGTGGGTCAGGTCGGTGATGTGCTCGATGTAGTACGCCCGCCCGAAGTCGAACATCAGGACGTTCGGCTTGTAGATGCCGCCGGGAGTGAAGAAGCCTTCGTCCTCCGAGGCGATCACATGCGCCTTGAGCGTCTGGAGGAAGCCGGCGAACCGGGCGATCCGCGCCTGGACGGGCGGCAGTTGGTAGGTGCCGATGTGCTCGGTGATCAGCAGGGCCAGACCGAGCATCAGCTCGGCCTTGACCATGGCACGCACCAGCGAGTGGTAGTGCAACCAGTCGAAGACGCGCTGCGGGTACAGCGAGGCGTGCTGGGGGTTGCCGACGTGGAAGACCCGGTTCCAGGGGATGAGCACGTCCTCGAACACGATGATGCTGTCCAGCTCGTCACCCTGCGAGGCGAGCGGGTGCTCCACCTCCTCGCCGTCGCGGACGTTGCTCTCGCGGCAGATGATGGTGACCCCGGGGGTGTTGGGCTTCACCGCCCCGTAGATGATCTGCTCCGACACGATGCCGGGGCGGTAGAAGACGCCGATGTGGATCCAGTCCCCGAAGGCCGCGCCGGTGCTGATCGACTTCACACCCCGCACGGTGATGCCCTCGTCCGAGGTGGCGACCACCCGCAGTGCGGGGGAGATGGCCTGTGCCGAATCGCGCGAACGGTCCGCCTGCGGGTCGACGAAGGCCGGCGTCGCGTTGAGGTCGCCGTCCCGCATCACGTTCCAGAAGTCGAGGATCCCACCGGTGAGGTCCCGCCCGTCGGTCCCGACGGACTGGCTGCTCCAGGGCTCGGGGTCGTCGACGTAGGTCAGCAGGACGTAGTTGTTGACGTCCGGCGTGCGCGGGATCGCACCGCCGCCCAGTTCCCGCTGCACCGTCTCCAGGTAGCGCCGCTTGCGCAGCAGGTCCTCCTTGGAGCGGTGCTGGAACCACGTCATGGACCGCCGGACACCGTCCTCGTCCAGGAACGTCATGACGTCCTGGAGGTCGGGACGGTGGTGCAGGTCGTAGAAGTCCGCGAGGCTCCGGGCGTACGCCCTGGTCTTGGGGTGCGTGGACACGTCGTCGACGAGTTCGTCACCCACCCACACCGTGCGGCCGTCGTTCAGTGCCGCGAGGTATTCCTTGCCTGTACGCACATCGTGCTCCTCTCGGGGGGCAAGAGATCTGGACGTCCCGAAGGATGTGTCGTGGCGGGGTGAGCGGACGGCACGGAACCGGCAATCACCCGGGTGAAAGCGCCGGGCACACACGAACCGGCGTTGAGGGCGATGTGGCCGTGCGGCATGCTGGCCCCATGCGCAGCACAGACCCCGTGGGCGACCGGCCCGGTGGGCGTGGGCACCGGGCCGTGAACGGCCTGCGCCTCAGGGGACGGGGCCGCGAAATGGCGGCTGTCCGTGAGGCCCTGGACGCGGTGCGTGCCGGGCGGGGTGCCTGCGTCGTCGTGGAAGGCGCACCCGGCGTCGGCAAGAGCCGGCTGCTCGCGGAGCTGGACGAGATGGCACGGCGGTCCGGGTTCGACGTGGTGTCCGTACGGGCCGACGAACTCGACCAGTACGCCGCCGGAGCCGCCCTGCAGTCCGCCCTGCAGTTCTCCGACGGTTCCGAACGAGCGGCCGCGGCCACCGACGATCAGCGGCTGTGGCTGCTGGACAGGATCACGGACGCTCTGGAGGACCGTGCCCAGCGCGCCCCGGTGGCCGTGCTGGTGGACGATGCGCAGTGGGCGGATCCGGCCACGCTCCTGTTGCTCCGCACCCTGCCCCGGCGACTGGCGGCTTCGCGGATCCTGTGGGTGCTGGCGGTACGGTCGGAGACCGAGCGGCCGACCGTCGCCAGGGTGCGGGAGGACCTCGAACACCTCGGAGCCCGGTGGCTGACCCTCGGCCCCCTGCCGCAGCAGGAGCTGCAGCACATCGCGGCCGACGTCCTCGGGGCGAAACCGTCACCCGCGCTGGCCCGGCTCCTGGGGGGCGTCGCGGGCAATCCGTTCCTGGCGATCGAACTGGTGCGCGCCTTCGTCGACACGGACGCCGTCAAAGTGGAGGCGGGCGTGGCGAGCCTGCTGCACGACGGCATCCCCGTCGGTTTCCGGCGGAGCGTCGCCGCGCGTCTGGACCGGCTCCCGGAGGATGCCGTGCGCCTCCTCCAGATCGGGTCCGTCCTCGGCCGGGAGTTCGACCTCGGTACGGCCGCCCGCATGCTCGGCAGGCAGGTCGGCAGCCTGCTGTCGGGCGTCGAGGCGGCCCTGAACGCCGGTCTGCTCTCCGGCGACGGGCCGCGACTGGCGTTCCGCCACGACCTCATGCGGCAGGCCGTCCACGAGAATCTGGCGCCGGCCGTGCGGACCGCTCTGCACCGGGAGGCCGCCGACATTCTGCGGGGCATCGGGGCACGATCGGCCGAGGTGGCCTGGCACGTCGTCCTGTCGGGCGGCCCGGTCGACGACGACGCCGTAACCACATTGACCACCGCGGTACGGGAACTGTCCTCGTCGGCCCCTGACGCGGCTGCGGACCTGGCCCAGCAGATCGCCGGACTGCTGCCCCTGCACGACCGGCGGCGCATCGCCCTGCTGACCGACGCCGCGGAGTACCTCGGCCGGACCCGCCGGGTGCACCAGGCGCTCGACCTGGTCGACGCGACCCTGTCGGACCGGCTGGAGCCGGTGCAGGAGGCGCGTCTGCGCCTGGTGGCTGCCGAGATCCACCAGGCCGCGGGCGACGATGCCGCAGCGATGACACACCTCCAGCAGGCTCTGGTCCTTCCCGGGCTGCCGACTGACCTGCGCATCAGGCTGCTGAAGACCAAGGCGACGGGCCACGTGTACCTCGGGGACATCACCGCTGCCGAGCAGACCGACATCGGACTGGTCGAGGCCTCCTACCGCAGCGAGGACCCGGCCGTCGTCGTCAGCGCCATGGTGTTCCAGTCGCAGACGTTCTTCTACCGTGGGCGCCTGGCCCGCGCCCTTGAGCTCGCCGAGGAGGCCACGGCACGCGCCGCCGGCACGGAGTCCGGCGTACTCTACCTGCGGCCTCCGCGGATTCCCGCGCTGTGGCTGGCCACGGTGCTGACCGCCACCGACCGGCTCGCGGACACCGAGCGGGTGCTGCGGGAGGGGCAGCGCGAAGCGGAGACGCTGGGCCTGGGCTGGTCGCTTCCCCACTGGCATGCGAGCCGTGCCTGCGCGCTGTTCGAACAGGGGGCGCTGGACGACGCGGCCGTGGAGGCCGAGTCCAGTCTGATGGTGGCCGACGAACTCGAGATCACCCAGCCGAATCCGCAGGCCCGCTCCGTCCTGGCATTGGTGGAGATCAGACGCGGTGACCTCGCCAAAGCCAGGGACCATCTCCGCGCCGCCGAAGCCGGATCCGGCACGAGCACCCAGCGGTTCGGCCTGTGGGTGTCGCTCGCACGCGCCTGCCTGGCCGACGCGGAGGGCCGGGACACCGCAGCGGCAGCGGCGATGGGCGGCAGCTTCACGGACGCCGAGCCGGCACGCCTGCTTGCGGTGCCGCCGTCCCACTGGCCCGGGATCGTGCGCATGGCGCTCCGCGGCGAGGACCCCTCGCTCGCGCAGGCCGTGTCCGGCGCATTGCGCACCCTGGCCGCACAGGACGGCGGCCAGCAGATCGTCGGGACGGTCCGTGCCCATGTGGACGGCCTGCTCCACCACGACCGGGGCGCACTGGCGTCCGCCGTCACCGGTTACCGGAGTACCGGCAGGCGGCTGGCCCTGGCCGCGGTCTGCGAGGACCTCGGGGACCGCGTGGCCGCGTCGGGCGACAGCACGTCGGCGATCCCGTATTTCGAAGAGGCGGGTGAGCTGGCGTCGGCATGCGGAGCCCTGCGCGATCACGAACGGATCATGCGGCGCCTCAGACAGTTCGGCGTGCGCACAGCTGCCCCACGGCACCACACGACCGGCGCAGCGGGATGGGAGAGCCTGACCGAATCCGAGCGGAAGCTCATCCCGCTCGTCGTGGAGGGCCTCACCAACCGGGCCATCGCCGACCAGCTCTACGTGTCCGTGCACACCGTCAACACGCATATGAAGCACATCTTCACCAAGCTCGGCATCAACACACGAGTCGAACTGACCCGGCTGGCGATCGAACGGGGCGGCATCGCCGACGGGGCGGACTGAGTGACGCCTGCGGCGGCGGGGCGCGGCGGCGAGGATCCCGTGAATGGGCGATGCAGGCGGCTGACGTACGGGTGATCCTGGCCGCGACGGCGCCACAGGCACGGTGCCGTCAGCGATCCGATCACATGCGGACGGCTGAGCCCGGAGACCGACCGGGTCGTTCCCCTGGCGCAGACCGGGCCGCGTACCAGGCGCTCGAGAAGGAGTACCGGCGTGGGAGGACTTCCCCCCGTGTCGCGGACGGATGGTCAACCGCGGCCCGGGTCGGTCGGCACCGGCGCGGTCACCGGACGCGGATACCGCGGCCAGCTCCGTGCAGCTGTGGCCGCGAGCGCGGCCCCGCACGGATACACCCTGGCGCTGTGGACCGCCACCGCCGTGACGTCGTCCGATCGGGGCGCCCCAGGGACGGCCGAAGTCCTGGCACTCCTCGCCGGTGCGACGCTCGCCTTCGTCGGGCTGGGTGCCGTCGCGTACGGCGGCTCCCCCATGAAGCCGGAGAGGTCCGCCCCGGCCGGCACGTGGATATGGGGCGCCTTCCATCTGCCCATGGCGGCTCTCGCTGCGCTGGTCAGCCTGTTGCTCGCATGGTGCTGTTCCGGTCCCCTCCTGTGGGGGCTCGTCGGGACGACCACGACGGCTGTCTATCTGCTTGCTGTCAGCGCCCAGTTCCTCTGTTTCTCAGTTCGCCGAATCACCTAGATGCCAAAGCCGCACACGCAGTAAGAGGTTCACCATGTCACTCGCACTCGACCCCGCAGCCCAGGACCTTCTGTTCCGGGAGGCTCGTACCGCCAACACCTTCACCGACGACCCGGTGACGGACGACCAGGTGAAGGCCATCTACGAACTGGTCAAGTACGGTCCCACCAGCATGAACCAGCAGCCGCTGCGGATCGTGCTGGTTCGTTCCGCCGAGGCGCGTGAACGCCTGACCGGACACCTGTCCGAGGGAAACCGTAAGAAGACCGCGGCCGCCCCTCTCGTCGCCGTCCTCGCCGCGGACAATGAGTTCCACGAGGAACTGCCGAGCCAGTTCCCCCACTTCCCGCAGGCAAGGGATCTCTTCGCCGAGCGTGCGGTGCGTGAGCGTTCCGCAAGGCTCAATGCGCTCCTCCAGGTCGGCTACTTCATCATCGGCGTCCGCGCCGCCGGCCTGGCCGCGGGACCGATGACCGGGTTCGACGCCGAGGGCATCGACAAGGAGTTCTTCAGCGACGGCGAGCATTCGGTTCTCGCCGTCGTCAACATCGGCAGGCCGGGCGAGAATGCCTGGTTCCCGCGCTCCCCACGCCTGACGTACGCCCAAGTGGTCACGACCGTCTGATCCACTGCCAGGCATCTGAGCTCCGGAACCCCTCCGGTCATCCACGCGTCCGCAGGCCCGGGGGGAGGGTCTCCCCCTCCGGGACCGGTTCCGTCCGGCTCCCGGCGGTGTCGCCGATGGCGGTGTGCGCGGGCGGCCATGGCAGCAGGGCGATCAGGGAGTGTGCCCGGTGGATGAGGAAGGCGGCGAGCGGCAGTTCGGTGGCCAGGGCAAGGCCCCCCGCCATCCAGACGTCCTCAGTTCCGACATCGAGCGAGATGTCGAACCAGGTGTCGCAGATCAGCAGGACTGCTGTGGCGTGCGCGTACAGAATGACCGAACGGCTGCGCCGCCAGGCCAGGAACGCCGTGGACGCCAACGCCATGATGAGCAGCACGTCGAATCCGACCCAGGTCAGGCGCCACTCGTGCACGTGGTGGGACGACGGCAGCGTCAGCCCCAGCATCACGGTCCAGGGTATGAGACAGGCGGCGCACGTGGCGAGCAGCTCAGCGGTGTGCCTCCTGCGGCGGTCCGGCGCGAGGCCTCGGTGGCCGGTATGTTCCTTGGTCACTTGCGGTCCGTCCTCGCGCACTTCCTCCGACACCGGCAGGTTTCCCGGATTCCACATGGGCACAGCCGTATACGTCGTTCCGGATATTCCCGCGGTGTGCCACCGAACCTCTCGGGCCGCGGGCGATGCCGGTGTCACCCACTACGGGCGTGCCAACCCGAACGTCTTCAGCTGCTCCCAGATCCACGGGTAGAAGCGGTCGTAACTGGAACAGTCCCAGACGTGTGCGCGATGTCCGTCGTGGTGCCCACCGACGGTTCCCGTCTCGGCCACCGCACCCGCTCGCGCAGGGACGCGCGCGTCGGCCGGAAGAGCAGCCGCGTTCGCGGAACCCCCGGCGACGAGGAGGGTGCCTCCGGCGAATGCCAGAGCGGCGGCGGTGGTCGCTATACGCCGTACGACCTTGTTCTTGGTGCGCAAAACAATCACTCCCTGGTTTCCGGAGAGTAGAAACTGCCAACGCGGACAGTTTCGATCAGGAAGGTGCGTAGTGCATCGCATGATCTGGTGATTGACTGCCGCCCAGGTGGGGCCGTGCCGCAGGTATGTATTGCGAGCTTGAGTCGAGACTTGGTAGTCATATGAATCGCTAGATTGTGTGATGTTCTCAGTTCCTTTCCGGTCCACTCTGGCCAGAGAGCTGATACCGCTCGAGTTTTCTTGACTCGGCGGTCGTCTGCCGAAGAAAAGTGGCACACGAAACCAGATCGGGGTCGGGGGCGTGGAGGGCCGGGATGTCCAGGCGCAGTAGCAAAATCGAGTTCGTAGGCTCGCAGGGCGTCCCGCTCGTGGCGCGCCTGGATCTGCCGGAGGGGACGCCTTGGGCGTACGCCGTATTCGCCCCCTGCTTCACATGCGGCAAGGACTGGTTGGCGGCCGCTCGGATCTGCCGGGCGTTGGCCGAACGCGGAATCGCGGTCCTCAGTGTGGACTTCACCGGCATCGGTGAGTCCGGGGGTGACCTCGCCGACAGTACATTCAGCTCCGATGTGGACGATCTCGTGCGCGCCGCCGACCACTTGCGTGAGAACTTCACGGCACCGTCGCTCCTCATCGGGCATTCGCTGGGCGGCGCAGCCGTGCTGGCCGCCGCGCACCGGATACCCGAGACGGCGGCGGTGGCCACGATCGGTGCGCCTGCGGAGCCGGAGCACGTCGTGCACGCTTTCGGCGGCAGGCGGGAGGAGATCGAGCGGAACGGGGAGGCCGAGGTGAGTCTCGGAGGCCGCGTATTCCACATCCGTCGGGAGTTCCTCGACGACATCTCCGCGCAGCCTCAGGCCGAGCGCATCCGCCGACTGCGTCACGCGCTCCTGGTGCTGCACTCGCCGATCGACGAGACGGTAGGTGTGGAGAACGCCCAGCGGATCCTCGACGCAGCACGGCACCCCAAGTCCTTTGTCGCGATCGATGGCGCCGACCATCTGCTCACCGATCGTGCCGACGCCCGCTATGTCGCGACGCTGCTGGCCGCATGGGCCGGCCGTTACGCGCGCGGTTCGGTCCAGGCCGGGCCGGCGTGACGGAATTCGCATACCCCGAGCCGATAGGACTTCCGTGCGCCGAATGTGCCGTATATCGCATCATGCAGACATTGTGACGCTACTGGGACAGGAGTAGGTTTCGCACGTGATTAGAATTGCATCGATCGCATTTATTGGAGTCCTCGCAGTCGCATTCGGATCCTTCGCGGCGACCGTATCTCCCTGGTGGTGGCCAGCCGCCGTGCTGTGCGCGGCGTTGGCGGGCGTGGGTACCTACGATCTCCTCCAAAAGCGCCACTCGGTGCTGCGCAACTACCCTGTGCTGGGACATGTGCGCTTCATGCTGGAGTCGATCCGGCCGGAGTTGCAGCAGTATTTCATTGAGCGCAATTACGACGGCCGTCCCTACGACCGGGATGTGCGCAGTCTCGTCTATCAGCGCGCCAAGGGCTTGGAAGCGGAGCAAGCGTTCGGGACCGAACGGAACGTCTATGCCGAAGGCTACGAGTACTTCGAGTCGTCGATGAGGCCACGCCCGGTGCCGGCGGAGCAGCCGAGGGTCCGCATCGGTGGTCCGGACTGCACCAAGCCCTACGACATGGCCCTGTTCAATGTCTCGGCGATGAGTTTCGGCTCGCTGTCCGCCAACGCCATCCTCGCCCTGAACCAGGGCGCCGCCCTCGGGGGCTTCGCACACGACACGGGTGAGGGCGGCCTGTCGGAATACCATCTGCGGCACGGTGGCGACCTGGTGTGGGAGATCGGTACCGGATACTTCGGCTGCCGCACCGAGGACGGCCGTTTCGACCGGGCGCGGTTCGCGGAAAAGGCTGCTCACGACAGCGTGAAGTGCGTGTCGCTGAAGCTGTCCCAGGGAGCCAAACCCGGCATCGGAGGAGTGCTGCCCGGGGAGAAGGTCACCGCCGAGATAGCCCGGGTACGCGAAGTCCCCGAGGGGCGGACCGTCATCTCGCCCCCGTACCACGAGGTTTTCAGTACCCCACGGGAACTGATCCGGTTCATCGCCGAGATGCGCGAGCTGTCCGGGGGCAAGCCCGTCGGCTTCAAGCTCTGCGTGGGCTCCCGGCGTGAGTTCCTGGCGGTGTGCAAGGCCATGATCGAGGAGGGCACCGCGCCCGATTTCATCATCGTCGACGGAGCGGAGGGCGGCACCGGAGCCGCCCCGCTGGAGTTCGCCGACCATCTGGGCAGCCCCCTCACCGAGGGCCTCATCACGGTCCACAACGCTCTGGTCGGCGCCGGCCTGCGGGACCGGATCAGGATCGGCGCCAGCGGCAAGGTGGCCACCGGAGCCGACATCGTCAAGCGCATGGTGCAGGGCGCCGACTTCACCAATGCGGCTCGCGCCATGATGTTCGCGATCGGCTGCATCCAGGCGCAGAGCTGCCACACCAACACCTGCCCCGCCGGAGTCGCCACACAAGACCCGCGCCGCGCCCGCGCGTTGCACGTCGACGACAAGTCGGTCCGGGTCCAGCGCTTCCAGTCCGCCACGGTGAACAGCTCCCTGAAGATCATCGCCTCGCTGGGCGTGAACGGACCGGCCGAGCTGCGCCCGCACATGCTGCGCCGGCGCGTGGATCCGGTCACGGTCCGCTCCTACGCGGAGCTCTATGAATGGCTGGACCCGGGGCAGTTGCTGATCGAGCCGCCGGAGTCCTGGGCGGTGGACTGGAAGGCCGCCGATCCTGATCGTTTCGCCGCTTGACTGGTCTCGTCGAGGTGAGCGGGCGGGGTGCGCCATCGACGCCGGCACCCCGCCGCTCTTCGCCGTGCCCAAGTCGCGGCCCGTGCACGGCCCGCGCATCGACCACGTCCTCGCCCAGGCCCCGCCCGAGGCATGGCAGCATCTGTCGGCGGGTGCGGGAGCCAAGGGCGAACGGTTCTACGACTGGGCAGCCGCCCGCTTGCCCGCAGTGTGGGAGTTCGACGGCGACGAGCCGACCTGGCAGCGGCGGATGCTGGGCCGCCGCAGCATGAGCAAGCCCGACGAAATCGCGTACTACCTCGCCTGCACCCCGCTGGCGGCCACTGTCGTAGAAGCACGAGGTCCGCCGCTGCGTGGGATGGTGCCGGCACATCACGCTCACCATGCTCGCCCACGCGTTCCTCACGGTGAGGGCCGTCGAGAAGTGAGAAAATGGGGTGACCCGGCCGACGCACCCGACCTCGTGGACCTCACACCAGCTGAAATCCGTCGTCTGCTGGCAGCTGAAGTCCGCCACCCTCCTGCATGCCGCGACCACACGGTGAACTGGTCCGGATGGCGGTGTCGCCACCAAGTACGCGCCCGCCGCTGTCACTGGATGCGGCGCGGACACACGTTGGTGGGACAGCCCGTCCAAGACCGTCCCACCTATGCCAGACCCTCGCTACGCTCCCCAGCTCTGACTGACTCACCGCTACTACGCCATGCCCGGTTTGGCGCTGCCATGCTGGGCCGTGGCGGACGACGTTCAGCGGGAATCCTCCGCGAGCTCGAATTTCCATCTGCCGATGGAGTCACAGTGCAGGCACCGTATTTCGGTCCAAGCCTGGTCAAGTATGAGGTGCTTGCGTCGTCCACGTTCGGCGGGTGTCTCTGCCCGTTCGGCGGCGATCCGCCGAGCCTGTTGCTGGTCCCTGGCGTTGTCGACCAGGTAGAAGCACCGAATTATACGATCGGGGGCAACGTGGTAGCGGAATCCGATCAACCAGATGGCGGTGTCAATCATTGTCGGCTCATCAGCTTCAACGAGGGGATGGGTGAATGGCATTTCATGTCAGTGATTCTCCTGGCCGACTGCCAGCCATGCTGAAAGCCAGGGCTCCAGTCCGTCTGTGAATGTTTGGCCTGGCTCATACTTCGGAGAGTCGAGATCGGTGGTGGGGCACTCCGGGATGCGCGTGTGGCAAGACGAGGAAGGTTGGGACTCGGCTGGCGTAGAGCTCAGGGCACTGTCAATACCGCTCATCGTGCAAAACACCCCCGGCTTCTATCAGGAACTAAATACCAACACCATCAGTGTTCGCTGTGCATCGCATAATCTAGTGAGCGGTCCTTGCGCAGTCAGCACTCCTGGCGTGGAGCTCCTTGTGGGCATGGCGACAGATCTAATGACGCAGGGTGATGCTCTCGCTAATTAGTCGTCAAGTCCGTGTGCCGAGGGTCATCAAGTCGTGAGCTGGGCTTTCTCCCTGGTGTGCCGCGTCGAGTTCGCGCAGCACGCGGTAGGCGTGGATGAGGAGCTTGCGGCCTCACCGCAAGCTGGTGGCGCTCCTCCAGCCGTCAATGACGGGGGCGTGGTTCTGGTCACGATGAGACTCCCTCTGCTCCGCATGGGACTGGGCAGTGACCAGGTCTACACGCCGGCGCAGCGTGCGCTGGCACAATCAGCGGGTTCACATGCGGCCGGCGAAGCGATGATCTTGCGCCGTGGCGGACTGGAAGCGGTGGACTCGAGCCGATGTTTCGTGGACGTTCGATGCGCTGGCGCGGCGCGGGCCCTGGGTGGCGAGGCCGACGGGGCAGGTGTTGGTGTGGCAGATATGCGCTGGATGCGTTCGACGGCGAGGGGTGGAGGGCTGGGCGGCTTTTGGCGCTACCGGTTGCTCGGGCTGTGATGCTGGTGCGGGGAGTTCGCGTTGACGGACACCCTGGGTCAGTTGACGTGTCCGAGCTCCGTGAGCTGGTCCCAGACCCAGGGGTAGAAGCGGTCAGCGGTCGTAGGCGTAGCGGCCGCAGTGCCCGTCCGAGGGCTTCCCGTGGTGGCGGTAGCCCTCACTCCTGACTCCGCCGTGCCCGCCGTGGTTCCAGCCGGTGGCTCCCGTCCCCGCAACCACACCTGATTGGGCGGGGGGTGGGCGTGTCCGCCGGGAAAGCGGCCGCACTCGCCGTTACTCGCGACAGGGGAGGGAACGGTCGGACCGATCACCAGATCATGTGATGCGCCTCAGTTCCTTGCCGTGCCATTCTGACCAGGCAGAAAACCAGTAGCCACGTTCCCCTCGCCCGCGCGGATGTCGGGTGTGTCCGGCAGCTCTTGCGGGCCTGCAGTGCGGGCGACGGCCGGCTCGCTGTCCGGGCCGTCAAGGACTTCGAGTCGCCGGTAGGAACGAGCCCTCCGCACGAATGAACGGCCGCAGATGAGCGATCAGACGAAAGTGATGGTCCTGGGAGTGATCGCACTCGTCCTCGGTGTCAGCCTTGTTCTCGTACTGCAGCATGCCTGCACGCACTGATGGACAGCGCTCCCGAGGCTCGCCTGGGCCTTCCTGAGGGGACGCCTTGGGCGTACGCCGTATTCGCCCCTGCTTTATACGTGCGGCAGGGATGGTTGGCGGTCGCCCGGATCCGCCGGGAGCTGGCCGGACACGGAATCGCGGTCCTCAATGCGAATCTCGCCGGCATCGGGGAGCCCGGGGCGACTTCGCCGGCAGCAGGTTCAGCTCCGACGATCTCGTGCGCGCCGCCGACCACCTGCGTGAGCACTTCGCGGCACCGTCGATTCTCGTGCGTCCCGCCACCCTGAGGCCGCACCTTCGACCGCGGGATCAGCGGCTTTGCGATCCTCAATAGACCGTCCGGCACAACCCAACTCACCGCGCTCCATGCACAGCCCAACGACCGCCTCACCACACAGGGCTTGGCTTCGCTTCCGCCTCAACTCAGCGGTACCCCGGGCGGTGTTCGGCGCGGGCCACCAGGCTGCGTTCGAGATCGGGGTCGTCGGTGAGCCGGTGAGCCGGTGAGTCGAGGAACCACGTCGGTGACCACGGAAACCTCGCCCCGCTCGATCGCCTGATACCACGAGATCCAGGTCTCGATCTGTTCCCCGCTCATGCCCAGTCGCCATCGCCGTGCGAAGGCTTCCTCGAGGGTCTCGGGTTCGTAGCGGTAGGGCCGACCGGTGGCTGCGGCGATCCGGGTGACAGCTTCGTCGAGAGTCAGGGCCTCGGGCCCGGTGATCTCCAGGGTCGCGCCGTCGTGCTCGGAGCGGGGACCGTCCTCGATGGCGACGGCCGTGATCACGTCGGCGATGTCCTCGTGGGTGACGAAGGCGGCCCGGCCTGTCGGCGCAGGGCCGCTTACGACAAGTTCCTCGTTGGCGAGGGCGGCAGGCGTCGCCGCGTAGAAGCCCGCCCGGAGCACTGTGTGGCGGATCCCGGTCTCTGCCAGGAACTGTTCGGTCAGCCACTGGTCACGGGCGTTGAGGTAGGTGGCGGTGGGCGCCGCGCTGACGAGGGGCACATACAGGACCCGGCCCACGCCGACCGCGATCGCGGCCTCGACCGCGGTGGCGTGTTCTTCCAGCCGGCGACCCGTACGGTGTCCGGAGGCCAGGATGAGGGTCGACGCGCCCTCGAGCGCCCTGCGCATGTCTGCGGCGTCGGCGTAGGCGGCCGGACCGCGTCGCTGGGCGCCTGGCAGTTCGGGCATGCGGTCGGGACTACGTCCGACGAGGAGTTGCCGGGTCTGGATCGTGGTACTGCTCAGACTCGCGGCCTAGGGGTAACGGCACCCGCGTACCCGACCTCGGCTACCCGGGCTTGGTCGAGGATCTTCTTACCTTGCGTGTTTCGTGGGTGGCCTGGAAGCGGGAAACGGCGACGGCTGTAAGGGACAAGATCGTGAGACAGAACCCGTGTCCCCTGCATGAGACAGCCCAGAGACGCACAGGTCGTCACGCCGGAATGGGGCATTCCGATTGAGGGCCTGCACCGGCTGTGGGTCGTGATTCCACAGCATCGGAACTCAGGACTCGGCTCGTACGCCGGATACGTCAGGCCCGCCTGAACGGCGGGTCACCGGCCGGGCAGCGGAGCCCGAGGGAAAAGCAGCGGAGACCAAGGGAAGAAAGAAGCGGGGTAGGGCGTCAGCGGCCGCGGCGACACGCGGCGGAGGCCACCCGCAGCAGGTCGATATGACCGTGCGTGGTGAGCAGGGCTGAACGCAACGCGCAGCAGAACGCAGCGAGATGGCCGCGCCACGGTCAACGGCGTCTGGTTCTGTGGACCGTCTGTCTCTGGACCCCCTTGTGCCCCTGGGTGCGAAACCCTGCGTATGGGCCAGGATGGGGGCATGCCATATGCCTTCACCACCCGAATGCTGCACGTTTCCACCGGCTCTCGGGAACGCGTCGTCGACCTCACCGCCGACTGCGAGGACTTCCTGCGTGAGGCGGCGGCCGGCCGCGACGGTCTGCTCAGTATTTTCGTCCCGCACGCCACCGCCGGAATCGCCATCATCGAGACGGGTGCCGGCAGCGACGACGACCTCCTCGCCGCCCTGCATACCCTGCTCCCCGCCGACGACCGCTGGCAGCACCGCCATGGCAGCCCCGGCCACGGCCGCGACCACGTCCTCCCGGCCATCGTCCCGCCCCACGCGACCCTCCCGGTGATCGCCGGCCACCTGGAGTTGGGCACCTGGCAGTCGGTCTGCCTGGTCGATACGAACAAGGACAATGCGAACCGTCAGGTGCGGCTGAGCTTCCTGGGCTGATGCATGTGCCGGAACTGTAGCGCCGAATTCCGGCCGCACCGAATGCCCCTCGGCCCGTGCGGGATCAGCTCGGAGCGTCAGGTTTCCCGGCGCCGGTCGGGTGGCGGGATGTGAACCCAGCACTCCGGTGGAGGCCTGGCCGCCGTGGCAAGAACGCCATGGCCAGCATGGTGCCCGGGCCTCGGCTCAGCGGCGTCCGTCCCACAGGGTGCGCGACCAGGACCGGGGGTCGTGCTGTATCCGCGGGGGAAGGCCGAACTGCATGGTGGTGCGCAGCTCCTCGTCGTACGCGGGCCAGCCGGGATCGCCAGTGGTGGCGAACGAGACCCAGGCCGCGTGCATGGCGTCGGCGAGTTGCTGCGGGGGCTCGGTGCCGATGAGGGGCGTGAAGGCCTTGTCGTGCAGGTTGTCGAAGACGAAGGGGAGTTCGGCGGCGTGGCAGGCGCCGAGCCGTCCGTCGAAGGTCGGGGGCTGCCACGCGAACTCGTACAGGAACACGCCGTCCGGTCGGTGCGCGACCTGGGCCTCGGCGAGGCGGATAGCGGGTATCCGGTAGAACCAGTCCGTCGCGATTGCGGCCAGCAGCTCTCCGGGCGTGGCGTCCGGGCGGTGCTCGCGATACGTGCGGATCGCGTTCTGCGCGTCGAGTCCGTAGCCGTCCGCAGCCTGTTGAAGCAGTGGTTCGGTGACCTGGCCGCTGACGTCGTTCGGCACCAGGAACAGGCGGAATTCGTCGCTGTTGCTACCGATCAGCAGGTCTGTCTCGCCGGCGGCTCCGTCGGTGATGGCGTCGATCGCCGGCCGGGTCAGGGTGACCCCGTCGACGACCGGCTCGAAGGGCATCAGGTTGCGGGCCACCTCGCCCCAACGCGCCGGGTCGGGGTGGGCCGAGATGTCCGCGCGCAGCTGCTGCTGGGCCAGGACCAGGCGGTTCAGGGGCACGGCGGCGAGGGCCTCGCGGGTTGCCGCGACGCCGAGCATGTCGGCGAGGCGACGGCCGATCAGCCGGGCGGTCGACGGGGTGAGGGTGTGGTGCGCGGCGCCGCTCTGCAACACCGCGCGCCGGAACAGGCCGGCGGCGGTCCTCATGGCCAGCAGGGCCCCGATGCTCATGGCGCCCGCAGACTCGCCGAAGAGGGTCACCTGGTCCGGATCACCGCCGAAGGCGCGGATGTTGTCGCGCACCCACTGCAGGGCAGCGATCTGATCGAGCAGACCCAGGTTGGCGGCGTCCCCTGCCCCCAGGTGGAGGAAACCGTCAGCGCCCAGTCGGTAGTTGAGGGTCACGCAGACGATGCCGTCGCGGGCGAAGCGGCCGCCGTCGTACCCGGGGACGGATCCGGAGCCGTTGGCGAAGGCGCCGCCGTGCAGCCACACCATGACGGGCAGCTGTCCGGCTGGGTCGGGCGTCCAGACGTTGAGGTTGAGGCAGTCCTCGCCAGGGATGTCCACCTCGGGGACGAGGCGGTCGTAGGGGGCGGGGTAGGGGGCTTTGGGGGCGGTCGGGCCGTAGCCGGAGGCGTCGCGAACCCCGGCCCAGGACTCGGGCGGCCGCGGTGGCCGGAAACGGTTCACGCCGAAGGGCGGCGCGGCGTACGGGATGCCCTTGAAGGCGGCCACCCCGCCGCCGTCGAGCAGCCCTCGTACCGCGCCCTGTCGGGTGTGGACAACCGGTTGCATCACTTCTCCTGGAGCTGGCCGGCGGTGTCGTGCACGCGCCGGTTCGAGCCCTGGCCGGTTCAGCGTGCGCCGGCCAGGCGCAGGGCGAATTCCGCGTAGGCGTCGGCGACCTGCTCGCGGGTGTACGGCTGGTCCGGGCCGAACCAGTAGGCCACCCGCAGGCCCATCGCCCCGATTGCACCGGCGGCCATGAGAATGTCCGGCAGGGCGAAGTCCCCGTCCTTGACTCCGCGTTCCAGTACGTCGAGCAGCATCTGGCGGCACGCTGCCCGCAGTTTCAGTGCCGGAGCCGCGAGCTCAGGGGAGAGCCCGTGCAGTTCGTCGTTGGTCACCACGGCCAGCAGCGGATAGTCCGCATGGACCAGCACCTGCACCCGGACCAGGGCCGCAAGCTGTGCGGGCGCCCGATCCTCGGTCCCGGCGAGCGCCTCGGCGAGGCGGGAGTGCAGTTCCTGATGGCCGATCCGCACCAGTTCCGCCAGGACATGCCCCTTGGACGGGTAATGCGTGTACAGGGTGGCGGAGTTGATGCCGACGAGGGTGGCGATCTGCCGGATGGATCCCCCGGCGAACCCGGCTTCGGCGAACACGGACAGGCCGGCCTCCAGGATCTTGCCCCGGGTGCCCGGTGGTGTGACGCCTTCCGGCAGCACGACGGAGACGGCGGCCAGCCGCCGCGGCTCCCAACCCGGATCCTGCACGTCCTTGCTCCCCACGTCCCGCCACCATGGCAACCAATCGATTGGTTGCCCGGTGGTGAGACGGTACGACGGTCATGCCGCCAAAGCAACCGTCACACGATCACTCCACGTGCTCGCCGGTCGTGGCCGGGCGCCGAAGGGCATGGGCGAGTCCGGTAGGCCGTACCACGAGGCGAAATTGCAACCAATCGATTGGTTGACACGTGAACGGCGGCGGTCCGATGGTGTCTCGCAAACACGGAAGCAACCAATCGATTGGTTGGTGCCCGTTCGGTGGGCGCTGCCGCCCGTCCTGTCCCGCTGCGTCGAAGGAGCCCTCTGCCGTGACCAGCCCGGAGGCAATCTCGCACTTCCGGATCGTGGACCGCAAGAAGGACATGATCATTCGGGGTGGCTACAACGTCTATCCCCGAGAGATCGAGGAAGTGCTCTATGAACACCCGGCCGTCGCGGAGGCCGCGGTGATCGGCATCCCGCACGTGACCCACGGCGAGGAGGTCACGGCCGTGGTGGGGCTCAGGCCGGTGGCGTCGGCCTCCTCCGAGGAGTTGCGGGACTTCGTCAAGGACCGCGTCGCCGCCTACAAGTACCCCCGGCAGGTCTGGATCGTCGACGCCCTGCCCAAGGGCCCCACCGGAAAGATCCTCAAGCGGGAGATCAAGCCCCCGGCCGACGACGCCACACCGGCCACGGAGAACTGACCCCGGCCCCAGGCTCCCGCACCGGGCCCCCCGCCGGGCCCGGGCGCCGCGGGACGAGGAACAGCGGACGACCTGTTCCCCGGCCGCACTCGCGGCCTCCACCCACCCCCGACTGGAGTGTGTTCAATGAGGTACCGCTCCCTACCGAGGACGGTCAGAGCCGCGGCCGTCCTGTTCACCGCCGCAGCTCTGACCGCGATCGGCCCGACCACGCCCGCCCAGGCATCCACACCGCCGCTCCCCCACCTGAACATCACCGGCGACTACGTCACCGGCGTCTCCTCCGGCGGCTTCATGGCCACACAGCTCCAGGTGGCCTACTCCGCCACCTTCCAGGGGGCCGGCATCATCGCCGCCGGACCGTACTACTGCGGCCAGGGCACCGTCATCGGCTTCGAGGCCTGCGACCTGGGCATCGGCGTCACCACCCTGGAAGACCAGGCCGTCACCTGGGCCGACCAGGGCAGGATCGACCCGGTCTCCGACCTCCGGAACAAGCCCGTCTACACCTACCACGGCACCCTCGACCCCGTGGTCGACGACGAACTGTCCGACGCCGGCGTGGAGTTCTACCAGCACTTCGGCGCCCGCACCAGCTACCACGACTGGGACGGCGCCGGGCACTCCTGGGTCACCCCCTACGGCCCGGTCGCCTGCCCGCTGACCACGGCGCCGTTCATGAACGACTGCGGCGACGACCCCGAGGGCGAGATGCTCACCCACTGGCTCGGCGGCGTCAACGCCCCCAACACCGGTGCACCGCAAGGCACGTTGACCCACTTCAACCAGAACGCGTACGTCCCCGGGGGCTACGGTCCCCGTTACGGCATGGACGTCACGGGCCAGGTCTACACCCCGCCCGCCTGCGCGGCGGGCGCGGCCTGCAAGCTGGTCGTGGCCCTGCACGGCTGTCTGTCCGGCCAGTACCTGCTCGGCGACGAGTTCGCCGAGCGGGGCAACCTCGACACCTACGCCGACACCAACAACCTGGTCGTCCTCTACCCCCAGGCCATCGCGAGCACCCTGCCCTACAACCCCCAGGGCTGCTGGGACTGGTGGGGCTATGACGGCTCCGACTTCGCCGTCAGGAGTGGCCCCCAGATGAGGGCCATTACTGCCATGGTCCACGCACTGGGCGGCTGACCCCGCCCTCCTCGACTGCCGCAGGGCGGGAGTGCAACGTCGTCTCCCGCCCTGCGGCCCCACCGCCGCGCTCTCGCGCGGTATCGCTTCGCCCTGGGCGGCGAGTGGGGCGGCGCCGTCCTGCTGATCTCCGAGCGCGGCGACGCCAAGCGGCGCGGCTATTGGTCCTCCTGGCCCCAAGGTGGCGCCGCGCTCGGCTTCGTCCTGGCCGCCGGTGCCCTGACCTCCCGCGCCCACACCCAGGCTCCCGCCGCCTTCCTCGCCTGGGGCTGGCGCATCCCCTTCCTCGCCTCCGCGCTGCTGGTTGCCGTCGGCCTCTGGATGCGCCTGTCGGTCGAGGAGTCCGAGGTCTTCCAGCAGGCCCTCGCCGCGGACAGGGCCGCGCAGGACCAAGGGACCAAGGAACCCTCGCCGCTGCTCACGGTGATGCGCCGGCATCGGCCCACCTTCTACACCAACCAGACCCTCACGCCGTGGCAGAACGGCCTGGCCATCACCGTGGACTATCCCTCCGCCGCCACCGTGCTGGGCACTACGGGCCTCATCGCCGTGTCCGGCTTCGACGCCGTCCTCCTGGCCTGCAGCACAGTGGTCGGCCTCGCCGTCCTGATGCTGCTCATCGCCGAGCCGCTGCGCAAAGCCGGCCGCTACACCGCCGCCGACGCCCTGGCGCGCCGCTTCCCCGCCCGATCGCTGCGCTTGGCCATGAGCACCGTCACCCTGGCGGTGTGCCTGCCCTACCTCGTCCTGCAACTGTCACGCCGCTGATCGGGTCCGCACCCCCGCAGGAGATCGCCGACGCCATGCACGGTGCCTGGGTCTCCTTCGTCACCACAGGTGCCCCGGGGTGGCCTGTGGGACGGTCGGTGCTGACGTGGACCTGGCACCGCGCCTGGCCCGGTCATGCCGTCAGTTGCCGGCGCGCGTTCCGGCGAGGACCAGGTCAACGGCCTGCTCGGCCCACTGCGGGTGGCCGGCACGTCCGGCCATGTAGTCGGCGTAGAACGGGCCGAGCAGTGCCGACACGGCCGCTTCGAGATCAGCGTCCTCGCGGATCTGGCCGGTCTGCTGCGCCTGCTCCAGGGCCTCTCGCAGAAGGGTTCGGCGGGGGAGCACGGTGCGTTCGCGCAGGAGGGCGAGGAGTTCGGGGGTGTGGGCCTCTTCGGCGAGGCAGGTGCCGATGAGTGCCATGCCGTTGACCCGCTCGATGGTGGCGGCGAAGTCCTCGAGGATGTACACCAGGTTCGTGCGGAGGTCTCCGCCGGGAGGCGGAGCGTCCGCCATGCGGACGGCGGCGAGGGCCGCTGTCAGGAGGTCGGCCTTGGTCTTCCAGCGCAGGTGGATGGTGGACTTGCTGACCTGCGCCGCGGCGGCGACCTGGCTGAGGCTCATCCGTGTGTAACCCTGGGACGCCAGCAGTTCCAGGGCGGCCTGCAGGATGGCGGCGTCCTTCTCGGCAGAGCGCGGTCGCCCCGCGGCTTTGGTTTCCGTTCCACTCACCTGGTCAGGATAGTTGGCCTTCCGTACCGAGCGGTTCGGTACGGAAGTGGTTCGGGGTGGTTGGCCGGCGGCTCGGGTGTGTCAGCCGTACAGGAGCCCGCGGTAGTGCTTGGCGTGCAGGGCGAGGTCCTCGTCGGAGACGGTGCGTGCGCCGTGCAGGACGAGCGGGTCGGCCAGGTGCATGCCGGTGAGACGGGCGGTGGCACGGAACGGGGCCATGAGTTCCGTCATGGTGAAGAGATTGAAGCCCTCGGCCGTGTACGAGGCGGCGGGGCCGCCGGTGGACGTGACGATCCGCAGCGTCTTTCCCCGCAGCGCGATGCCGCCGGTGCCGTAGGCGAACCCGTGGGTGAGGACCTGGTCGATCCAGGACTTGAGCACGCCGGGCACGGAGTACCAGTGCCAGGGGAACTGCCAGACGATCACGTCGTGGTCGCGCAGCAGTTGCTGCTCGCGCGGGACGTCGATGCGGCCGTCGGGGTAGGCGGCGACGATGTCGTGGACGGTGACGTGGTCCAGGTCGCGTATGGCCTCGGCCAGGCGGGCGGTGACGCGGGAGGCGTCCGGGTCGGGGTGGGCGACGACGATCAGGGTGGGGGCGGGGGACATCGGGTGCGGTGCTCCGGTGGTGCGGGCGGTCGGGGTGTGGCTGCTGGGCTCCCAGCCGGTGACGAGGTTCTCGTCGAGGGCGTCGCGACCTGGGACGCGCGGCCGGGAGCAGTACGGGCGTCGACGGCGGCCGTCTGGTGGTCCACCGGGTCGAGGCCGCATGTCTCCACCCGCACCTGGCCGGGCCGGGGACGGGGACCGGCAGACCGGCCGTGCTTGGGGTGCCGGATGCCCGGCCACCACGAACGTGGGTCAGGCGCTCGTGCGGGCGCCCGCGATGTGGAAGTTGAAGTCGGCGTGGCCGAGCGCGCCCCACAGACGCAGCCAGATGGGCAGCAGCATCTCGGTCCCGCGGGCGGTGGTGATGTCGCCCAGGTCGATGACGCTCGCGGCGGGCCAGCCGAAGGACACCAGCAGTTCGGTGACCTGCTTCTTCGCGTCGGTGTCGTCTCCGGAGACGAATACGTCGTGCTCGCCCGCCACGCGGGACGGGTCGACCATGACCTGGCAGTTCATGGTGTTGAGGGTCTTGACGACACGCGTGTCGGGGAAGGCGCGCTGGATCTGCTCGCCGAGGCTGTCGGTGTTGACCGGGTTCAGCGACGGCGGCATCCCCGCGGAGAAGTCCAGCGGGTTGGCGATGTCGAGGAGCACCTTGCCGGCCAGGTTGTCGGCGCCCGCGGCGGTCAGGGCCTCCAGGCTCGCGCCGCCCGCGGTCGTGTTGACCACGGCCTCCGCCCAGGCGGCTGCCTCGGCAAAGGTGACGAGCCGCACGGCGGAGTGGTCGGCCTGCCACTGGGCGAACGGGGGGTTGCCGTAGCCGTCGGGCTCGGAGCGGGCCAGGGTGCCCTCCGGGTCGCGGGTGCCGATGACGGTCTCGTGGCCCAGGGCGGTGAGCTTGGCGGCGATGGTCCGGCCGACGATGCCGGTGCCGAGAACGGCGTAACGCATGAGGGGTTCCTTTCGAGAGGGCGGACGCGACGATCGGCCCGCCTTCAAAAACTAAACCGAGTGGTTCGGTATTGCAAGTAGGATCGGCGCATGGAGAAGACCGACATGGCCGAGGCGTGCCGTGGAATCGCGGGGCGTCCGCGCTGCCCGGGCAAGGGGGCCGACATTCTGGAAGCGGCGCTGTCCCTGCTCGCCGACCAGGGCTTCACACGTATGACCCTGGACGCCGTCGCTCGGGCCGCCGGCGTGAGCAAGGCCACCATCCATCTGCGCTTTCGCACCAAGGCGGAGCTGGCCGCAGCCGCGTTGAAGACGCTGCGCCCCTGTCCGGCGCTGCCCGTGACCGGCGATCTGTGCACCGACCTGGCCGCCGTCCTCGACGACTTCGCCGGCACCCTCGTCCACACCCGCGGCATGGCGCTCACGGGCACCTGCCTGGCGGAGGAGGATCACACGCCGGAGCTTCTGGAGCTGCTGCGCGAGTACGCCGTCCTGCCGCGCCGCAGGTCGGTACTGCGCCTCCTCGATGCGGCACGCAGCCAGGGCCGCCTCGCCCCTGACGCCGACCTCGAGGCACTCACGTCGGCTCTGCTGGGCGCCTGCTATGCCGATCACCTGGCCGGACGTGCCATCACCGGGGACTGGGCCGAGCGCACCGTGGCGAGCGTCCTGTCCGCGCCGGGCCGGTCCTGAGGCGGGACAGGAGCGTCACGGCGCGGACAGGACGCTGTGCTACGCCGCTCAATTCGCTGCTCATCCTGGCCCGGCTGCTCGCCGACAACCCCGACAAGCACCCGAGCAGTCTTCTGTGCCGGCCCGGGACGGAGAATCGGCCCGGTGAAGAGCCGGCAGGTGCGACAGACATGCTCTTCGCGCGGGCAGACCTTGGGGCGTAGCCGGGGCCGGGTGGGATGGCGCTGGTGTGGCCGTGGCGACTCCGGCAGCCGGGACGGTGACGGGTCCAGGGGGTTCCAATGCGTCGGCGGCGGTACAGCAGCCCTGCCTTGATTCCCAGCTCAAGCAGTTCGCCGTGCACGCACCTGTACCTGGGCCCGGCGGCCCGCGACGCCGAGCACGCTCCGTGCATGGGCGAGCCGATCGACGTGGCGACCGGCGCGATGCTGATGACGCAGACCGATCTGAGCCTGTCAGGCGGCCTGCCTCGGCCCGACCTGGATCTCCACCCTGGACGAGTGCCTGCAGATCGAGGGCGAGGAGGTCGTCTTCGCCGCGGCCGACGGCATGCGCCTGGTGTACCCGGTGCAGGAATCCGGCGTTCCCACGATGCCGTCCAAGGGCGCCCGCTGGGCCCTGGAGTGTGACGGCAAACAGGACGGCGCGATGACGGTCACCGACCCGTCGACTGGCGTGACCTGGACGGTCACCGCCCCCGTTCCGTCCCCATCCTTCGGCGTCTTCCACTCGGCCCTGGACTCCTGGACCGACCGCAACGGCAACCGCATCGGGGTCGAACGCGACGACGAAGGCATCTCGTTCGGCATTCGCCACTCCGGCGGCTACCACATACCCCGAGACAGCCTGCTACCTCAGCCAAGTCCCTGAAAGCCGGCTCCCAACCCCTCGGCGTACGTCCGTCATCCCGACACGTGGTCGGACCCGCTGGGCCTGTACGGCTGTGAGCTGGAGGACCTCGGGGGGCGGCTGGTATCGCTCACCCGAAGGATTGGACTACGGTCCGGGTTCGGCTGAGGGCCACCGCTTCACCCACGCCATGCAGCACACCTGGGAGAACCCTGCGAAGCCCGCTCACGGAGTGTTCGATACAGGCGACCAGGGCGTGCTGGAAACGGTCGACGAGGCATGGGGGCGACGCGCCATGGCGGTGTCGGTCCACCAACAGGGCGCTCGTACCACCTACATCATCCCCATGGCCCGGCAGGTGGGTTACAACCCCGGGGAGGAATATGTTTCGATCACCGTCGAACACGGCAACGAAGCGATCACGGCCTTCCCGAGGAGCTGGAATTGACGGACAAGGTCGCCTGCGCGCAATGTGGCCAGGACTGGGTTCGTTGTTATGAGCGCAAGGACACGGGACAGAGGTTCTTTCTCTGCCCAGAGTGCGAGTCCGTCTGGGACTTGGAGGACGACCTCCATGAGGGCACGGACATGTACCTGAGCGAGTACCTGCTGACCGGGGACCCCGCAAAGGACTGGGAAATCATCACTCCGTGCAGCTGAGAAGGCCCGCGGTAGTCAGCCGTCCGCGGATCGGGGTGCGAAACCGGATCGGCCACCTGCTTCCCGGTAGGTAATGCTGCACACCTCACTGCCGCTTCAGCCGCCGTGGTCAACCCGAGGGGCTACGACCAGGGCACCGGTGCTGGGCAGGCGTCGCGATCCGGTTAGCCTGGGGTTGCCTTTGCGGAGGTTGGCGGACACCAATAAGGACAATGCCAACCGTCAGGTGCGTCTCTCGTTCCTCGGGTAGTTCCGAGGCGGCCACGACTGCAGCTTCTTCACGTGTGACAAATCGTCCGACAAGGCTCGCGCGGGCATCTGGGCGCCGAGGACAACGGCGGTTCGCTGGTGCGGGCTTCGCGGACTCGCTGGTGGAATGCCAAGAGGCGAACAAATGCCCAATAACGTACGGTGTGATGGACGCAGCAAGCCGGGCTCGCCGTGATGGAAGTCTGCGCAGCGCGCGGTAGCCCCGGCTCGTCCAAGCCGGGAGAAGAAGCATGACAATACGCGTCCGGCAGCAGGCCAGGAGCCACCGCTGCACAGCCCTGCGTACCGGGATCCCGCTGGTCACTCTGGCGCTTGCCGTCACAGGGTGCGGTGCATCTGTCACACCTGGGACAGCCGACTCCACCGGATCCCTCACTGCAAGCAGATCCCTCCCCGCAAGCCATGGCACACGAGCCTCGGGTACCGCCAGTGCCGTGCCGAGCCATACCGGCACTGAAGCTGTCCCCGCCACCGAGAGTGCCGCCCGGTCGGCATCTGCCGCCACCTGCACCGACCGATACCTGTCCGGCATGACCACTGCTCAACGGGTAGGGCAGCTTTTCATGGGGGGAATCGCCGCGGCCAACCCCGACCAGGCCCAGCTGCGCACTCTGCGCGCCAACCATGTGGGGTCCGTCATGCTGACCGGCCGCAGCACCGCCGGTACGACGGCGACCAGAAAGCTCGTCGACGGTTTCCAAGGCCAAGCGGACCAGGTCGCAGGCCGACGGGTCGGCCTCCTGGTCGCGACCGACCAGGAGGGCGGCCGGGTGCAGGTGCTCCACGGCCCCGGCTTCTCGACCATGCCCAGCGGCCTGACCCAGGGCAGCTGGTCGACCGCGACGTTGCGTACCCAGGCCGCCGGATGGGCCAAGCAGCTCAAGGCTGCAGGGGTCAACCTGAACCTGGCGCCGGTCGCCGACGTGGTCCCCGCCGCTCTGGGCACCCGCAACATCCCCATCGGTTCCTTCCAGCGGGAGTACGGCCATACCGCGGCCACCGTCACCTCCCACACCAGCGCGTTCGCCGCCGGCTTCGCGCAGTCGGGCGTGATGACCACGCTCAAGCACTTCCCCGGGCTGGGCCAGGTGATCGGCAACACCGACACCACCGCCAACGTCGTGGACTCGGTGACAACCGCCGGCAGTTCGAGCCTCACGCCGTTCCGGGCCGGGATCCGGGCCGGGTCACCGTTCGTGATGGTCTCGTCGGCCACCTACACCAAGATCGACCCCAAGCACCTGGCGGCCTTCTCACCGACGGTCATCGATCACCTGCTGCGCAGCCAACTCGGCTTCAAGGGCGTGGTCATCTCGGACGACCTCGGGAACGCGGTCGCCGTGCGCTCCTTCACCCCTGCCCAGCGGGCCGTGAACTTCATCGCGGCGGGCGGAGACATGATCCTCACGGTGCGGCCGAGCACCGTACCCGCGATGACACAGGCCGTCCAGACCCGGATGCGGCAGGACGCTTCGTTCCGGACCAAGGTCAACGACAGCGTGCGTCGGATACTCGACGCCAAGCACAACGCGGGCCAGCTCGACTGCCGCTGAGGTCTTGAAGTGCGTGTGTCGACGGTCTTCGGCCTCGATGGGGCCACGTCACCGTCGATCTCGGCAACCGCCGTGGCAGCGATGCCACCGGCGGTTCAATCGCACAGCCACCACCGAGGGTCGGCCAGAGGTCGGCGCCGAGGCCCCGTACCGTGCCGGCCTGCTCAGGGGCGTGGCCAGTGGTGACGCCGTGGGTGCCGCGTGTGCTCCCGGCGCTCGGCATCATCAGCATCATCAGTGTGGGACAGGACTGACGATCAAGATGACAAGGAGCAAGCACCAGCAGTCCTGTGGCGGTCGTCGGATGCCGGCGGGCGACGTCCCCGGCAAGGTGAGCACGGCCCCATCGGCCGCGGGGTTCCGTCACCGTCCGTGTTCACCGCGCGTTCCGATGGTGTGGGCGAAGCACCCCCCGGTGTTATTCAATGAGGTGTGCGGTCAGGGATCTCGGGGCCCCGTCGCACGGGTCCGAGTACGGCCTCGGCGCTGCGCCGGGGATTGCTGAGAGAGCCGCATGGACTCCACACCCTCCCCCTCGTCATCGTCGCCGTTCGACCTGGTCAGCAGTGCCCTGGGGCGCTACATCCCGCGCGGTGGAGCGGCAGCGGGCGCCGGTCCTGACGACGCGCAGGGCGACCGCACCGTCCGCCGTCGCGTACCCGACAACCCGGCGGGCAATGGTCAGGAGCAGATTCTCGGCGTGGTCAACCTGGACAGGGATCTGAGAATCACTCGCTGCAATCTGGCCGCACCCGTGTTCGCGGGTCTGGACGCCGTGGCCGGGAGTCCCTTCGTCGATCTCCTGCCCCCCGGCGACGTACCGACCGTCACCCGGCGGTTGCGGCAGGTCCTGGAGACCGGTGAGGCGCACGTCGCCCGGATCCAGCGCCTGCGGCGCGCCGACGGGTCGGAGCTGGTGGTCTCGATGAGCATCCTGCCCGCCGCGGTGCCTCAGGAGGGGCTGACCGTCTCCCTGATCGCCATGGCCAGGAGGCTGCATCTGTACGCCGCCGAGACCGCGATCGGTACCTCGCTGGACATCGGCGAGACCGCGCAGTCGCTGGCGCAGTCCCTGCTGGCCTGGGGAGACGTGGCCGCCGTCGACCTCGACTTCGCCGTGTGGACGGGCGAGGGAGTCACCGGGCAGTCGCAGGGGCGCATCCGGCTGCGGCGGGCGGCCCTGGTGCCGGACCGGGCGTGGCCCGAGGGCTATGTGACTCCGGGCGACGATCTTCCCAGCGACGCGAGTCGCCTGCTGGCGCAGGCGGTACGGCGGGACGACGCCCCACAGGCCATCGTCATACCCGACCGGGAGGCGGTCGAGCGGGTGCTCGGCAGTGCCCGGTTGACGCGTGCCCTGGTGCCCAGTGACCGGTCGGCGGGTGTGGCGTGCATACCGCTGGTCCTGGACGGCGCGCCGCCCGTCGTGCTGGGCGTGGCGGAGGTATGGCGGCGGGCGGACTGCCCCTTCCGCGACAGCGAGCTGTTCGACCTGCAGGAACTGGTGGCGAGGACCGCCCACCACGTCGACCTGGCCCGTCAGCACCAGCGCGAGCACACGCAGGTGCTGGCGTTGCAGCGCCGGCTGCTGCCCCGGACCGGCGGCGACACCATCGAGATCGCCAGCATCTACCAGCCCGCCACGCCCGACAGCGCGGGCGTCGGCGGCGACTGGGTGAACAGCTTTCCGCTGCCGGACGGCCGTACGGCGCTGGTGGTCGGTGACGTCGTCGGGCACGGCCTCGGAGCCGCGGCGACCATGGGCCAGCTGAGCATGGAGGCCCGCGCGCTGCTGTCCGCGGGGCTCGGGCCCGACGAAGTGCTGGAGCATCTGGACAAGACCGTGACACTGCTGGACGACGCGGAGTCCGGGCTGGCGGCCGGCTACAGCGCCCTCGGGTCGACCTGCTGCATCGCCCTCTACGACCCGGTCAGCCACCATGTGGCGCTCGCCAGCGCCGGCCATCTCCCCCCGGTCCTGGTCTCCCCGGACGGGCGCGCGAGCCCGCTCGCGGTCCGCCCTCACCCCGGCCTGGGCGCCGAGTTCGCGCTGCGGGAGCCGTTCGACGTGCACACGTTCCGGGCGCCCCCGGGCTCTCTGCTGGCCCTCTACACCGACGGCCTGGTGGAGGATCCGGCCCTGTCGATCGACGAGGGCATCGGCAGGCTGGCGGACGCCGTGTCCACGGTGCACCCCTGGGACGCCCTGCAGCAGGCCGCACGGCACGTCGTCTCCACGCTGGCACCGGCGCGCCAGCGCGACGATGTGACCCTGCTGCTCGCGCGCATGATCGGCTACCGCAAGGAGGACACCGCGACCTGGCGGCTGCCCGCCCGCGACGACGCGCCCGCCCGTGCCCGCGCGCAGGTCTGCGCGCTGCTGCGGCAATGGCGCACCAGGGACGACACCAGGGACAAGGTGTCGCTGCTGGTCAGCGAGCTGGTCACGAACGCGGTGCGCTTCGCCACCGGTCCCATCACGGTACGGCTGATCAGGGCCGGTCACGGCTTGCTCTGCGAGGTGGGCGACACCGGCAACGGCAGGCCCCGTCTGAGGCGGGGCGGCCTCCTCGACGACGGCGGTCGTGGCCTGCGCATCGTGCACGGGCTCACCACCCGGTGGGGGGTGCGGTGGACGGACACCGGCAAGGTGGTCTGGGCGGAAGTCGCGAGGTGACGCGGCCGCAGGTCGGGGGAGCGGCCGGCGCATGGGAGCGCGGCAGGGGCGCGGCCGCAATAGGGGAGCGCGGCGAGCGTACGGGCGCCGTACGTGTCACCCGGCGCCACCGATGCCACGGACGGTGCCCCCAGCGGTACCGGTGGCGTGACCGGTGATGCCGAGGGCCCGTTCGCTGGTCCGGGTGGCGCGGGCTCGCACTACAGCCACTGGCCTTCCAGGGCGGTGGCGGTCAGGCCCGGTGCCGCCGCGTACAGGACGGCGCGGTCGCCGGACTTCTGCCCGGCGTCGTGTGCCCGCCGCATGATGTCGAACACGGCGGCGCCTCCGCGGTTGCCGGTGGTGTAGCTGTCCCGGCTGTAGTCCAGCAGCCCCGACGGCCACGCGTCGGGCATCGTCTGCTCCATGTACTCCAGCACCCGGGTCCCGCCGGGGTGCGCCAGCAGCACGTCGGGGTGCCAGGCGTCGGGGTCGTCCTCGTAACGGACGCGCAGCCACTCCCACATCGCGGTGACCGTCTCCTGCACGGCGCGCGGCCCGCGCCGGTCCATCACGAAGTGGGTGCCGTCCGCCCTCGTCTCCAGGCGGTGCAGGTCTTGGGTGCCGGGCAGGGTGTGGTGCCAGGCGGAGTCCAGTCGCAGCACCGACTCGGGCCTCGGGCGGCCCGTGACCACCGCGGCGACCGCGGTGTCCGCGAACAGCAACCGGACGATCAGGGACTCGAGAGTGTCGTCCGCGGGCTGGTAGGTCGTGCTCAGCGCCTCCGCGATCACGACCAGGACCACCCGGTCGGGGTCCGCGGCCACGAGATCCGCCGCCAGCGCCAGGGAGCGGGTCCCCGCGATACAGGCCCACTGCGTGGCCGGCAGCAGCATCACGTCGCTGCGGAGCGGAAGCTTGTTGGCCAGGGCGATGTCCAGGCCAGGCAGCGCCGGGGTGGTGGAGTGGCTGGTGATCAGGCAGTCGACGTCCGCGGCGTCCAGCCCGGCGATCTGCAGGGCCCCGCGCGCCGCACGCTCCCCGTAGGACTGCACGGCCTCCCAGGCCGGCGCGGTGCGCTCCTGGACCGTCTGCGGCCCGGGTATCGCCTCAAGTGCGGCGATCGCGCGGTCCACGTCCTGCTGGCTGAACCCGCCGCGCGCCAGCGCCTCTTGGGCCGAACCGATGCCGACAGCCCGCAGGCCACCGCCGTTGCCGGGTGCGACGGCGGTCTCCAGCGGCAGCATCCACCCGCGGGTCTTGATGCCCGTGCTGGCCGCGATGCCGTCGATCCGCGGCGCCCACGGCGCATGCGGATGCCGGTCGCGCACCTCCGCCACGATCTCGCTGGTCTTCACGGCGTGCTCGCCATGTATCACGGCAGGAGGACAGACGTAAGCGGACATAGTGGGGCACCTTTCCGAGGGAACAGGGGGGAATGTCACGAGTGCTGTGGCATGGGTCACTTTGTAACTTCGCGCCCAAGGGGTTGCCGATACGCCCGACTTCGGGAGCCGGTGTCTGTTTCGAGCATGGGCGCTAAATGGACATTTCCGCTGTGATGCAGACAACTTAGGCGGCACTTGGAATACGTGACACGGCACACACCGCGGAAGCGGGGGCCCTCGGAGGGTCCTGCCCAATTTGCCTGACTTGTCGTCAGCCGCGACAGCCGGGAATCGCTCGTGCTCTCGCTCCCGGAACGGTGTCGGCGTGATGCTTCCGCTTGCCTCCTCGGCCGACCCCGGCGCCGCCGGCTCCGGGCGCGATGCCGGCCTCCGGCGTGATGACGTCGGCTCTCCGGCGATGCCGACTGGGAATCCGGCGAAGATCCTTCTACCGTGGGGTCCGCCTGTCCCGGTGCCGCTGGACGACGTAAGGGGGCTTGGTGGAAGCCGAGTTGGGAACGCTCGCCGCCCAGGGGGCCACGGCTCTGGTCGGGCTCATGGTCACGGACGCCTGGCTGAAGATGAAGCACGGCGGCCGGCGGTTCACCCGCTGGCTCTCCCGGCGCGGGGAGGACGGCGAACTGGACGCCGTGCGCGAGGAGTTGGCGGCGGCCAGGCAGGGCGGCGACGAGGAGGACGCGGCGAACCGGCTCGCCGCCGACTGGGAGCGGCGCCTGCTCCGCATCCTCCAGGACGACCCCGAGGCGGCGGAGGAACTGCGCCGGCTACTGGCCGAGGTACTGCCGGGAACCTCGTACGACATCGCCTTCGACGTCCGCCCGGCCGCACCTGCGCCCAGCGTCCAGCCCGACCATCTCCCCGCGCTGACCGGCACGTTCAGCAACCGGATCGCCGAACTCGACCGGATGAACAACCTGTGCGGCGAGCCCGGCAGGGTGAGGCTCGCGGTCCTCGCCGGGCTGCCCGGGGTGGGCAAGACGGCGCTCGCCTGCCGCTGGGCGGACACCCGGCGCGAGGACTTCCCCGACGGCCTCTTCTACGTCGACTACGCCGCCCTGCGCGACGAGTCCGCCGTGGGCGCGGCCATGGGTCCCGCCGCGACCTCACAGGCCCTCGCCTCGATCCTGCGGGCGCTGCTGGGCAGCGACGCCCATGTCTCGGAGCGGTTCGAGGAGCTGAGGCGGCAGTACGAAACCCACTCCCGCGACCGGCGCATGCTCGTCCTCATCGACAACGTCACCATGGCCGCCCAGGTGCGAGCGCTGATCCCCACCGGTCCCGGCAGCACCGTCATGGTCACCAGCCACAGCAAACTCGGCGAACTCGTCGCGCAGGACGGCGCCGAACTCATCGAAGTGAAACCCCTCGACGCACCCGGCGGCCTGAAGCTGCTGAGCGACCAGTGCGGAGAGGACGTGGTCGCGGTCGAACCCGGTGCGGCCGGACGTCTCGTGGAGCTGTGCGGCGGACTGCCGGTGGCGCTGCGCATCGTGGCGACCCGGCTGACCACCGGCGACGCCCCCAGCCTGACGTACCTCGCCCAGGAGCTGGCGGACGAGGCCGAACGGCTGGAGGGCATCTCCCTGCCCGGCGGCGACTACTCGCTGTCGGCCGTCCTCGGCCCCTCCTACCGGCTGCTGCCGCCGGGCCCGGCCCGCATGTTCCGGCTGCTGGGCTGGCTGCCCACGGGACTCTTCGACGAGTCGGTCGCGGCCGCCGCCGCGGGCGTCGACCGCCGCACGGCCAGACGGCTGCTGCGCGAACTGGCCGCCGCGAGCCTGCTGGAGATCGACCGCGACGGCCGCTACCGCGTCCACGACCTCGTCCGCCTCTACGCCCGCGAGCGTGCCGTGGCGGAGGAGCGGCCCGCCGAGGAGAGGGCCCTCATCGAGCGGGTGACCAGGCACTACCTCGTCCTCGCGGCCCTCGCCGACCGGGCACTGCGCGCCGACCGGCTGCGCGTCGCCGAGCTGACCGAGCTGCTGACACGGGCCACGGACCCCTTCTCCGCACCCGGCGGCCCCGCCCCGCTGCCCTGGCTCGACGCCGAGTGCCCCGCGATCCTCGCCGTCCTGCGCGCGGCCGTACGCCACCGCCTGAACGCCCTGGCCTGGCCGCTGGCCGAGGCGTTCACCGTGCTGTTCCTGCACCACCGCCACCTCGGCGCGTGGAAGGAGTCCCTGATTCTGGGCAGCGAGGCCGCTGCCGCGCTCGCCGCCGACCCGGCCACCCCCGCCGACGTCGTGGCCGAGGCTCTCGCCGGCGAGGCCCGGCTGCGCAGCCTGCTCTCGCGCCCGCTCACGGACCTCGGCGAACACGACCGCGCCCGCACCGAACTGGAGCGCGCCGTCGCCCTCGCCGAGCCCACCGACCGACTGCTGCTGCGCGCCTCCGTCCAGGAGTTCCACGGCCGCCACCTCGAACTCTCCGACCCCGCCCGGGCCGTGGCGACGTACCGCTACTGCCTCGACCTCAACCGCCGCGCCCAGGACCGGCGCGGCGAGGCCCTGGCCCTGCTCTTCCTGGGCTCGGCCCTGGACGCCCAGGGAGAGCACGAGCAGGCCCTCACCCTGCTCGGCCAGGCACGCACGGACCTGCTGAACCTCCCCGAACCAGACGAGCGGATGGCGGCCCGCGCCCTCCTCGCCCTCGGCCGGGCCCAGGCCCACCGCGCCGAGTTCGACGCAGCCTTCCACGCCCTGGAAACGGCGGCCGACACCCTGAAGGCGCGGCACGCGTACAGCTACGAGGCCGACGCACGGGAGGAACTCGCCGACCTCGCGCAGCGGACGGGCCGCCACCCGGACCGGGTGCGCGCGTGGCTGAACCGCGCCCTCGAGATCCACGAGACGAACGGCAACCGGCGCGCGGACGACGTCCGCCGCCGGCTGAGGGACCTCAGCTGAGACGCGCAGACGCGGGGCGCGGTCGGAGTACGACGTCCTCGTCCCGCACCCCGGCGATCCGCAGGGTCAGCAGCGCCTCGCCCGGCGGTAGCCCTTGCCGCAGCTGGGAGTAGACGATCGCCGCCACGAGTCCGGGCGCCGCCGTCGGCCCGGTCACCGCCGCCTCGACCACCCGGCCGTCGCGCAGCCCCACCAGATGGCCACCGTCCCGCACCGTGCAGGCGGCCAGCAGACTGCCGGGCAGCCGCGCCAGGGTGTCACGGATCCAGCGCAGCGCCTCGGCGACCGATCCGGCGCGGTCGGCCCGCTCGATCACCGAGGCGCTCTCCAGTAGCCGACGGTCGCGTTCCGTGTCCGAGCAGGCAAGATGCGCGCAGCGGTACGCGGCTGCGCCGGCGCCGTCCTCCTCGGCCTTGGGTCCGCCGTGTGCGTACGCCCGCGCCTCGGCCGGATACCGGCGCACCGACACGACCGGACCGGCCGGCTCCTCGCCCACCTCGGTGACGACCAGCCAGGAGGTGACGGGTTCGGCGGCCCGCTCCGGCACGGGCAGCAACAGGTCCGGCGGGGGTGCCGAGGTGGGCTCCGGAAGATCCAGCAGTTCGTAGACGGCCGCGCGGAGCCGCGCCGCGGCCCGGCCCGAGCCGGCGAAGGCCCGCCGTGTCACAGAGGCGTACCGCCCGCTCGTGTGGTCGCGTATGACGTCCTCGATCCGAGCCGCCAGATCGCCGCCGGGATCCAGCCGCGGGGCCGCGGCGGCCAGATCGTGCGCCGCCGTCTCCGGCACCGCGTCGGCGCCGAACGCGGCGAGCAGCAGCGGGTGGCCGAGGGCGGCACCGTACAGGGTCACCGAACCGTGGTCGCCGATCACGACGTCCGCCGCGACGAGCGCCGCCCGCCAGGCGTGCACGGGTGGCATCAGCAGCAGGCCCGCGTCGAGGGCCGAGGCCTGGAGCGCGCGGATCTGCCAGGTCCCGTGCGCCGACCAGACGTTGGGGTGGACGACGGCCGCGACCCGGTAGGCGTCGTACGGCAGCGCCCCCAGCAGACGGACCGGCAGATCGGGATGCCGGCCGAGCAGCGAGGTCGGCCCCCAGGTGGAGCTGATCACGACGAGCCGCCGGTCCTCATCGACACCGAGGGCCTGCCGGTACGCGTCCCTGCGGGCCCGGGCGGCGAGCAACTCGTCGTAGCAGGGGTCGCCGAGCAGCAGGGTGCGGCCGGCGGTCTTCGGGTGGGCGGCGAGGAGCTGTCGTTCCTGGTCCGGGTGCGATACGGCGAGCCAGGCCCGGCCGGACTCCAGGAGCGCGTCGGGGACGAGGCCGGAGAGCCGGTCGTGCGCCCCACGTGCGTCCGGGACCCGCTTCTGGAAGCCCACGCCGTGCGGCAGCACCAGGACCGGGCAGTCGCCCTCCGGTATGTCCACGTTCTCGCTGGCCGTGAGGATGAGATCGGGGCTGATGTGCGCCAGCTGGTCCCAGGGCATGACCCGGCATCCGGAGTCCCGGAGGAGCTCTCGCACCCCGTCGGCGAAGGCGGAGGTGGGGTCGTGGGCGAAGACGACGCTCACCCGCGGGTCGTCACGCAGCAGCCCGGGCAGCACCTCCAGCACGCGCACGGTGGAGGTGACGGTACGCGCGGCGACCACGAGCGTCCGCTCGTCGGGGAAGGTGCGCCAGCGGTGGGCGTCGGGGCCTACCGGTACGCGCAGAAAGCCCTCAGCCGGCTCCCGGCTCCCGGCTCCCGGCTCCCGGCTCCCGGCTCCCGGCTCCCGGCTCCCGGTGCGGTCGCCCTATCACGTGACAAATTGGCTGACAACCCTTCAGGAAAGCTCGGCTCCGGCGGACCGCTCCACGGTAACGAATCACGCAGGCCGAGCCCAGGCTCAGGGTGGGCCGGGTGCCGGTACCAGGCCGAGTCGCTGAGCGCGCAGCACGGTGCCCAGACGGTCGCGGGTGCCCAGCTTGCGGTAGATGTTCTCGATGTGCTTGTGCACCGTGCGGACGGAGATGCCGAGGCGACGGCCGATGGCGTCGGCGGTGAGCACGTCGGTGAGCAGCAGCAGGACGGTCGTCTCGCGCGGGGTCAGCGCGCAGTCCGCCGCCCGTTCGTCCGGCGCTCCGCCCGGTCCGAGCCCGCGCCGCCACTCCTCCAGCAGCTGCCGCTGCCGCTCCACGGCCGCCAGCAGCGGCTGTGCGCGCTCCGCCATGACGAGATGGTCGTCGGTGAAGTCCGCACCGGCGCGGTAGACCAGGCAGCCGGTGACCGGGGTGGTGCTCCCGGGCAGTGGCACGCCGAGCACATGGTCGACGTCGAGCGCCTCGCCGAGCAGATGTGCCGTGGGACTGTCCGGCCAGCGCCGCCCCGCCGTCCGGCGGGCGGTGACGGGCATCCGGTCGGTTCTGTTCGCGTAGTGGCGGGCGAAGGGATAGCCCGCGCGGAGCAGCGCCAGGTCCGCTTCCCCGAGCAGCTCCAGCTCGGCGGCGGCAGCGGCGGGTGCCGCCCCGATCGTGCCCCCGTGCTCGCTCCACTCGTCGAGCTTGCGGATGACCGCCTCGCCGCCGCACAGGTCCGCCAGGGCAGCGGCGAGCAACGGCCACAGGCGCGCGGGCTCCCGTTCGCGCAGCGCCCCCACGGCCACCGCCGTCATGCGTTCATAGGCCTTGTCCAGCCCCACTTGTTCCTCTCCGGTTGGCCTCGGCGGCGCGTCCTGCCCGTCGCGTACGTACTTCTACGCATACCCCTACGGCCCCCGGCTGTCGCACACTGCAACCCGGCGGCACCGGCCTGAGCGGACGGACGTCCGGCGGGCCGCCGGCACGGGGGAACGGCGGCCCGTCCGGTGTCGTATCACTTCGCCCCCTCACTCCGGGACCTCCGACCGGGGCCTTCTCGCGCTATCCCGACCAGGCCGCCACACAGAGCGCGCGGTCCACCTCCTCGGTGTAGCGGGCCGCCGCCGGCCAGGCGCGGGCGAAGCGGTCCGGGTCCGCGGGGAGCAGGCGGCCGAACACATCGCGGGAGCGCTCCGCTGCCGCCGCGTGCAGCTCCTCCAGCAGACCACCCGCCGTGGCCAGCCCGGACCGGTTGAGCCGCCGGACGTCGGCGGCCGTGTCGCCGGGGAAGGCCAGCACCCGCCGCCCGCCCGAGACCGCCTGCTGGACGCGGCGGCGCAGCACATGGACCGGAGCCTCCTCGGCGCTGGGCGCCGCCTGCAGGGCCCAGCTCCTCGCCACCGAGCATCCGGCGCAGGCCGGTACTCGGACCGACGTGGGTCTGGACCGGCTGCAGCGCGCGGACCTGCCCGCCGCGCCCGCGTCCCCGGGGGTGCGGGGCCGGGGTGAGCCGGGCGACGACCCGGAGCCGGGCGCCCCGGGCGGCCGCCAGCAGACCCAGGTTGTCCCGATGCGCGAGCGCGGGGTGGTCGTGGGCGGCGGTCCGCCGCAGTACGACGCCCTCGCAACCGGCGAGCAGACAGTCGCCCGCCGCCTCCACCGCCGTACCGAGCAGAGTGACCTCCAGGAGAGCAGGTCATGGCGGCCGTTCAGGGCATGGGTGAGCTGCTCGGCCACGGGGACCGCCCAGAGCCTCGTCCCGCAGGAAGCCGGCGACCTGCCCGTCCGCACCGGTGACCACGAGGTCGCGCAGCGCTGCCTGCCAGGCCGGGTCGGGCCACACGCGCGTGAGGACGGGGAGCGGCACCGGCAGCGAGCGGACCATCCACCGCTCGGCGGTGGCCAGGCACTGGCGTTCGTGCCGCTCCAGCCACTCGACGAGCTGCCTGAGGCCCACGACCGCAGGATCGTCGGCGATCTTCGGCGGTACCGACTTCAGCCGCCGCCCGGACGTGTTGCGGCACACCACCCTGCCGCCGTCGAGGGCGACTTCGTAGTCACCTGCCGACACCCACCCCATACGTGCCTCCCGCACCCCTGTTGATCAAGTGTCGGGAACTGTAGGGCAGGCCACCGACAACGCCCTCCGGGGCCGGAGGGCGTTGTGGAAAAACGGTTCTGGGGAGAACGAGGGAAGCTCAGTCGCGCCCGGCGGCGCGCTCCTGCTTCTCCTTCTTCTGCTGCTTGATCCGCGCCGCCTCCTTGCGGACCTCGGCCTGGGTGGCGCGCTCCTTCTCCAGCCACTCGGGCCGCTCCTGCTTGAGCGTCTCGATCTGCTCGGTGGTCAGTGGCTCGGTGACCCTGCCGCGCGCGAGGCCGGCGATGGACACGCCGAGCTTCGCGGCGACCACCGGACGCGGGTGGGGACCGTTGCGCCGCAGCTCGCTCAGCCACTCCGGCGGGTTCGCCTGCAGCTCGTTCAGCTCGGCGCGCGTGACGACGCCCTCCTGGAACGAGGCGGGGGTGGCGGGGAGGTACACACCCAGCTTCTTCGCCGCGGTCGCGGGCTTCATCGTCTGGGTGCTCTGCTGCGAACTCATGGGCCAAGGGTATCGGCCGTGTGCCGGGCCGCCGACCACGGCCGGTAACCTGGCCTGGTGACAGGCTCGGAGGAATCACCGTCGTTCCGGCTCGCGTACGTACCCGGAGTGACGCCCGCCAAATGGGTGAGGATCTGGAACGAGCGCCGGCCGGACATCCCGCTCACCCTGGTCCAGGTCCCCGCAGCCGAGGCGCCCGATCTCCTGCGCGCGGGCGAGGCCGACGCGGGCCTCGTACGGCTCCCGGTGGACCGTACGTTCTTCAGCGCGATCCCCCTGTACACCGAGACCACGGTGGTCGTCGTACCGAAGGACCATCTGATCACGGCCGCGGACGAGGTGACCGTGGCCGACCTCGCCGACGAGGTGCTCTTCCACCCTCTGGACGACGTCTTCGACTGGGAAAGACCGCCCGGCGAACCCGCCTTCGAGCGCCCCGCGACGACAGAGGACGCGATCGAGCTGGTGGCCGCGAACGTCGGCCTGCTGGTCGTCCCGCAGTCCCTGGCCCGCCTCCACCACCGCAAGGACCTCACCTACCGCCCGGTCACCGACGCCCCCCAGTCGAGCGTCGCCCTGTCCTGGCCGGAGGAGGCAACCACCGATTTGGTGGAGGACTTCATCGGCATCGTCCGCGGCCGCACCGTCAACAGCACGCGTGGCCGTACCAAGCCGCCTGCCGAGCAGCAACGGAAGCGCTCCGAGGCGAGCGGCACCCGGCAGAAGCCGGCGCCGAAGCCGACGGGCCGCAACCCGCGCGCCCGCACGGCGGGGGGCAAGCAGACCCCCAAGCGGGGCAAGCCGCGCCGGAGGTCGTGAGGGCCGGCGCGGCGGCTTCGGCCGCGCCGGTTCCGGGCGCCGACAGCGCAGTGCAGCGCGGGGTGGGCGTGTGGCGGAGCGGACGCGCCCCGGGGAGCGGTTCCGGGCCCAGCCGAGCCCGCCGGCACCGGCTGCGGCGGCACCGGCTGCGCGACACCGAATGCGGCTGCCCGGCAGTCACGCACGGCGCGGATCCATTCCGCTCGTGCCGGTAGCCGCGCCGGTACGCCGCCCACAGGTCGCCGGGACCCGCCACCGCGCCCCGTGCCCCGCCCGGCCACCGTTCCCTACACCGTCTCCCGCGTCGCCTCCCTCTCCTGCGCCGGCTGCTGATGGAGCCGGCGTTCCCGCAGGTCGGCGAAGGCCAGGCAGAGGGCCAGCAGGATGATGCCGACCGAGGTGAGCAGTCCGTACTGGAGTGCGGTGGCGGGGTCGGCGTGGTCGGCCAGGTGGGCGAAATACACCGCGCCCACGACGGCGACACCGGCCGCCGCGCCGATGCGCTGCGCGGTCTGGAGCACCCCGCCCGCGGCCCCGCCCCGCCGGACCGGCACGAGGGACAGGGTGAGCGTGGTGTTGGGGGAGATGGTCAGGCCCGAGCCGATGCCGGCCACGAGCAGCGGGAACGCGGCCGCCCAGGCCACGCCCCGCCCCGGTACCCAGTGCACGGCCGCGATGGCGCCGCACATGCCCGCCGCCACCGTGCACAGCCCGGCGATGACCAGCTTGCGCCCGAAACGCACCACCAGGCGGCCGCCCGCGGCGGCACCGGCCGCCGAGCCCGCAGCGAACGGCATGGACGACAGGCCCGCCGCCAGCGCGCCGTAACCCATGCCGTTCTGCAGGAACAGCGTGTAGACGAAGAACAGGGTCGTGAAGCCGCCGAAGTACACCAGACTCAGCAGCGCGCCCAGCGAGAAGGAGCGCAGGGAGAAGAGCCGCAGGTCGACCAGGGGCGCCAGGCCGCGCTGCCCCTGGCGCCGTTCCCACGACCAGAACGCGGCCAGCAGCCCGGCGCCCAACGGGAGCAGGGCCCACTTCAGCCGTCCGTGCCACTGCTGTTCCTGCACCAGGGGCAGCATCAGGGCGAGCACACCGGAGCCGAGGAGCAGGACCCCCGGCACGTCGAAGCACTCGCGCTTGCCCGGTGAGCCGGGGGAGCGGGGCAGCAGCCGCAGCGCCGCGCAGAAGGCGGCCACCCCGATCGGCAGGTTGACGTAGAACACCCAGCGCCAGCCGTCGGGGCCACCGGCCGCCTGGATCAGCAGGCCGCCCGCGAGCGGGCCGACCGCCGTGGAGATGCCGATGGTGCTGCCCATCATGCCGAACGCGCGCGCCCGCTCCGCGCCCTGGAACATCTGCTGGATCAGCGCCGAGGTCTGCGGCGCGATCAGACCCGCCGAAGCCCCCTGGACCAGCCGGAACAGCACCAGCCAGGCGGCGCCGGTGGACAGCCCGCAGGCCGCCGAGGCGAGAGTGAACAGCGCGAGCCCGGTCAGGAAGGTCTGGCGCCGTCCGCGCATGTCACCGAGCCGCCCCGCCGGGACCAGGGCCAGACCGAGGGTGAGGGCATAGCCGGACATCACCCACGACAGCTCGGCCGTGCTGGCGTCCAGTCCGCGCTCCACCGAGGGCAGCGCCACGTTCACGATCGAGGTGTCCAGCAAGGTCATGAAGGCCGCGGTCAGGCAGACGGCGAGCGCCTTCCACCGTCGGTCGTGCGGGGCCGGCCCGCCCCGGTCTGTGGTCATGGGATCACGCTAGGCAGCCACGGCCGCCCGCGCACGGCAGGAACGCCCAAAGCAGGACGGGGCCGGCCCGGCGTGCTGTTCAGCGGGACCGCGCCATGGCCCGGAGCCACGCGTACGCCGACTGCGCCGTGAACTCCGTCTGACCCCCGCGCAGCAGAAGGGCCGCCGTGGCGAATTCGGGCAGGCCGGCCTGGGCGGCCATGTACGGGACGGCGATGCAGCGCATGCCGGCCGCGTGGGCGGCGGCCGCGCCCGGTGCCGCGTCCTCCAGGACCACGCAGTCACCGGGGTCCGCGCCGAGTCGCCGGGCCGCCTCCAGCAGCACATCGGGGGCGGGCTTGCCGCGCGGCACCTCCTCGGCGGACACCACCGTGCGCAGGTAGGTGCCCAGTCCCGTGCCCGAGAGGATCGCCTCGATCGCCTCCGGGGAGGAGCCGGACGCGACCGCCATCGGTACTCCGTCGGCGGCCAGGAGCTCCACGAACTTGCGCATCTCCGGGTACACCGGCGTACGGGTGCGGGCGATCTCCAGGTAGCGCCGGTTCAGCTCGGCGAGCAGGTCCTCGGCCGGCGCGCTCAGGCCGTAGCGCTCCTTCCAGAGCCGCGTGGCGTCCCGGTTGCCGATGCCGACGTAGGCCTCGTTGTCCGCCCAGGTGAAGTCCGGGACGCCCTGCCCGGCCAGGGTCTGCCGGCTCGCCTCGTAGTAGTTCGGCTCGCTGTCCACCAGCGTTCCGTCGAGATCGAAGATGACCGAAAGGCCGCCGAGATCGCTCATGCGCCCCAGCATGCCAAGCGTCAGGCGCGCGCCGCCCGGCCGATCGACTCCACCAGGGGCAGCAGCCGGTGCGGGACGCGCTCGCGCAGCGCCACCTCGGTCCGCGTGCGCACCACGCCAGGCAGGCTGATGAGCTTCTGGATGACGTCCTCCAGATGGGCGTTGTCCCGGCCCACCACCCGGGCGAGCAGGTCGCCACCGCCCGTGATCGAGAACGCCTCCACGATCTCCGGCACGGCGGCCAGCGCGTCCCCGACGTCGTCCAGATGGCCCTGGGTGACCTCGATGTGCACGAACGCCAGCACTGGATGGCCCAGGGCGGCGGGGGAGAGGGAAGGGCCGGTGCCGGTGATCACGCCGTCCCGCTCCAGTCGGTCGAGCCGGGCCTGGAGCGTGCCGCGGGCGACGCCGAGGATGCGGGCGTACTCGCGCACGCTGGTGCGCGGCTGTTCCAGGAGCAGTCGCAGGATGCGGGTGTCGAGTTCGTCCACGGACATGATGGACGACTGTACCAATGGCTCAGCGGACCCATCTGTGTCTGTGCCGTCCGACCTGGTCCGTTGGTCCTCGGCGCCATGCGGATACCCGGGTGTCACTGGTCCAATGGCACAGCGATTCGGGTCACACTTGAGCCAGTGACCTCGGTGATGCTCTCATGGACAGGTCGATGGCGCTGCGGACCCCCGCGGCGCCTTTTCTGTGCCGGTGTTCCATCCGGTTTCCATGGGGAGGGCAGCAGTGCTGAAGAGGATGTTCGTGGCTCCGGACCCGGGACGGGCGCGGTTGCGCTTCGCCGCGCGGGCCGTCCTCGGCATCGGCCTCGCGGTCGTCGTCTGCCTCCTCGCCGGTCAGTCCGTCATCGGGGCGGTCACCGGCGGGCTCGCGGCCCTCCTCGCTCTGTTCACCGTCGCCGACCCCACCGTGCGCGGGCAGGCCGTCACCACCGCGTTGCTGCCCACCGTGGGCGTGCCGGTGCTCGCCGCCGCGGCCGAGCTGCACGCCGTGCCCGTGGCGCGCGACCTCGTCTTCCTGGCCGTCGTCGGCGCCGGGGTGTACGCGCGCCGCTGGGGACCGCGCGGGCACAGCCTCGGTGTGTTCGCGTTCATGACCTTCTTCGTCGCCCAGTTCCTGCACGCCACCCCCGCGCAGCTGCCCGAGCTGTACGTCGCCGTCCTGCTGTCCGTGCTCAGCGCGGCCGTGGTGCGCTTCGGCGCCTGGTGCTACGAGCGCCGGCTGCCCCCGGCCGCCGTACCCGCCCCGCCCGCCGGGCGCGGCCTCGCCCGGGTCACCACGCGGCAGGCCGTCCAGGCGACCGCCGGCGCGGGCTTCGCGCTGGTCGTCGGGCAACTGGTGTCCGGACAGCGCTGGTACTGGGCCGTCGGCGCCACCTGGTGGATCTTCGTCAACACCGCCTCGCGCGGTGAGACCCTGGTACGCGGCTTCCGCCGGGTACTCGGCACGGTGATCGGCATCTGCCTGGGCTTCCTCGTCGTCGTCCCCGTGGGTGGTGCGCCGGTCCCGACGGCGGTCCTGGTCGCCGTCGCCGTCTTCGGCATCTTCTACACGGCCGCCGTCTCGTACACCTGGATGATGCTCTGCGTGACCCTGCTCGCCGAACTGCTCTACGGCCTCCTCGGCGTCCTGAGCCCCGGCCTGCTCGCGCTGCGTCTCGCCGAGACCGGCGTGGGTGCGCTCGGCGCCGCGCTCGCCGTGCTGTTCGTCCTGCCGGTCACCACCCACGCCATCACGGACGCCTGGATCCAGCGGGCTCTGCGCTGTGTCCACACCTGTACGGCCGAGGCGGCGGCCCGGCTCGCGGGCTCCGCCACGGCGGACCCGGCGCCGTGCGTCGCCGAACTGGAGCAGCTGCTCGGCCGGGTGCGGCTGGCCGTCGCCCCGCTGGTGCATCCGCTGAACCCGATGCCGGCGCGCAAGCGGCGCGCCCGCCGGGTCCTCGCGCTCCTCGACGACTGCGCCCGTGAGGTGCGTGGCCTGGTGGCGGTCGCCGCCGACCCCGAGGCCTCGCACGACGCCCGCCTGGCCGCGGCCTGCTGGCGCGTGGAGTCCGCAGTCGAGGCGCTCACCGCGGGCCGGCTGGAGCATGTCGGCAGCCCCGCCGAGCCTCCCGCCGAACCCGCCCTGGCCCACCTGCACGGCCTGGAACGCGCCCTCGCCGACCTGGCCGAGCCCCTGCGGGCCCCGACCCGGTCGCGCCTGGTGGGGGCCTGAGCTGGGTCATGCCGGAGCCGTGGCGGGTCGCTGCGTGGGGGTGGTGGCTGTGGGGGGCCTGAACTGCGCCGCTTTGTGGCGGCGGTAGGGAGCCTGCCGACCCGGCCTCGCCGCTGGACCAGCCGCGCGAGCGCGCTCGGATCGCTCCGGTGCGGCCTGTGATGGCAGAGGCCAGTGGGGCACGGACGCGCGCCTGCGAGGCAACAGCACCGTCTCGCCGAGGAAAAGAACCGCCGACAACGCCCGCCTCTTGGTCTAGACCGCCCGTGATCGGCTGCTACCGTCGGCCGCGGACGGGCACGACCGAGAGGGGACAGCGGTGGCACAGGACGACAGGTCCGGCAGGCGCCGGGCGTTCATCGGCTCGTTCACGGCGGCCGGCGGCCCCGGCCTCGTGACCGCCGAGGTCGCGCCGAAGGGTGGCGCCCTCCTCCTCGGCACCGCGGTGAACGACGTACCCGACCCGTCCTACCTCGCCCTGTCCCCGGACGGGCAGACGCTCTACACGGTCAGCGAGACGGCCGAGGGCGCCGTCGCCGCCTACCGTGTCGAAGACGGCCGGCCGGAGCTCGCCGGGCCGCCCGTGCGGGTCGACGGCAGCGGACCGACCCACCTCGACCTGTACGCCGGCCATGTGCTGACCGCCAACTACGGCTGCGGCAGCATCACCGCCGTACCCGTGCGTCCGGACGGCTCGCTCGCCGCCAAGCCCTCCGGGCGGCTCCAGCACACCGGCTCCGGCCCGCACGACCGGCGCCAGCGCGGTCCGCACGCCCACCAGGTGCAGCCCGACCCGAGCGGCCGGTGGGCCGTCAGCGTCGACCTCGGCACTGACTCGGTGCGGATCTGCACCCTCGACGGCGGCGTCCCCGCCCTGCACCGCGAGTTCGCCCTGCGCCCTGGCTGCGGCCCGCGCCATCTGGCCTTCCATCCGGACGGCGCGCACGTCTACGTCGTCAACGAACTCACCCCCACGGTCACGGTGTGCCGCTGGGACGCCGAGGCCGGCTCGCTCAGGCCGCTGGCCGAGGTCCCCGTGCTGCCCGGCGCCCCGGCCGGCGACGCCTATCCGTCCGGGATCGTGGTGTCGCCCGACGGCCGCTTCGTGTGGACCGCGACCCGCGGCGAGGACGTGCTGTCGATCCTCGCCGTCGAGGGCGAGGCGCTCCGGCTCATCGGCACGGTGCCCTGCGGCGGGCACTGGCCGCGCGCGCTCGCCCAGTACGACGGCTTCCTCTACGCGGCCAACGAGCGGTCCGGCGACGTGACGTGGTTCGCCGTGGACGAGGCGACGGGGCTGCCCCGTTACGAGGGCGCGGTACCGGTCCCCGCGGCCTCCTGCGTCGTCTTCGGCTGAGCTCGCGAGGAACGGGCGTACCGGCAAGGCGAAGGGCCCGCTCCGGGGTGCGGAGCGGGCCTGTGTCGTACGGCGTGGGTCAGCGGACCGGCATGCCCTGCGGCTGCTGCGGGGCGATGCCCAGCGTCGTCGTGTACTTGGCGAGGGCGAGCTTGCCGATCGCCGGGTACGCGCCGAGCGCCTCGGCCGTGGCGCAGCCCGCCTCCTCGGCGGCCGCCGCCAGCAGCGCCGGGTCGATCTCCGGGCCGATCAGGTACGGCGCCAGGGCCAGCTGCTGCGAGCCCGAGGAACGCAGCTGCTCGGCGACGGAGGAGATCGAGCCCTCCTGGTCCAGGGCCGCCGCCATCACCGGCACGGCCAGACGCGCGGCGAGCAGCATGCCGGTGATCCCGGCCGCCTGCACGGCCTCCTCGCCGCCCACGGACGCCAGGATGATGCCGTCCGCGGCGGTGGCCACGGTGAACAGCCGTGCGCGGTCGGCACGGGCCAGCCCCGCCTCGGACAGCCGCACGTGCAGGGCCTCGGCGAGCAGCGGATGCGGACCGAGCACATCGGTCAGATCGGCGGCGACCCGGCTGTCCATCACGGACTGGCGGATCTGCCGCAGCAGGGAGCTGTCCGGACCGGCCAGCAGCGGAACGACGACGGCGACCGGGCCGTCGGGCTCCTTGACGCCCTCGACCCCGGCGGCGACGGCCTGCTCATAACGGGCCGTGCGCTCCTCGGCCGCGCGCTCGAGCACGGACCGCAGCGTGGGGAACTCGGTGTCGTCCCCGTCCAGGTATCCGATCCGGGCGTCCAGGCCGGGCAGCTCGGAGCGGGCGATGCTCACGACCTCCTCGGCGAGGGCGCGGGTGGCGGCGCTGGGCGCACCGGGCACCGCGAGGGCGAGCGCGGGCGCACCCTCGGGAGCCACCAGCGGTTCCGGGCGGCGGTGCCGTCCGGGCTGGCGGGGTCGCGGCATTCGTACTGGCAGGCCGGACTCGGGCCCAGTGGGGGTGCTCATGGCGCCGCATGTTACTGGCTTCTCGGGTTACTCCGTTCGGGGAGGGTGCAGGTGAGAGGTATCCGTCCGGTTTTGTCTGATGAGTTACGCGGTGGCGACACATGTTGCGGGCACGTGCCGGGAACATGGGCCGACAAAGCGGTGACTAGGAGGAACAATCCGCTTTTGCGGCGAACCTGATCGGGAACCTCAACCTCCTTGTGCGGGGACCTCGTAGAGCATGGTGGGTTCACCCGGCAGGGTGAGCCGGCCGGCCGCCAGGTCGCCCGCGATCCGTACCGAGCCGTGCAGGGGGTCGCCCTCCGCCGGCACCTGCCGGGCGTGCGGCAGTCTGCTCGCCAACTCCTGCCGCAGGGGCGCGAGCAGTGGCTCGCCCAGCCTGAACAGGCCGCCGGTCAGCGCCACTCGAGGCTCCCCGTTCGCCGGGCACACGGCCGCGACGGACTCGGCCATGTGCCGGGCCGCGGCGCGCAGGATGCCCGCGGCGACCGGGTCGTGTGCGGCGCACGCGGCCACCCGGGGGGCGAAGGAGGCCAGTACGGCGGGCCGGTCGGAGCGCGGGTAGAGCCGGCCCGGCAGGGCGCGCGCCTGGCCGAACTGCTCCTCCGCGCAGGCCAGCAGCGGTGCGGAGCCGCCGTCCCGGCCGTCGTGGGCGCGCAGCGCGGCCTCCAGGCCGGCCCGCCCGATCCAGGCGCCGCTGCCGCAGTCGCCGAGCAGATGGCCCCATCCGTCGGCCCGGCGCCAGGCCGTGAGGTCGGTGCCGACCGCGATCAGTCCGGTGCCCGCGGCGAGCACCGCGCCCCGACGCGGGCCGAGGGCGCCGACGTAGGCGGTGACGGCGTCGGCGGCGAGCGCCACCCGCCGTACGCCCAGCTCGCGGGCCAGGGCGTCCGGCAGTTCGGCGCGCAGGGCGTCGCCCAGGGTGGCGAACCCGGCGGCGCCGACGACGGCCGTCTCCAGCACGTCCACTCCGGCCTCCGCGGCGGACGCGCGGGCCAGCGGGACGAGCCCGGCCATCAGATGACCGGGATCGATGCCCCGTTCGCCCGTGCGGACCGGTTCCCGCGACTCGCGCCGTGCGGCGGGCGGCCGACCCGGCACGCCGACGGCGACCCGGAGACCGGAGCCCCCGGAGTCCACCGCCAGATAGCCGGGGACGGTCACGGCAGTCGCCAGTCCACCGGCTGTCCGCCCTGCCGGATCAGCAGGTCGTTGGCCTGGCTGAACGGCCGTGAGCCGAAGAGCCCGCGGTCGGCCGACATCGGCGACGGATGCGCGGACTCCACCGCCGGCAGCCTGCCCAGCAGCGGACGCAGATTACGGGCGTCCCGGCCCCACAGGATGGAGACCAGCGGCTTGCCGCGCGCCGCCCGGGCCAAGATCGCCTGCTCGGTGACCTCCTCCCAGCCCTTGCCGCGGTGGGCGCCGGGGCTGCGCGGAGCCGTGGTCAGCGCCCTGTTGAGCAGCAGCACGCCCTGCTGGGTCCACGGTGTGAGGTCGCCGTTGGCCGGCTGGGGCAGGCCCGTGTATCGGGCATGAGGGGCTGACCAGGCGTGATGACTGTGACGGAGTGGCTGGATCACTGGATGCAACAGGCTCCCCTCCTTCCCGGTGACCGGCTGCGTGATCTGCTCGACCGGTTCGAAGATCTCGACGAGGAGGAAGAGTAGCGCCAGGAGCGGCGGCCGTGCGTGAGGGCTTATGTGTTGTGCCGGGGCACGGCACCCACCAGTAGAGTGAGGCGCCGTGGCACCACGACCCTTGCATGAACTTGTCGAAGCAGGCTGGGCGAAGGCTCTTGAACCTGTGGCTGAACGCATCGCGGCCATGGGGGACTTCCTCCGGGCCGAGATAGCGGCGGGCCGGACTTACCTGCCATCCGGGGCGAATGTCCTGCGGGCCTTCCAGCAGCCCTTCGATGACGTCCGTGTCCTGATCGTGGGGCAGGATCCCTACCCCACACCCGGGATGGCCATCGGACTGAGTTTCGCGGTCTCGCCCGAGGTGCGTTCGTTGCCGGGGAGTCTGGAGAACATCTTCCGGGAGATGCACACCGACCTGGGGCTGCCCAGGCCGTCGAACGGTGACCTGACGCCGTGGACGGAGCAGGGCGTGCTGCTGCTCAACAGGGCGCTGACCACGGCTCCGCGCAGCCCCGGCGCCCACCGCGGCAAGGGGTGGGAGGAGGTCACCGAGCAGGCGATCCGGGCCCTCGCCGGGCGCGGCAAGCCGCTGGTATCCATCTTGTGGGGGCGTGACGCGCGCAATCTGCGGCCGTTGCTGGGGGATCTTCCGGCGATTGAGTCCGCGCACCCGTCGCCGATGTCGGCGGACCGGGGCTTTTTCGGCTCGCGTCCGTTCAGCCGCGCCAACGATCTGCTGCTGCGGCAGGGTGCCCAGCCGGTGGACTGGCGACTGCCGTAAGCCCTGGTGCGTGCGACGGCTCGGAGGATGGCGGCCCCTTCCCTGAGATGCCGAGGGGCGCAGGGGTTTCGTTGGGCGTGGGGCATGGCTCAGGTTGAGTGCGAGCCATCGCCCGCCGTACCTCAGAAGAGTCGCCGACGCGTTCTCGATGACCTTGCATGTGTAGTGCGTGGCGACTCTCGAACCCATCACCAAGGGCTTCTGACGCGTAAATAGCTCCAGCTCAGGGCCTTTTATGTATGGTTGAGCGCCCGGCGGTCACAGATTGCCGGGCGCTCGCCCGTGGCAGGTCAGGCTGCTCCCTCCATCGGGTTGAGGTGACGGTGTAGCGGAGCTGGTTGAGCTGGGCGATGGCTCGGCGGATGGCGTGTTCGGGGTCGCGATGGGCGAAGTAGGTGCCGCCGAGCTCGTGGTAGGGGACCTGCGCCAAAGTCCGACCCGCGGAAAGATCCACACCCAAGCCCCCCTCCGCCTGGCGCGCCACCGCATCACCGTCCTGTTCGCGATGCTCCGCGACGGCACCTTCTACGAACCACGAGGCCCCGAAACTGCCCCCGCGTGATATTCACGCTTGACGAGGGACATCGAGGCACTCCCCAGGAACCGTGGAAGTCCGGCGCGGCCGCAGCCGCAGCGACACGCCACGGCCCCACCCGGCAACGGCGGGGACAAACGGCATGAACCGATGACCTCAACCGGCACCGATCAAACATGAAGGATCGAGGTCAACATCCACCGCGGCGCGCGTCGCCAATGCGGTGCACAACGCCCGTGCGCGCGCCGTATCCCCGGGTTCTTCCTGAAGCCGGATCAGCTCCGCCTCTCCGGAGCTGACAGCCGGCGCCTGCGCGGATGCGTCGTGGCCGTGCCCGAACGGGCGGCGAACCAGCGAGGTGAGCGCCACCCACGCCTGGCGGCCGAGCGCACCGCCAGCGCCTGCTGCCAGTTCCGCGAGCAACGCCGCCGACACCGGATCCATGCCCCCACCGCCCTCAGCGCGTCCTGCCCGACCAGGACTGGACACGCTGCCCGCGCGGCGATGCCCCACGGGAGGTAAGTGCGGAATTGGTGCATGCTGTGGCCGCTCACCAGCCGCACCGCGTAGCGGACCTGCTCGTCCGGGCCGAGCACTGCATCCCCGGAGGGCGGCGCAGGTATCCCATCGGCAGGGCGACGCCCAGCTCGCCGCGGCGGGCCCACGACCATTGCATGAACTTGTTGAAGCAGGCTGGGCGAAGGCTCTTGAACCCGTTCACCCGCCTCTGGCGAGGCGGTGGAGGATGTCCCAGCCCTTGTGTGTGATGCGGGGATTGTGTCGGCCCAGCAGGTGATCTTGATTGAGTCGAGTGACCGCCTGGCAGGTCTTGGAGCCGTAGTAGCTCTCGCGAACCAGCTGATCGAGGTATCCGGCCCGTTTCAGGAGACTCTGCAGTCGCTCGACGTCCGCGTGGACACGGCCAGGCACGAGGCGCCGCGGGAACGGTGGGACCATAAAATGCCTGCGGTCGGACTGGAGGGGAATGCTGAGGGCTTGCCCCTCATAGAGGGTGTATGGGGCTCGGAGGGTGTTCTCATCGATGATTCCCGCTTGGCGCACACCGTAGCGCTTTGCGATGTCAAAGACGGATTCATCGCGTTTGACGACATACATCACGTGCGTGTGTGGCGATGGCTGGTAGGCGAAGCGCTGGCGCGGCCACCACGGCCACCAGGGCTCCGCGGGCTTGCCCTCAGTCCGCGCGGCGCGCAGGAGGTCGGCGAAACCCTCTGTACGGGAGGCCCGTTGCTCCAGATACCGTGCGCAACCGATCTGCGAACGCTCCTCCAGCCCGATGACGAGATGTGCCTGTGCGGCCGTACTCCATTCGGAGACGACCGCCCGGAGGACCTTGTTGGACAGAGTGTTGGCCTCTGCCTTTTCCAGGCTGTCCACCATCGTGACCACCTGGTGGGCGGGACGGTCGGTAATGCTGAGCAGCAGTTCCGACTTGTGTGGAAGAGAGCGCTCCAGCGCCACGGCCAGTCGGGCAAGGTCGCTGGGCGGCCGCGTCTGCCAAAGTTCGGGCAGCTCGGCGTCGCTGAGGAACCGCGACCCGGCGTGGTCCAAGTGGCGGAGCATGCCGGCGGCGTGGCCCACGGGACGATGGAGGCTTAGCCAGAAGATACGGTCCGCCGGTCCGTCGTGTCCTGCGGCGTCCAGCTTGGTCACCAGGTAGGCGGCCTGGCTGGGTGAACACGTTCGAGCGGCGTCATCCAGTAGTTCTTCCATCGCCTGGTCGGCGATCAGTTCGGTGAGGTGCGAGGTGATGGAGGCGAACTCCTCGACTGTCCGCTTCCGCGCCGTGTGCACTGCTGCCTCCAGCGCGTGCTGGTGCTGGCCGACCGCCAGCAGATGCGCGATGAACTGGGAGACGTGCTCTGTGGGCCAGTGCTGCACTGCCAGGTGCCGGGCAGTGGCAGCGGCGTTGACGAGTTGGTTCGACTGCAAGGCGGCGACCAGCTCCGCCAGGTGGTGGGGGCCGCGCTGGCTCATACCGACCGCAAAGATCTGTCGCGCTTCGTGTTCGTGCCCTTCCCGCACGAGGACGGAGATCATCTCGGCAGCGTCGATCGCGCTGCGTTTCGCCGCGACGATCTGGGAAAGGAGGGCTGCGGTGTCCGGCATGTCGTCGACGCACAAAGGCAGGAACAACGCCGTGATGTCGGAGACGGCACGGCGCTCGGCGACGGACCGCGCGACCTCGGTGAGAAGATGGGGCAGCTCGCCATGGGCGAGCTCCTGTATCAGCTGGAGAGTCTCTGCTACGTCCCTGGTCAGTGCGAAACCCGTGAGGAGCGCCCGCGCGTGTTCGGCGAGGTCCGCGCGGCACAGAGCCTCGGCGAACTGGACAGCCTGCTGCGTCGGCTGTAACCGTACGGAAAGCTGCAGCAGGCTGACGACGCACTCGTCTGCGGACATTGCGTGCAGCAGGTCCACTAGATGTGCGGTTTCCTCCACCGGCCGGGTCAGGAACAGGGTCGGCAGCGCGGCCTCGGCTAGGGCACGATGGCCCGCCGCGAAGAGAGCAGCTAGGAACGGGGCGAGTTCGGTGACCGCTCGTACCTGGAGGGCCGTACGGACGAGGTCGCTGGCGGTGGCTGAGCGTTTCTCGCTCAGCAGGCCCACCGACGTCACTAGCTGGGCGACCGTCGCGGTGCGCGGCGTTGACTCCAGGACATGCAGCATGTCGTGGTGGGCACCGGCCGGGGGCGCGGCAGGCACATAGGCGCTGTTGCGGATGAAAGGGGTGGCGCCTAGGCCGTTGCGGTCCAGGTCCAGCGGCGTGGGCCGACTCCGTGCCTTCAGCCGCCCCCGTACATGGCGAAAGATGACATTCAGGTCGAGCAGTTCGCCCGCGCCCGGCACGCCCCCGCTCAAGGTCTCGATGAGTTCGGCAGTGAAGGCCGTGTAGGTTTCCCCTGGTGGCGCGAGAGCCACGGCCGTTTCTCCCGCCGCGGCCATGACATAGGTACCGTCCACCTCCGCGAGGTCGATGACTGACTCGGACTGGACGCCGAACGCCCGCGCGCCGTAGCAACAGTCCAGGATGACGATACGTCGGGCCGCTCCAGTTGACTCGATGGGGCGTCTGATCCAGTCGTAGGGGACGGCCGTGTCGTAGACGGAGGCGCTGTCGCTCTGCGGGATGGCCAGGTGCAGGTCTCCCTTGTCGTCGAGGAGACCGTGCCCGGCGTAGTAGATGAGCAGTGTGTCGGTCGCCTCTCTCGCGGCCTTCTGCACGGCCCTCGACACCTCGACGGTGGTGGCGGGGTCGACCAGAGCGATGCAGTTCTCCGTGCGAAACGGCGCGACGGGCCCGCACAGCAGAGCCCTCAGCGCGGGTACGTTTGCCTGTACGGCGGGCAGATCATCGAGGTGGGAGTAGCTGCCAGTACCGACGAGCACTGCACGTGAACGTTCCGGGCAGGGAAGGTAGTCCACGGTTAGCGCGCCTAATCGAGCTCAAGCCGTTCGAGGAGCACCCGCGCCTCTTCCACGGAGCTGGTGTTGATCTCTACGGTTACTCCGTCGGGCCGGCGAACCGTCAGGATGGGGTGCTGCGGTCGTGTGGCGCGCCAGCTCAGGAGGCTGACCGCCAACGAAGCGGCGCTGAAGGTCGAACCGAGCACAAGCGAGAGAACGTCGATCACCGAGCCCTGTGCACCCGGTACCGGCGGGTCCACCGCTCCCAAGTGCGGGGCCGCGAGGCGCCTCGTCTGCCTGTCTGTTTGAAGCCAACCGTGCAGCGATCTCAACTCGGCCTCAGTTTGAAGGCCGTTCAGCCCTACAACACCAACTTGGACTTGCATAATCGCCCCTCTCTCGGCACAGCCTTCATTGTCCAAAAACGTCGCTCCTGACACGACGGTTCCCCGCGGGCCAAGATCGGCGGCGGGCGGAGCACAGCGTGTTCATGGGTGCGGCCCCTTGAGGCGGGGTTCTCCGCGGGATGGCAAGACCTCGCCGCAGACACCTCCACTGGCATGAGTCGCCATCAGGCGCTGTCCACGGGGCGCTGGCGCGTTCCCGCGCCAAAAAACCGCATCGACGATTGGCGGGGTCCACCCGGTCTCTGCCTGCTCCCCGGCCCGTCGCCTCCCGTCCGATCGCGGACACCGGCTCGGCGGAACTCTGCACGAGTACCACCATGCCGCGTGACCACGTATCGGAGCCGCGGAGGAAGCGCAGCATCTGGTCGGGCCCGACGGGGCCTTCGAAGCTCTGGGGCAGCGCAGGCGAGATGGCACGGCGAACCCGGCCAGGTCACGGCGACGACGGTGGCGGTGCAGTCCTGGTCAGGTGCATGTCACCTATGGTCTGCCATAACCGCTGCGCCCGCTCGCGGTGCCGGCGCGCCAGGTCGTGGAAGCCGGCGGCGGCGTCCAGGTCGCCGATCAGCTGCCAGCACGCGGCCTCGTCGTGGCGGTCGCCGTGCCGGTGGAACACGTCCGCCGCGCGCTCCAATGCCGGGCTCGCCCGATCCCGGTCGTGCCGGCCGGCGTAGACGCGGCCGACTTCCAGCAGCGTGTACGCGGCGCACCGCTCGTCGGCCAGTTCCTCGAAGGTGGCCAACGCCTGCCACAGGCAGCGCAGCGCCTCGTCCGGATCACCGCGCCGATCGTGCAGCCGGCTGAACCGTCGCAGCACGACCGCCACCCGATGCCCGTCGTCGAGCGCCCTGGCCTGGCGCAAGGCTTCGCTGAACCAGGACTCCGCCTCGTCGAGTTCGCCCTGCATGAGCCGCATCACGGCCATCGAGCAGAACAGGTGCGCTTCGAGGCGCCGGTCGCCCTCACCGACCGCGAGGGCCAGCGCCTGCTCGATACGATCGGCGGCTTCGTCGTAACGGCCCTGCACCCGGCTGACTGTACTCAGCATCGCCATGGACAGCGCCGCGCCGCGCTTGTCCTGGCCGTCCTGGCACAGTCCGAGGGAGGACTGCAGGGTACGGGTCGCCGCGTCGAACTCGTCCCGGTAGATGTGCAGCTGGCCAAGACCGCGCAGCAGCACCGATGCGCCGCGCATGTTGCCGGCGGCCTCGGCAGCCTCCAACGCGAGCCGGTGCCCGTGCTCCCAGTCCTGATACAGGCACCGGTGGTCGTAGTAGGTCGCCGGGCCGGCCGCCAGCTCCCAGGCCAACTCGTCCAGTCCCCAGTCCACGGCCAGTTTCACCGCGCCGAGCAGGGTGTCGCGTTCCGCGTCGAACCAGCCGACCGGGTCGGCCATCAGCCGGTCCACGACCGTGTCGGGCAGCGACAGGCGCGGCGCCGAACCGGGCGCGGCGGCCAGAAGCCCGGCCGGCAGCCGATCGGTGCCGCGCCCGGCCAGATCGAGCCAGGCGGACAGTACCCGGACGATCGCGTCCCGCTTGTCCGCCACCGGAAGCTGGGCGGCGATCTCCACGGCGCAGGTCCTGATCAGGTCGTGCAGCCGGTAGCGCGGCTGGCCGATGGTGTCGGTGGTGGTGAGCCGTACCAGGCTGGCGTCGACGAGGGTGTCGAGCACCTCCTCGGCGTCGAAGCGTTCCAGCAGCGGGCCGACCACCCAGCCGGGCAGTGTGTAGGGGCCGAGCAGGCCCAGCAGACTCAGCGCGCGCACCGCGTCGGCCGGCAGCAGCCGCAAGCTCAGTTCGACGCTGGCTCGTACGCTTAGATCCCCGATCCTCAGCTCGGCCAGCCGCCGGGACTCGTCCTCGATCCGTTCCCGCAGCACCGCCAGCGACCACGCCGGGCGGCCGGTGAGCTTGGCGCCTGCGATCCGGATCGCCAGCGGCAGGTTGCCGCAGCAGTCGAGGATCGCGTCGGCCTCCGCCGGTTCCTGCTCGACCCGCCGCCGCCCGACGATGCCGGTGAACAACTCCCGCGCCTCTGCCGGGGTCAGCACGTCCAGGTCGATGTGCCGGGCGCCGGGAAGTTGCGTCAGCAGTGCGCGGCTGGTGATCAGCACGGCACAGCCGTCGGCCCCGGGCAGCAACGGCAGTACCTGGTCGGCGTGACCGGCATCGTCCAGCACCACCAGCATCCGGCGGTCCGCCAGCAACGACCGGTACAGCGCGGCCCGCTCGGACAGGCCGTTCGGGATCGCGCTGCCGGCGATCGAGAGTGCGCGCAGCGCCTCGGCCAGCATCTGCGCCGGGTCCCGCGGCTCGTCCGACGTCCCGGCGAGGTTGAGGTAGAGCTGGCCGTCGGGGAACGTGGCGCTCGCCAGCCGAGCGGCGTGCGTCACCAGAGAGGACTTGCCGACACCGGGACCGCCCACGATGACGGCCACCGCGGCCCGGTTCGGCGCCGTCCCGTCGAGTAATCGGGCGACCTCGGCCAGCACGTCGGCCCGGCCCACGAAGTCGGGTACATCGAGCGGCAGTTGACGCACCGGCATCGCCATGATCGGTTCGGTGGCCGCCGTGCCCGGACTTGCCGGTCGTGTGTCCGAGGGACCGCTCGCCGGGACCGGAGCCGCCAGGGCGGGATCGGCGGCCAGGATGCGCAGATGCAGCGCCTGGATCGGCGGGGTGGGGTCGACGCCGAGTTCGCCTGCCAGCGTCCGGCGCAGCCGCTCGTACACCTGCAGCGCCTCGCCTTGTCGCCCGCACCGGTAGAGGGCGACCATCAAGTGTTCGGCGACCTTTTCGTCGTAGGGGTGCTCGCGGAGCAGGGCGGTCAGTTCTTCGATGACCTCACGATGATGCCCCAGGTCGAGTTCGATGCTCAGACACAGTTTGTGCGTGGCCGCGCGCTTCTCGTTCAGCCGTGCCGCATCGAGCTCCAGGACCCGGCTGGAGATGTCGACCAGGGCGTTGCCGCGCCAGCAGGTCAGCGCGCGCCGCAGCGCGACAGCCGTCTCGAACGGGGCCGTGTGCCGTTCGGCGAGGTGCCGCTCGTGATCGAACTCCAGTAGGTCGAGCTGACCCGGCGCCAAGTGGATCTGGTAGCCGCCGCGCCGCGTGCTGATCAAGGAGCCGGGTGCTCCGCACGCGGCGAGGTTGCGGCGCAGCCCGGAGAGAGCGTCCTGGACCTGACGGACCGCGGTGGCGGGTGCTTTCCCGTCCCACATGACCGCGACGAGCCGCTCCATGGCGACGAGGTTGTTGGCGTCGACCAGAAGCGCGGCCAGCATCTTGGCCTGCCGCGGTCCGGCTAATCGGACCTCGCGTCCCGTGATCTGGGCGCGTAACGGCCCCAGCACGCCGAATCTCATGCTCCCCCCAGCACGTCACGATCAGCGCCGATCCCTTGGCTGACCTGGCACTAGGACGAATCTAGGACGGCCGACGGATCCGTGTCCATAGCGTCACGGTGGGTCACTCAGCCATTCCTGCGCAACGAAAGGAACAGCAAGGAAACGTTCGGTCAAGGCAGCAGTGGTGGCCGCGACGATGGCCGTCGCCACCGCTCATTGGTCTCGCGAACTACGCGAAAGCGTCGACACTGGAAGGTACCCCCCATGAGTCTCAAGAAGGCACTCACCGTCTCGGCAGCCGTTGCGGCCTCCCTGGCCGGTAGCCTCCTCACGGCGTCAGGCGCCCATGCCGCCACCCCGTCGTCCAGCACCCACGTCGTCGCCCCGGCATACAGCGCATATGCGTGCCGGTCGTGGACCACCGGCAACTACGCGTACGTCACCAACAACATCTCGATCGACTCCTGTTACTGGGTCGAGAACAACGGATACACCATGTCCGCCACGATCCCGTTCCAGAACTACTCCGGCACCGGCGTGTGGTACTGCGCGCACGCGATCAACGTCAACACCGGCGGCTGGGCTCACGACTTCGGCTGTGGTTCCGGGGTCTCCACCGGCCAGGGCTCCACCACGGCGGGGACCGGTGGAGGGGGGGCCGGGTACAGCGAATACTGGAATGCGCCGGCGGGCACCTACGTGGTCTCCACCGGGTTCTGGCTGAACGGCAAGTACTACGGCGACGTACAGAGCCCGAGGACCACCATCGGAGCGCACTAGTCCATCGGGGCCGAGCGGCTGCCGGTGCGAGGCGCAAGACCGGTGGCCGCCCGCTCCCTCCGGGTTCGGCTGCGGGCGTGGCCTGCCGGGCATGGTCGTGGCGTTCCATTGTGCCGTCGGCGGCGGGGTGCCACGCACAAGGCCGGCCTCGCTGAGGAGCGTCCGCCGGCGTGGGTGGTGTCGGCGGCTGGAGCGTCACCCTGCTGCCGTACCCGGCCCGTTGATCGACCGATGGCCGAAGCCCGACGGAGGCGCCCCGCGGCCCGCGGACGTGGCTCAGCCGATCACCGCCGCCCGCACGCACAGCACGTCCGGCAGATGCGCCGCCAGTTGCTGCCAGCTGTCGCCGTCGTCGGCCGAGGCGAACACCTCGCCGTTGCGGTTGCCGAAGTAGACACCCGCCGGGTCGGCGTCGTCGGTGCACAGGGCGTCCCGCAGCACCGTGCCGTAGTGATCCTCCTCGGGCAGACCCTTGGCCAGCGGTTCCCAGGTACGGCCCGCGTCCGTGGTGCGGAAGACCCGGCAGCGGTGCCCCGCGGGCACCCGGTCCGCGTCGGCGTTGATCGGGAAGACGTAGGCCGTGTCGGCCCGGCGCGGATGCGTGGCCACCGCGAAGCCGAACGTGGACGGCAGATCCGCGCCGATGTCCGTCCAGTGCGCGCCCGCGTCGTCGCTTCTGTACACCCCCCAGTGGTTCTGCAGATACAGCCGGTCCGGGTCGCCCGCATCCTTGGCGATCTTGTGCACGCACTGGCCGAACTCCGGGTTAGGGTCCGGCAGGAACACCGCGGACACACCGGAGTTGGACGGTGCCCAGCTCGCCCCGCCGTCGCTGGAGCGGAACACCCCGGCCGTCGAGACGGCCACGGTGACCGCCTTCGGGTCGCGGGCGTCGGTGACCACGGTGTGCAGACCCTCACCGCCGCCGCCCGGCACCCACTGCGAGCGCGTCGGATGCTCCCACAGCGGCCGGACCAGCTCGAAGCTCTCGCCGCGGTCCTCCGAGCGGTACAGCGCCGCCGGTTCCGTGCCCGCGTACACCACGCCGGGCTCGGCGGCGGCCGGGTGCAGTTGCCAGACGCGCTCCAGGGAAGCGCCGGTGTCCTTGGGGAACTTGACGGCCGGCTGCGGCGGTTCGGTCCAGGTGCGGCCGAGGTCGTCGGAGTGGAAGACCGACGGGCCCCAGTGCGCGCTGTCGCCGCCCACCAGCAGCCGCGGCCGCCTCTCCCGGGTGTCGATCGCGACCGAGTACACCGCCTGTGCGTTGAAATACGGACTGTCGTCGAACTCCCAGGTGCCGCCACCCCTGCGCCGCCCGATGAACAGGCCTTTGCGGGTGCCCACCGCCAGCAGTACCTCGGTCATGCCGATCACCTCCGGGACGCCTTCGTCCAGGTAGTCGTGAGACAGGTTGTCGTCGGTTATCGGCCAGTGTGCACCCCACCACTGACAGTCTCCCCGTGTGTGCTCCTTTCGCAGGTCACGGCGGTGTCGTCGGCCGGTCACGGAGGCCGGCCCGGGCCCGTTGCGGCATGCGCCTGCGCTGGGCACGTGTCTCGTGCGACCGTCGGGGAGACGGCTCGTCGTGAGCAGCGGAGCGATCTCCCGCGTATGGGAGGGCGGTCCGGCCGGTCGGTGCGCTCGTGAGGAGGATGCCTTTGAAGGCGTTCCGTGGTCCGAAGGTGTGGCTGTGGCGCTGGCGGCGCAATCCGCTCAAACGCCGGGCCGATGTCGTGGAGGCCTGGGTGCTGCTCGGCGCCTGGCTGCTGACCGTCATGGCGGGGATCTCGGCCGGCCTCGTGGCGGCCGGGTCGGTGGAGCACGGACTCGCGAGGGAACGGGCGGCCTGGCGTCCCGTCGTTGCCCACGTGGTGGGGCGGGCCCCTGGAAGGTCCCCCGTGCACCGCCACGCCTCCGCCGGTGAACGCGTCTGGGCCAAGGTGGGCTGGACCGTGGCCGACGGCTCCACCCACACCGGACAGGTCCGGGTCGAGCCCGGCAGCAAGGCCGGCACGCCGGTCACGGTCTGGACCGACCCGCAGGGCCGACTCGTCGACCGCCCCGCCTCCGCCTCCGAGGCCGCCTTCCGGGGCACCCTGATCGGCTGCCTGGTGGGCGTGAGCGCGGCGGCCGTCCCCTTCGCCGTAGGCCTCGCCCTGCGCGGCCGGCTGGAACGCCGCCGCATGCACGCCTGGGACACGGAGTGGGCACGGCTCGGACCCCAGTGGGGACGGATGGTCTGACCACGCCGGCGGCCTCCGGTCCCCCCTGCCGGGGACCGGCGCCGACTGTGATCCATCCCGCGCAGGCCGAGGACCCGGAGCTCCGGGCCCGGTTTCGGCGCGTGGTGCTGCTGTCCGTCCGGGTGCGGGGAGCCGTCTGCCCGAAGCCGATGGCCGAGGACCGGCGCAACCCTGCCTGGAACCACACACGCTGGAGCGTCACCCTCCACGAGACGAGCAGCCGCGTCCCCGCATGCATCGGCTCGGACGAGTGCCCGCCGTGACACCCCTGCACCGTCTACACCGTCGCCAGCACCTCCCGGCACGCGCCCAGCAGGGCCTCGTCCTCCGGTATGCCCTGCCCGCTGCCTGCGTCCACATGAGCCAAGTGGCGGCGCGGGGCGGCCAGTTCCGCTGCCGCGAGGTGCCGTAACGGCTCGGCGGCCGGGCCCATCGCGGTCAGGCACCGGGCGATCGGACGGCGGGTGTGCGGGTCCTGTGCCCAGGCCTGCTGGAACACCGGCAGAACCGGCTCCGGATCCGCGTCGATGCGCCACAGCGCGCACGCGGCCGCCACCCGCTCCCGTGCGAGCCGCGATCGGGTCATACGGCGCAGCGCGGGCCGCGCGGCCCGCCCGGCCGGGCCCAGACGGCCGAGCTGTACGGCGGCCGCGCGCCGGCTCACCGGATCACTCCGGCCCAACTCCCGCAGCAGCACGGGGAGTACGGCGGACGGGTCCCGCTGCGCCGACCAGAGCGCGCCGGCCGCTGCGGCGGCATGCCGGGTGCGCAGGAGCGCGCGGAGGGCCGGTACCGCCCGCGCGGTGGCGCCCAGCAGCTCCAGTGTTTCGATGGCCCGGCCCGTGACCGTGTCGTCCCGTGCCCCCGGTCCGCCGCGAGCACCCGACAGCAGTCGCAGCACCTGCGGAACGGCCTCCTCGTCCCCCATGGCGCCGACCGCCGCCAGCAGCGGGGCGGCGACGGGGGAATCCGGCGGAATCCGGCCGAGTCGATGCCGCACCGCGGGGGCGAGCGGGGCCGCGGCGGCACCCAGGTGGGCCAGCTCGAACCCCAGGTCCACCGGTGCGGCCGGGCCGGCCAGCAGATGGGCCAGGGGTGGGACCGCGCGCGGATCGCCGGCCCTGGCCAGCGCCCTGAGCGGACCGCCCAGCGTGCAGGTGCCGCGCTCCACGCGGTGCGTCCACAGGTCGGGGCGGGCGCACACGAGGGCGTGCAGGTCGTCCGCGGCGGGCGCGGCCAGCGCCCACAGCTCCGCCAGCACGGCGACCGCCGCGTCCCGCAACCAGTCATGTTCCGTGCCCAGTTGAGCCCCGAGCAGCCGGACCGTGCCGCGGTGGTCGGCGCGCCAGCCGCGCAGCAGCGCTGCCGCCATCCAGACGCCATGGCACCGGTCCACCGGGTCCGGGCCGGTCAACTGCCCGTCGAGGAGCGCGATCCGGTCATCAACGCGGTCGCCGAGCGCGGTGTGCAGGGTACGCAGCAGCCGGGAGCCCTCCTCGTCGGACGGGCGCAGCCGCCGTATGCGCCCGACGAGGGAGTCGGCGGCGCGGGGCTCGGTGATCCGGGCCCGGTGCGCGGAGCGCTCCCGCAGCAGCCGCACGGCCGTCGGCACCAGGTCGGCGGGCAGCCGGGCGGGCGCGACGAGCGCGAGCTGACCGAGTGCGGCGAGCCGCAGCCCCGGTGCGTAGGGCGGTGCGCTCTGTTCGGCCAGGAGGTCCACCGCGGCGTCGGCGTGCGCGGGGTGCCGGCGGACGAACAGGGCGAGCGCCTCCGGAAGGGCGAGCAGGACGCGGTCGTCCCGCTCGGCCCGCAGCCGCTGCCGTAACAGGTCCAGGACCCGGGCCGGCGCGGGCAGGAAGTGCACGAGGGCCGACGCGGTCGCCCGGCGCACCGCGGGGTCCGGGTCTCCGACGAGCCGGACGAACACCTCGGCGCCCGCGCACACCGCCTCCCGTGCGCGTGGGTCCCCGTCCGCGGTGTCCGCGCCGATGCCGACCAGCAGTTCCACGATGCCGCCCCGGTCCGGCACCTCCTCGCGGGCCGCGAGCGAGAGCAGGAAAGGGACGCAGGCCAGCGTCGAGTCGTACACACACCCCTGGTCGTGCAGCGCGCCGTACATCCCGTCGAGCGCGGTCGCCCGCTCGGCGGTGTCGGCGGACGCCAGCGCCCGTAACCATCCGGGCACGTCCTCCGCGCTGCCGTGCGCGTGCCGCAGCGAGGCCCAGTCGACCTCGTCGATCCCCGTGAACACGTTGTCCTCCCGAGACGAGTGCCACCTGATCGCGAGTGTGCACCACGACACTGACAACGGTCCGGAGCTGCGCGCTGACTGTGTGCGATCCGTCGGCTGTCACCGGCCAGGGCGCGAGCCGCCCGCGCCTGCCGCCGAGAGGAGCACCGGCGCCCGGTGGGAGGGGTCAGTTCCGGCCGGGGAGGGCCCGCTCCAGGATCGTGTCGAGGTCGGTCCCGGCGGACAGCGTGCCGAACGCGTGCCCCCAGTCACCGCCCAGCCGGCTCGCGCAGAAGGCGTCCGCCACCGGGTGCGGGGCGTGTCGTACCAGCAGAGAGGCCTGGAGGGCGAGCGCCATCCGCTCGACCAGACGGCGGGCGCCCACCTGGTCCGTTTCGGCCAACTGGTCCTTGAGTGCGGCGACCGCCGTGTCCAGGCGGGCGTCCGCCCCGCGCGCGAGGGCGAGTTCGGCGAACAGGGCCTCGGCGGTGTCCGGTTCGCGGCCGAGGGCGCGCAACACGTCGAGCGCGTTGACGTTGCCCGAGCCCTCCCAGATCGACAGCAGCGGAGCCTCCCGGTAGTGCCGCGGCATGCCGGAGTCCTCGACATAGCCGTTGCCGCCCAGGCACTCCAGGGCCTCGGCGGTGAACGCCGGGCCCCGCTTGGTGACCCAGTACTTGCCGACGGCGGTGGCGATCCGCCGGAACGCCCGCTCCCCGGCGTCCCCGCGCACCGCGCGGTCGGCCGCGCCGGCCAGCCGCAGCGTGAGGGTCGTCGCCGCCTCCGACTCCAGCGCCAGGTCGGCCAGGACGTTGCGCATCAGCGGCTGCTCGATCAGCCGGGCACCGAACGCGCTGCGGTGCCGGGCGTGATGACCCGCCTCGACCAGCGACTTGCGCATCAGCGTCGCCGAGGACATCACACAGTCCAGCCGGGTGCAGTTGACCATCTCGATGATGGTCTTGACCCCGCGCCCCTCCGGCCCGACCAGCCAGGCCACCGTCCGGTCGAACTCCGGCTCCGAGGACGCGTTGGAGCGGTTGCCCAGCTTGTCCTTCAGCCGCTGGATGCGGAAGGCGTTGCGGCTGCCGTCCGGCAGAACGCGCGGCACCAGGAAGCACGACAGCCCGCCCGGGGCCTGTGCGAGGACCAGGAAGACGTCGCACATCGGCGCCGATGTGAACCACTTGTGCCCGCGCAGCGTGTACAGACCGGGCTCCCCCGTGGGCGTGGCCACGGTGGTGTTCGTCCGGACGTCCGACCCGCCCTGCTTCTCGGTCATGCCCATGCCCGCGAGAAGGCCCGGCTTCTCGGCCGGCACGCGCAGCTCCGGGTCGTACTCCCGGCTCGTGAGCAGCGGTTCGTAGACCTTGGCCAGATCCGGCTGTGCGCGGAGCGCGGGCACGGCGGCGTACGTCATCGACGTCGGGCAGCCGTGCCCGGCCTCCGTGTGCCCCCACACCAGCCCGCCCGCGGTACGGACCACATGGGCGCCGGGCCGCTCGTCCGCCCACGGGGCGCCGGCCAGGCCCTCGGCGACCGCCGTGCGCATCAGGTGGTGCCAGCTGGGATGGAAGTCGACCTCGTCGATCCGGTGGCCGTAGCGGTCGTGGGTACGCAGGACCGGCTCGTGCCGGTTCGCCAGCTCACCCCACTCCTGCGCCTCCGCGCTGCCGGCGCGCGCCCCCAGCCGCCGGATGTCCTCCTCGGCCCAACCGGCGCCCTCCCGGCGCAGTCCCTCCAGCAGGGCCCGGTCGTCGGAGGCGTCGTACGGGGCCAAGGGCGGGGCCTGGTTGGTGACGTCGTGCGTGGCGTACTGCGGCTGGGGCTGCGGCGGCGCGGGCGACTGCGCGGGAATCGAGACCATGGAAGCATGTTGCACTCTTCCTGCGGTCGTAGCAATACTGCAACAAGAAGTGCCCGTACAGTACCTGCCCATGCGCATGAACGTCTCGCCCGAGCCCGAGGAGGCAGGCCTGCGGCCGCTGTCCGCGCGGTCGGTCGTGCTGAGCCTGCTCCTCGGCGCGCACCCGGCGGAGCTGCCGGTGAAGGACCTGGTGCTCCTGGTGGAGCCCTTCGGTGTCGGCGGCTCCACGCTGCGGGCCGCGCTCAGCCGGATGGTCACCGCGGGGGACCTGCGCCGCACCGCCGGCGTCTACCGGCTCAGCGACCGGCTGCTGGCCCGCCAGCGGCGCCAGGACGAGGCGCTCCGGCCGGGCACGCGCGCGTGGGACGGCGACTGGGAGATGGTGGTGATCACGGCGACCGGTCGGGGTCCCGCCGAACGCGCCGATCTGCGCGCCCGGTTGGCCGCGCTGCGCCTGGCGGAACTCCGCGAGGGCGTGTGGCTGCGCCCGGCCAACCTCGACCGTGCCCTGCCGGACATGCTCGGATCCGTCGCCCGGACGTACACCGCGCGACCCGATGAGCCCGCACATGACCTGGTCGCCCGGCTCTGGCCGCTGGACACCTGGGCGGCGACCGCGCGGACACTGCTCGCCCGCGCGGCCGCCGCCCGCACTCCGGCGGACCGCCTCACCGCCTACGCCGCGGCCGTACGCCACCTGCTCACCGACCCGGTCCTGCCACCCGGACTCCTCCCCGCCGACTGGCCCGGGGAGGCCCTGCGCACGGCCTATGCCGGCTATCAGCGGGAGCTGGCCGCGTCGGTGGGGCGAAGGGAGCGCGCCGCATGACCGCCCCGGCTCTCGAACCGTTCCTGCTCGCCCGGTTCCAGGAGGAGCAACGGGTGGCCGGGACGCGATCAGCGGCGCGCCCGGCGCGGTCTGGGGCGTGACGGCCGACGAGATCGAGCAGGTGCTCACCTCATGGGACGGGAGGACCACGCACACGCCGATGGGGCGGTTCGGCGCCGAGGCCCCGGGTGAAGCTGCTCACTCATGTGGCCCTTCACGATCCGGCGCCCTGCACCGCGCTGCGCCTGCGCGCCCTGCCGTACGCCGGCCATCCCGAATACGACGACTCCTGGCGCCCCTGGACGCCGTCAAGAAGCGCTGTCGGCCGCCTCGCCGGTACCCGGAACCGCGTCCGCCGGTTCGCCGGCCGCGCTGCCCACAGGGCCGGCCGCGCTCCCCACAGGGCCGGTCGCGCCGCCGACACTGCCGGTTCCGAAGCCCAGGCGGGTCTGTTCCTCGGCCACGATCCGGCGCGCCATCTCCGTGTCCGACACGTCGACGGCGTCCGGAGTCGCCTCCGCCACCGCGCTGCGGCGGGCGTAGGCGTCGAACAGGCGGACCTTCCTGCGCAGCATCTCCACCATCCGCTCGTCCACGCCGCCCGGAGCCAGAAGGCGGTGCACCCGGACCGGCCGTACCTGGCCCATGCGGTGGGCCCGCGCCACCGCCTGCTGTTCGACGGTTGGCTTGATCTGGGGCTCACAGATGATCACGACGGAGGCGGCCTGGAGGTTGAGTCCTACCCCCGCCGCCTGGATCTGCGCCAGCAGCACCGCCGGACCGGACACAGCAGTGAACTCGTCGACGAGCAGCTGGCGCCGCTCGGGCGGCACGCTCCCGGTGAGCGGGCCGACCACGGGCCCGCCGGCCCCTGACCCGGCGCAGAGCGCGTCCTCCACCACGCCCAGGACATCCCGGAAGTTGGAGAAGACCACCACCTTCAGCCCGTTCTCCGCCGCCTCCCGCACGATCTCGCGGAGCCGGACGAGCTTGGCGGACTTCTCCGGGCGGGCGTACGCGGCCCTGCGCATCGCCATGAAGTTGCCGGAGCGCACCGCCTCGCGGTACGCCTCCTCGTCCGAGGCGCTCGGTTCCTCCCACTCGTCCGTCTGCTGCAGGGCGGGCAGTTCGGCGAGGACATCCGCCTGGTTGCGGCGCAGGTAGACCGGTGCGACCGCTTTCCGGAAGGCCACCGAGCCCGGCAGTCCGGCATCGGCGCCGACACGGTCGGCCACGGTCTCGTCGAGCATCCGGACCAGGTTGCGGAACTCGGCGACCCGGTTCTCCATCGGCGTGCCCGTCATGAAGAGGACCCGTTCGCAGTGCCCCGCCCACTGCGCCACGGCCTGGGAGCGCAGGGCCCTGGGGTTCTTCACCCAGTGGGCCTCGTCCACCACCAGCATCCCGATCTCACCGCCGCCGGGGGCCGGGAAGCCGCGCAGGGCGTCGAAGGTCGTCACGGCGACGCCGCCCCGCCCCTTCCAGTACGCGAACGCGTCGTGCCGGTCCGGCCCGTGCAGGGGCGTGACATGGAGCCAGGTGCGTCCCTCGATCTCGCGCGTCCAGTTCACCAGCACGCTCGCCGGGCACACGACCATGAAGTGGCTCTGCCCCTCTGCGGCCAGATGCGTCAGCGCGGCCATGGCCTGGACGGTCTTGCCGAGCCCCATCTCGTCGCCCAGGATCACCTTGCGCTGCGCCAGGGCGAACCGGGCGCCGAACGCCTGGTAGCCGCGCAGCGACACGCGCAGCCGGGAGTCGTCGAGCTGCTGTCCCCGCACCCGCTCGGCGATCCCGTCGGGCAGGAACCCCTCGGCGGCGGCCGTGTCCGGGGCACGCCCGGAGATCTCGGTGAGCAGGCCGTAGTAGTCGGCGGAGCGCAGTTCGAAGTCCACCCAGGCCGCGAGGTCGTTCGACGTGCCCCGCAACAGGTCCACCGACGCCTGCGCGAGCGCCTCAGGGGTCCCGGCCTCGACCGCCTCCGCCACCAGCGTGCGCAGCTCCTCGACCGCCGCCAGCGCGCGCGCCTTCCTGGCCCGCCCGGCCGTCAGCATGCTCAGCCGCCCGGCCGCCGGCCGGCCCTCGGCCAGCGGGGGGCCGAGCCGCTGCGCCAGCTCGGCGGCGGTGCCGACCGCGCGCCGCGCTTCGGGCCCCGCCTCCACCAGGACGTGCAGGGCCATGACGAGCGCCGTGGTCCGCGGCTCCGGCCGGTCGACGTCGATGTGCACTGCGACGGTGTCGTGCACGGCGTCGGACAGCTGCCGTGCGGCCGCGACGATCTGGTCCGCGGTGCGCTGACCGACTCCGGGGATCTGCCGCAACCGGTAGGGACCGGCTTCGAGCACCTGCCGGACCGTGCGCAGTCCGCTCTTGTCGACACTGGCGAGCCGCAGCCGTCCGTCCGTGGCGTCCTGCAGCCGTGCCACGGGTATGGCGTCGAGCGCCTGCCCCACCACCGCGTCCTGAATCGGCTTCAGCGCCGCGCGGACCGCCTCTACCGCCCTGCCGTGGTCGTCGGCCAGTGCCTGTGCGGCCTCGTACAGACGGGCCGCCTGCGCGACCGCCTCCCTCTCCCTGCGCCCCATCCGCCCTCCCTCACGCCCATCCTTCCATCCGGCCATCCGGAGTTGACCGGTAGGACGGGAGTGCGGCGACCGGGACGGCCTCCTGGCAGCGGGTGAGGACCTGGATCCGGACCCCGGCCACTTCTATGCGCCGACCGATTTCGGCTGTGTTCGAGGCGCTGTTCCGAGGCCTCCGGGCGGGGCGGTTGCTGAGGCATCCGGGCAGGGTGGTTGCCGAGGCGTCCGGGCAGGGTGGTCGCGCGGTGCGGGTGGCGCGGGAGCGGCGCGAGGCGTTCCCTTGGAAGTGGGCACCCTCTGCGGAGAAACGGGGATGACCAGCACGGTTGCGGGCACTCGGTGGGGCACGCAAGGCGATCTCACCCGAGGAGAGTCATGGCTGAGCAGAAGTCGTCGTCGCTTCTCACGGCGCCGCTGCGCGGCGCGGCCTCCGCACTGCGCCGGGTGCCCGGCGCCGGGATGGTGACCAGGGCCGCGGAGGAAACCCTGGACAAGATGGGCGCGGTCTCGCCCCGCGGGCGGCGCATCGCGGTGTACGCGGGGGCCGGAGTGCTCGGGGCGGCGGGCGTGGTCGAGTGGCCCGTGGCCCTCACCGGCGCGGCCGTGGCCTGGCTCACCCAGCCCCGGCCCAAACTTCCGGCGGACGGCGGGCAGAGTCCCGAGGCCGCTCAGGACCTCGGCACCGCGGCCCTCGGGGCCGGCCACGGCGGCAGGTCCCCGGGCGCCCACCGCACGGGTGGGGCCAAGGCCGCCGAGGACGCCGAGACTTCCGGCGAGGCCTGGGACGCCGGCGCCGCCGAGGCCGGGGTCGAGGCCGCCGGGGCCGCCGAGGCGTCCGCAGGGAGCCGGACAGCCGGCGACGCCGGGACCCGTGCAAGCAGCCGGACGACCGGCAGCGCCGGGATCCCCACAGGCCCCACCGCATCCCGGACCCCCCGGACAACCGGCGGCACCAAGACGTCCGGCGGCCCCCGGACCACCCGCGGCGCCGAGGGCGCTGCGGGCAAGCACGCCACCGGGCCGCTCGGTCCCACGACCCGGCCCGACCGCACCACGCTCTGAGGAGGACCATGGCGCTGCGACTGCTGGCGATGCCCTCGGCGGCCGTACGGCTGCTGCCCTCGGCACCGCGGTTGCTGGCGCCGGCGGTCGGAGCGGCCGCCGGCGCCGCCGCGGGAACGGTGCGTGCAGGAGTCCGCGGCGCGGACGCCGCCGTACGCGTGGCGCGGGTCGCGCGCAACGCGCTGCCCGGCTCCGGCGGCCACTGGCGGGCCGGGGCCCGTGCCCATCTGGCCCTGCGGCCGGTGGCGCACGAGCATGTGCAGCGCGCGGGCGGCACGGCGCATCTGGCGCGCCGGGTGGCCGAAACGCTGGCCGAGCGGCCCGACGTGCTGTTCGCGTACTGGGACGAGGGGCTCGCGCGTCTGGTGGTGACCGCGACCAAGGACGAGGCCACCGACCGGATCGTGGACCACGCCGCCGAACTGGCCGAGGGACACGGACTGCTCCTGGCCGCGGATGTGGACGAGACCACGCATCCGGCCGACCCGGCCGGGGTGCGCGCGGCCGTGGCCACGCTCGCCGCCGACACGGTGGGCATCGGCGTCGCGGTCACCGCGTACGCGCTCCGGCTGCCGCCCACGCCGCGCCTGGCGACCGCGGTGGTGACCCTGCTGCGGGAGAACCCCCGTTTTCGCGCCTGGCTGCGCGGCCGGCTCGGAAACACCGGCATGGATCTCCTGCTGGCCTGCGCGAACGCCACCGTCCACGGAGCCGGACAGACCCCTACGTCCCTCGTCCTCGACAGCGTCCTGCGGGCCTGCCAGGTGGCCGAGACGGTGGCTCGCTCCGCCGCCTTCGACACGGTGCACGACCAGTTGTGCGCGCCCGGGCGCGTCAGCATCGCGGTGGACGGCGCTCCCCGCCCGCCGCTGCGGGAGTCCCCGGCCCAGGAGTATGCCGAGCACGCCTCCGCGGGCAGTGTGCTGGGCGCCGCGGCCACCCTGCTGGTCAAGCACGACGTCGCCGAGGCTGCGGAGGCGGTCCTCGCCGGCTCGCCGAAGGCCGCCCGCTACGGTCCCGCCGCCTTCCACGCGCTGCTGAGCGCAGCGCTCGCCCGCACGGGTGTCCTGGTCCGCGACCCGGACCGGCTGCGCCGGCTGGAGATGGCCGGCACGGTCGTCCTGCACTCCAGCGCGCTGTGCACGGACGAGGGCGAGGCCGACCCGTGGGCCGAACCGGTGCTGGACGCGGCCCGCCGGGCCCGCCTGCGCGTGGTGCTCGTGGACGACCCGGCCCTGGAGGACTTCACCGGCCTCGCCGACCAGGTCGTCGACCCACGCCGGCCGCTGGACGACGTCGTGTACCAGGCGCGCGGCGACGCCGGGGCGGTGCTCGCCGTCGCGCGGGTGCGCACGGCCGACGAGCACGACGTGCTGGCCGGGCTGCGCAACGCCGACATCGCCCTCGCCCTGACCGACCACGACGCCGCCGTGGTCTGGGGCGCGGACCTCCTCGCGCTGCACGGGCTGCCGGACATATGGCGGGTGCTGACCGCGATCCCGGCCGCCCGCACGGTCGGCGGGCATGCCCAGACCCTGGCCCGTTCCGGCGCCGCGCTCTCCGGGCTGCTGGTGGCCGTCGGCGAGTCGGGCGGCGGCCGTGGCCGCCTCGCCGCACTGCCGGGGCTGCGGCACGCCCCCGTGGACGCCGCCGCCGTGTTGGCCCTGTTCTCCGGGGGCCGGGCCGCGCTCGGCGTGGCGGCGGCCCGGCCGCCGCACCCGCACGCGCGCGTGCACTGGCACGAGCTGGACCCCGAGCAGGCCCAGGAGCGGCTGGAGCACGAACCGGCCGCCGAGGGCGGCGCTTTCGAGACGCTGGCCGCCCGTGTGCGCAGGGCCGCCGCCGGTGTGTCCGGGCATCCGGCCGCCGCGCCGCTGCGCTGGTCCTACCGGCTCGGCCAGGCCGTACGCGGCGAACTCCACGACCCGCTCACCCCGGTCCTCGCCGTCGGCTCGGCGGCGTCGGCGATCCTCGGCTCCGTCGTGGACGCCCTGCTCGTCGTCGGCGCGCTGGATCTGAACGCCCTGGTCGGCGGCATCCAGCGGCTGCGCGCCGAACGGGCGCTGTCCGGACTGGTCGCGGAGCAGCAGCAGAAGGCGCGCCTCGTACCGCCGGAGACAGAGGCCCCGGCCGGCGGCACGCGGACCGTGGAGGCGGGCAAGCTGCATCCGGGCGATGTGATCCAGCTGAAGGCGGACGACGTGGTGCCCGCCGACGCCCGGCTGCTGTGGCAGGACGGTCTGGAGGTCGACGAGTCCGCCCTGACCGGTGAGTCCCTGCCGGTGGAGAAACAGACGGATCCGACCCCGCACGCCGCGGTCGCCGACCGGCGGTGCATGGTCTTCGAGGGTACGACCGTGGTGGCGGGCCAGGCCCGTGGCGTGGTCGTCGACATCGGTGAGCACACGGAGGCCGCCCGCGCCGTCCACCTGGCCGCGCGTACGCCTCCGGCCGGCGGTGTACAGGCCCGGCTGCAGGAACTCACCCGCAAGGCACTGCCGCTGACCCTGGCGGGTGGTGCCGCGGTCACGGGCCTGGCGCTGGTGCGCGGCACCGCCATCCGGGACGCGGTCAGCGGTGGGGTGGCGGTGGGCGTGGCGGCCGTACCGGAGGGGCTGCCGCTGGTGGCTACGGTCGCGCAGCTCGCGGCCGCCCGGCGGCTGAGCCGTGACGGTGTCCTCGTCCGCACCCCGCGCACCCTGGAGGCGCTGGGCCGGATGGACACCTTCTGCTTCGACAAGACCGGCACGCTCACCGAGAACCGGTTGCGCCTGGTGCGCACCTCCGACGCCGACGGCACGGTGCGCCCGGTGGACGACCCGGGGTCCGCCGGCACCGTCCGGGCCGCCGTCCGCGCCTGTCCGCGCGTCGACGGCGACGCCGAGCGGCCGGTGCACGCCACCGACGAGGCCGTGCTGGCGGCGGCCGGTCCCGATCCGGACTGGACACAGTCCGCGGACCTGCCCTTCGAGGCGGCACGCGGATACGCCGCCGCCGTCGGCCGGAGCGGGGACGGCCCGCTACGGCTGGTGGTCAAGGGCGCCCCGGAGACGGTGCTGCCCGCGTGCGCAGGGCTGCCCGAGCACGCCTCGGAGGCGGCCCATGCGCTGGCGCGGGACGGCCTCAGGGTGCTGGCGGTGGCCGAACGGCGGCTGGGCGCCGACGAGCAGGAGGACGACGTCCTCGAACAGCCGCTGCGCGAGCTGAAGTTCATCGGGCTGCTCGCCCTGTCCGACGTACCGCGCGAGACCTCCACGGCGCTTGTGGCGGGCCTGATCGAGGCAGGCGTACGACCCGTCATGCTCACCGGGGACCATCCGCAGACCGCGCGGGCCATCGCGGCCGAGCTGGGCTGGCCCGAGGACACCGTCGTGGTCACCGGCGACGAGCTGGCGGCGGAGGACCGGGCGGCCAGGGCCCGGATGCTGCGCGACGCGGGTGTGGTGGCGCGGGTGGCGCCCGAGCAGAAGCTCCAGGTCGTGGAGGCGCTGCGGGACGCGGGCCGGGTCGTCGGCATGGTCGGCGACGGCGCCAACGACGCCGCGGCGATCCGCGCCGCCGACATCGGCGTCGGGATCAGCGCGCGCGGTTCGGCCGCGGCGCGCAACGCCGCCGACATCGTCCTCACCGACGGCGATCTGACGGTCCTGATCGACGCGGTCGGCGAGGGCCGGGCGCTGTGGCACAGCGTGGCCGACGCCATCGCCATCCTGATCGGCGGCAACGCGGGCGAGGTCGGCTTCGGCATCCTCGGCACGCTGCTGTCCGGCCGGGCGCCGCTGTCCACCCGGCAGATGCTCATGGTGAACCTCTTCACCGACCTGTTCCCGTCGATGGCGGTGGCGGTGACCGAGAAGGAGGACGCGCCGGCACTGGCCCGTGGCAGAGCGCCGGAGGACGACGAGCGCGGTGCCGTACGGGTCCGCGGCGGATCGCCGGAGGACGCCTCCGCCGTCCTGGGCGCGCCCCTGCTGCAGCAGATCCGGCACCGGGCGCTCACCACCTGCCTGGGCGCGCTGACGGCCTGGCTGATCGGCCGCTTCACACCCGGCACCGCGCGCCGCTCCAGCACGATGGCGCTGTGCGGGGTGGTCGGCACACAGCTCGTGCAGACATGGCTGGACCGGCGCGCGAGCCGCCTGGTGCAGATCACCTGCCTGGGTTCCGCAGCGGCGCTGTTCGCGGCGGTGCAGATCCCGGTCGCCAGCCACGCCGTCGGGTGCACCCCGCTCGGCCCCGCCGCCTGGGCCGGAGTCCTGGCGGCGATCGCCCTGGCCCTCGCGGGACAGCGGGTACTCCCTCGCCTGGAGGAGACGATCGGCCGCCTGCTCCCGGACTGACCACCGCACGCCCGCGCTCGGCTCGGCCGGTTGTGGTGGGCGCGGTTGGATCGGCGGGTGGCGGGTGGCGGGTGGCGGGTGGCGGGTGGCTGTGGTCGGTTCGGCAGGTGGTGATGGGCGCGGTTGGATCGGCCGGTGGTCGGTGGCTGTGGTCGGTGGCTGTGCTCGGTTCGGCCGGTGGTCGCGGAGGGCCGCGCTGGATCGGCCGCTGGTGGTGGGCGGCGCGTACGCTCAGGCCGGCCGTCGGTGTTCGGTGGCCGCGCTGGATCGGCCGCTGGTGGTGGGTGGCTGTGGTCGGTTCGGCCGGTGGTGGTGGGTGGCTGTGGTCGGTTCGGCCGGTGGTGGTGGGTGCTGCGGTCAGGCCGGCCGGTGGTGGTGGGCGGCGCGTACGCGCAGGCCGGCCGTCGGTGTTCGGTGGCCGCGCTGGATCGGCCGCTGGTGGTCGGTGGCCGTGGTCGGTCCGGCCGGTGGTGATGGGCGGCCGCGCTGGATCGGCCGCTGGTGGTCGGTGGCCGTGGTCGGTCCGGCCGGTGGTGATGGGCGGCCGCGCTGGATCGGCCGGTGGTCGCGGAGGGCCGCGCTGGATCGGCCGGTGGTCGCGGGCGGCGGTGGTCAGGCCGACCGGTGGTACGGGTTCGGCACCCTGACCTCGCCGCCCAGTTCGCGGGCCGCGTGTCGGGCCCAGGACGGGTTGCGCAGCAGCTCGCGGCCCAGCAGGACGGCGTCGGCCTCGCCGTTGGTCACGATCTTCTCGGCCTGTCCGGCCTCGGTGATCAGGCCGACGGCGGCGACGCGCAGCGGGGTCTCGGCCTTCACCCGGGCGGCGAACGGCACCTGGTAGCCGGGCCCGGTCGGAATGGTCACGCCGGAGGCGTTGCCGCCGGTGGAGACGTCGAGCAGGTCGACGCCGTGCGCGTGCAGGTCGCGGGCGAAGCGGACCGTGTCCTCGGTGGTCCAGCCGCCGTCCTGGAGCCAGTCGGTGGCCGAGATGCGGAAGAACACCGGCTTGTCCTCGGGCCACACCCCCCGTACGGCGTCCACGACTTCGAGGGCGAACCGGGTGCGGTTCTCGTACGAGCCGCCGTAGACGTCCGTGCGGTGGTTGGAGTGCGGGGAGAGGAACTCGTTGATCAGGTAGCCGTGGGCGCCATGGATCTCGGCGATCTCGAAGCCGGCGGCGAGCGCCCGGCGGGCCGCCGCGGCGAACTGGCCGACGACCTCATGGATCTCGTCCACCGTCAACTCGGTGGGCACGGGGTGGCGCTCGTCGAACGGCACCGCGCTCGGGGCGACCGGCCGCCAGCCACGCGCCTCCGGTCCCAGCGGCGCGCCGCCCTTCCACGGCTGGTCGGTGGACGCCTTGCGGCCACCGTGCGCGAGCTGGACCCCCGGCACCGTGCCCTGGGCGGTGAGGAAGCGGGTGATCCGGCGGAAGGCCTCCACCTGGGTGTCGTTCCACAGACCGAGGTCGTAGGGGGAGATCCGGCCCTCCCGCGAGACCGCGGTGGCCTCCACGATGATCAGACCGGTGCCGCCCGTGGCGCGCGCCGCGTAGTGCGCGAAGTGCCAGTCGTGCGGGGCGCCCGCGAGCGGACCCTCCGGCTCGGCCGAGTACTGGCACATCGGCGGCATCCACACCCGGTTCGGGATGGTCACTTCGCGCAGGGTGATGCTCTCGAAGAGCGAGCTCACGACAGACTCCGTTCGTCACGGGACCGCTGGTCGCCTCGTACGATAACCCTCGTACTACGAGACATGTCAAACTACGATGTCTCTCGTACAATGGTCGCAGTCGAGGAGTTCCGTGACGAAGGGCAGCCGCCGTGACCGAGACCGCCACCGCCGGCCGCGCGCTGCCGCATCCGGAGCGGGAGGAGATCCGCCTGGAGGGCGTGCTGCACGCGCTCTCCGACCCGATGCGGCTGCAGATTGTGCGTGAACTCGCCGCTCGGGAAGCCGAGTTGACCTGCTCGCAGTTCGAACTGCCGGTGACCAAGTCCACCACCACGCACCACTTCAGGGTGCTGCGGGAGAGCGGGGTCATCCGGCAGGTCTACCGGGGCACGGCCAAGATGAACGACCTGCGCCGGGACGATCTAGACGGACTCTTCCCGGGGCTGCTCGACAGCCTCCTCGCGGCCGCCGACCGGCAGGCCGGCCGACTCGGTGACGGTGCCTGAACCCTCCTTCCCCCGAAGGTGGTTGAAGAACAGGTTGAGTACGATCGCGGACAGGCAGCCCGCGCTGATCCCGCTGTTCATCACCGTCTGGAACCAGTCCGGGAACTTCTCGTAGACCGTCGGCACACCCACCGGCAGCACGCCGATCGCCACCGACACGGCCACCACGGTCAGATTGTGGTTGTCCTTGAAGTCCACCCCGGCCAGCGTCCGCAACCCGCTAGCCGCGACCGTGCCGAACATGACCAGCCCCGCGCCGCCCAGCACCGGCGCCGGGATCGCCGCGACCACCGCGCCCAGCTTGGGCAGCAGACCGAGCAGCACCAGGATCCCGCCGGCCGCCGCCACCACCCAGCGGCTGCGCACCCGGGTCATCCCGACCAGGCCGACGTTCTGCGCGTACGCCGTGTACGGGAAGGTGTTGAACACCCCGCCCAGCACCGTCGACAGGCCGTCTGCGCGCAGCCCGTCGGCGAGCGGGCGCGGCTCGACCTTCCGCCCGGTCAGCTCGCCCACCGCGATCAGGTCACCGGTCGTCTCGGTCATCGTCACCAGGGCGACCACCAGCATGGACACGATCGCGGACGCCCTGAACTGCGGCGCCCCGAAGTGGAACGGCGTGCTGATGCCGACCCAGTCGGCGCCGGAGACCCCGCTGAAGTCGGTGAACCCGAACGGCACCGCGACCGCCAGGCCCGCCGCGATCCCGATCAGGACGGCGATCCGGCCGAGGGCGGGCGGCGCGAACCGCTGTACGGCCAGCACCACCGCCAGCACGAAGGCCGCCAGCGCCAGGTTCTTGGGCTCCCCGAAGTCCTTCGCACCGGCGCCGCCCGCCGCCCAGTTGCCCGCGACCGGCAGCAGCGAGACCCCGATGATCAGGATCACCGTGCCGGTCACCAGCGGCGGGAAGAAGCGCAACAGCCTGCCGAAGACGGGCGCGAGCAGCATGATCGCCAGACCCGCGACGATCACCGAGCCGTAGATCGCGGGCAGTCCGCCGCCCGTCGTCCCGATGAGCACCATCGGTGACACGGCCGCGAACGTACAGCCCTGCATGATCGGCAGCCGGACGCCGAACCGCCAGAAACCGACGCACTGGATCAGCGTGGCGATCCCGCACACCAGCAGGTCGGCGGTGATCAGATACGCCAGGTCGGCGGGCGACAGCTTCATCGCGCCGCCCACGATCAGCGGCACGGCGACGGCACCCGCGTACATCGCGAGCACGTGCTGCAGCCCGAAGGCCGCCAGCTGCCGTGCCGGTGGTATCTCGTCGACGGGGTGGACATCTGCGGTGGTGGCCATGGGTACTCCAGCAGTGCGCGGGCGGGGAGTGACTTCCGAACAGGACGAGACCGTAAGCGCCTTGAACAGTTTGTTGATTTCCGGTCTGTTGCCGCTGTGTGTCATGCCCGCCCGGCCGCCGCGGAATCCCTGGCCACCGGGGGCTATGCCGACCGGGCCGCCGTGAGCAGCGCGTCCCAGTCGGCCAGCTTGACCACGCTCCGGCCGAGTCGCGCGCCCAGCTCGGCCTCGGCCCGCTCGATCGCCAGCCACCCCGTCCACGGCACCGGCTCGATGCTGGCCGCCCGCAGCGCGGACACCGGATCCTCGGGCACCTGCCGGCGCAGCAGCGCCGGAGCGTCCGCGAGCAGGGAGGTCACCGTCTCCTTGGCGCAGGGCCGGTTGGTGCCGATGACACCCGTCGGACCGCGCTTGATCCACCCGGCGACGTACTCGCCGGGGGAGGGGGCACCCTCGCGTACGACCCGCCCTGCCGCGTTCGGCACCGTGCCGCTGGGCGCGTCGAACGGCAGCCCGTCCGGCGGCACTCCGCGATAGCCCACCGAGCGCAGCACCAGCTGGGCGGGCAGGTCCATGAACCGGCCGGTGCCCGTCACCCCGCCCCGCCCGTCGGGCGCAGTCCGCTCGAGGCGCACGGCGCCCACCCGGCCTGCGTCCGCGAGCAGTTCCACGGGCCGCATGAAGAACCGCAGGTCGATGCGCCGGGCGGCCCCGGCCGGGGGCCTGGCTGCCCAGCCGCGGAGCACCTCCAGATTGCGGCGCGGTACCGCGGGCAGGGCGGCGGGGTCCGCCGGATCCAGCGCCAGGTCGGCCGGATCGACGCCGACCGCGGTGTCGGGCAGCGCGCCCAGCTCGCGCAGCTCCTTGGTGGTGAAGCGGGCCTGCGTCGGGCCGCGCCGGCCCACCATGTGCACCTCGGTGATCCCGCTCGCCGTCAGCGTGTCCAGCGCCGCCTGAGGCATGTCCGTCGGGCGCAGCTCCGCGGCACCCCGGACCAGCATCCGCGTGACGTCCACCGCCACATTGCCCACGCCGATGACGACGGCCGACCGCACTCCGCGCAGAAAGCCCGAGTCGGCCGCGTCCGGATGGGCGCTGTACCAGGCCACGAAGTCGGTCGCCGACCAACTGCCCGGCAGCTCCTCGCCCGGAATCCCGAGCCGGCGGTCGGCGGCGGCGCCCACGCAGTACACCACGGCGTGGTACAGCTCCCGCAGCCGCTCCACCGTCAGCCCCCCGGGGCCGCCCACCCGGACCCCGCCGAGGAACCGCACCCGCTCGTGCTCCAGCACCGTCCTCAGGCTGCCCTGCAGGGACTTGATCTTCTCGTGGTCCGGGGCGACGCCGTACCGGACCAGGCCGTACGGGCACGGCAGCCGGTCCAGTACGTCCACGTACACGCCTGGGTCCTGCTGAACCAGGGTCTGGGCGGTGTAACACCCGCTCGGCCCCGAACCGACGACGGCGACACGCAGCACAGCGGTACTCCTCGGACGACGGGGGTGGCGAAGGAGGTGGTGTGCGGACGGCTCCAGCATGGCACCCGCAGGTCCGGGACGGCAGGGGCCGGCGGGGTGACTACGAAGCGTGTCCATTCGTATGGATGGTGATCATGAGGCTACGTTGCGTGTGTGCGGGAGGCATCCTTTCTTGATCTTTCCGAGCGGGACGCGAAGGACGGTGTGGTGTCCGTGTGGCCCGCGTGGAAGGTGCGGGAGAACGGCGAGGCCACGTCCTGGTTCCATGTGCGGCTGGCCTTTCCGGACGGTGCTCAGGTCGACGCGCTCGCCGTCGTGCGCGAGGGCTGCGTGTCCATCGAGGACGTCAGGGCCCAGCCGGCCCTGTCCCTCGCCGATCTGACGGTGCTCGCGGACTGGATCGAGGGTCCGCTGTTCGAGTCGTGCGGGGTGGAGCGGCCGTACGAGGGCGACGGCGACGAGCACCCGGAGGAGCGGTACGAACCGGAAGCCGACGCCGAGGCGGCGGCCGGTGCGCAGGAGGTCGCCGAGGAGGAGGCCGGTGTGGCGGCGGCCGCCGAGGAGCAGGTCGGTGAAGGGGCGGTCGCCGAGGAGAAGGTCGCCGAGGAGGAGGGCGCGCTCTGTGTGGGTCCGCGGCGTGCCCGGCCGGTCTGGCCGCGCGGCATCGAGGGCCGTCGGCTGGTCGCACAGGAGTACCGGGCCGCACAGGAGGAGGGTGGTGACCCGGTGCTCGCCGTGATGAGCGCGACCGGACTCAGCCGCCGTCGCTCCCTCAGGCTGATCGCCCAGGCACGGGACGCGGGATTCCTGACGCCCCGCCATGTGCGCCGCGACTGAGGCGAGTTGCCGTCGCCGCATCACGCGTCCGTCATGGACTGCTCGGCCGCTCCTCCGTCGCGAAGAACCGGGACAGGTCCTGCTCCCGCGCCTCCCTGCCCTGCTCGCTCTCCGGAGGCACCCCGGACTCCCAGTCGAGCCCGTACCGCTGGAACAGTTCGGCCCGCAGCGCGGGGACGGGCATCGGCACCCCCGGCACCAGCGCCGAGTACACCGCGCCCATCAGCAGGGCGCGCAGCATCGGATAGTCGACGGCGACGTCCTGGGAGCCGTACCGGGCGACGGTGTCGCTGAGCAGTTCCGACAGCCGGCGCTGCTCCGGGCACTGCACGAAGCCCTCCGCCTGCAGCAGTCCAGCCATGTGCTGCCGCATCAGCACCGGCCGGTCGTGGGCCAGGCCCAGGATCGCGTCGATGGCGCGGGCGAGACGCTCGCGGCCGTCCTCGGTGTGCGGTTCCCGCTCCAGCGCCTCCTCCAGTGTGCGGTGCATCAGCCGGTGTACGGCGGACTGCACCAGTTGGCGCTTGCCGGGGAAGTAGTACGACACCAGTCCGCGCGCCGAACCGGCGCGGTCCGCGATGTCGCCCAGCGTGGTGGCCTCGAAGCCGCGCTCGTCCACCAGTTCCACGGCGGCCTGCAACAGCCGCTCCCGGGAACGCCGCCGCAACTCTTCGTTGACCGAGGCGCTGCGCGGGGACATCCTGTAACTCCTGCGTTGACTGGCTGCCAGCCAACTATACTCACCGCAGTGGGCATGCCATGTGCGTGCCCTGTCCAGGGCTGCCGTCCGCCTGGGGCGACGCGGGGGATCGTCTCAGGCGGACGGCTTGGCAGCGAGGCCTTTCCGTGGCGTGCTCGTGGTGCCCCCGGCTCGCTGCCCGGCCCACGCCTCCCCTCGATCTCGCACACCGCCCGCTGCCTCCCTAGAGTGGGCAGCGGTGCCGAGGCGAGGAGGCGGGTCGTCATGGATCAGGACCAGCGGATCCTGAACAGGATCACGGAGATGGTCGAGGACGAGCGCAGACTCCGCGCGGCGCTGGCCTCGGGTCGGATCGACAGCTCCGTCGAGCAGCAGCGGCTGGGACAGCTGGAGCGTGAACTCGACCAGTGCTGGGACCTGTTGCGGCAGCGCCGCGCCAAGGCGGAGTTCGGCGAGAACCCGGACGAGGCGCGCGTGCGCCCCGCCACCCAGGTCGAGGACTACCAGGGCTGACCACCGCAGGGCCCGGCGGGCGCCGGGCCTCAGCCCGGCAGACCGCGTGGGGGAGCAGCGCGTCGGACCTCAGCCCGTAAGGTCCAGCACCGGCAGCAGCGCGTCGGGCCGGTCGGTCACCGGCAGGTGGTCGACGAAGTGCACCCGGCAGCCGAGCGCGGCCGCGCCGCCGTCGGCCTCCTTGCTGTCGCCCACCATGACCACCTGCCGGGGATCGGCGTCCAGCGCCGCACAGGCGACCGAGAACAGCCGCGGGTCGGGCTTCTGCACCCCGTGCTCGTACGACAGGACATACGCGTCCACATACCGGTCGAGGCCGTGCTCGCGGAACACCGGGCGCAGATCCCAGCCGATGTTGCTGACCACGCCCACGCCGATCCCGCGCTCATGCAGCGCGCGCAGCACCTCGAGGGCGTCCGGGTACGGGGACCAGGCGGCCGGCGTCTTGTGCCGCTCATACAGCGCGTCGTGCAGCCCGGGGTCGGGCAGCGGCACCCGCCGGGAAAGGCCCGTGTAGGCGGCCCGGTGCAGCTCCGCGCTCTCGTCCCGCACCGCCCAGACTTCAGCCAGGTCGGCCGGCAGCTCCAGCGGATTCGCTCCGCCCGGCAGCGCACCCGCCGCCTCCAAGGCCCGTGCGGCCGCCTTCAGTTCGGGTTCGGGCAGGGTGTGCCCGGTCTCGGTCAGCGCCGCACGCAGCCAGGACTCGGTGGACTCGACGCGGAACAGCGTCCCGGAGAAGTCGAACAACACAGCAGTCATGCACCTGACCCTAGCCGCGGTGCCCAGCGGTTCCGGCGTGACCAGGCCATGGCCACTCGTACCCGATCACGGCCGGGGCCACCACCAACGCCCCGAACAGCCGGCCGCCCAGCACGTCCGAGGGCCAGTGCACGCCCAGCCACACCCGGGTCACGCCCACGCCCACCACCGAGACCATGGTCGCCGCCACGGCCGTACGCCACCGGACGCGGCCCACGCCGAAGCGGTGCAGCAGCCACAGCGGCAGGCCGTCGACGGCACCCTTCACCGACTGCTGCACCACCGCCGGCAGGGCCGGTAGGCGGTGGGTGCCGCCCACGGGACGGCCGTGCCGAGGGCGTTGGCGTCCACGACCGCGCGCGGAGCCGGGGCACCCGCGAGACGGTTCACCGTACGGTCCGTGCCACCGAAGTGACGCAGACAGCGCACCGGTACGGACCCGGCTCACATGGTCAGCAGCATCGCCACCATGCCGATGCCCATCGACAGCCGGCAGGCCCGTGCCAGCTCCGGCCGGTCGCCCCAGCGGACCGCGCCGCCGCCGGCCCCGGCCACCGCGACGGTGGCCGGCACCAGACGGGCGCCGGCCAGCAGCACGTAACCCGCGAAGTACAGCAGCAGCAGGCTGGTCAGCAGCGGCACGCCCGAGCCGCCGTGCGCGTGATGGGCGCCGGGCGGAGCCGCGGCCATGACCACCGACATGTAGATCATCGCGGACGTGCCCACCAGGTGGTGCAGATGATGCGGGGCGGCGCGCGCGGCCCACAGCGCGCGCAGTGCCGCCGCACCGAACACGGCCGCGTACACCGGCCACACCCAGCTCGGTGGCGAGAGCACCGCCGCCGGTACGGCCATCACGGCCATGCCGAAGCCCATCACCGCCTCGCCGCCCGCGGCCCTGCGCTGCTCCTCCACACGGCTGCGCATCCGCAGCAGGCAGTAGGCCCCGGTCGCCGCGCACAGGGCGACCAGCAGCCACGCTGCCGGTACCGGTCCGTGCACGCGCACCTCCCCGTTCGACGCTCGGTCGAGGGATGCGATGCCCACGCCGTGCGGAGCGCACGCAAGCGCAAGGGTGTACACGGGGAGCGTTCGGCGGAGCACGGCGGGTGAGCGCGCCTTTGAGGGAGCACCCGAGGGGGTCGCCGTCAAGGGAACTTTACGAGTAAAACACATGCTAAATTGATGGTATGAGCAGTGCGACCCTCCATCGACTTCCCCTCGCCGGAGTGCTCCGCCTCGGGCGGCCCTCCGACATCTGGTTCAAGCCCGCGCTGAGCGTGGTCGCCGCGGTCGCACCGCCCAACCTGATCCTGCTGGCGCTCGGCCGCCTCGACCTCGCGATGTACACGATGGCCGGGTCGCTGTGCGCGCTCTACGGCCACAACCGGCCCTACGCCGCCCGCGCCCGCGTTCTGGCCTGGGTAGTGCTCGGCATGGTCGGCGGCCTCGCGGTCTCCCTGCTCGCCGCGTCGGTCACGAGCGACGCCGTCGTCCTCGTCACCGTCGGCGCGGTGATGGCGGCCGTCCAGAAGGCCGTGAGCGACGCGACCCGGCTCGGACCGCCCGGGAACGTGGTCCTGACCTTCATCAGCTCCGCCTCGCTGTTCGCGCCGCAGGCCCTCGGCCAGGTGCCCGCACATGTGGGGTTGGCCCTCGCGGCCGGCGCCTGGGCCTGGCTGGTCGGCATGGCACCCGGGCTGCTCCGCCCGCACGGCCCCGAGCGCCGCGCCACCGCCCAGGCCCTGAACGCGGCCGCCGCCTACGCCGACACCCGTGGCACCGCCGACGGCCACGCCCGGGCCAGGGCCGCGAGTGCCGCCGCGATCCACGCCGCCTGGCAGTCCCTGCTCGCCGCCGGCACCCGCCCCGACCGCACCCGGCGCGCTCTTGAACGGCTCCTCGTCCGCGCCGAGGTCGCCCTCGCCGCCCCCGCCGACGCCGACCCCGCACGGCTGCGCGCCTGGGCCCGTGAACTGCGCGGCACCGGGCGGCTACCGCGCGTGGACTCCCCACAGGAGTCCGCCGCCGAACTCCTCGGCATCGACGCCGAACTCGCCCAGCCGCGACGGCCGTTGCGGCAACGGCTGGCGCACCTGGCCCCGATCGCCGCGCGCACCGCGATCGGCTGCGCCCTCGCCGGTTACGCCTCCCTCGCACTCGGGGTGGGGCGTCCCTACTGGGCGCTGGTCACCGCCGCCTCCCTCTACCAGGCCAACGTCACACTCACCTGGAGCCGGGGCGTCCAGCGGGTCGTCGGCAATGTGCTCGGGGTCCTCGTGTTCGCCGTCGTCGCCCCGCTCGCCCATCTCCACCCGGTCGCGCTGGTGCTGTGCTGCCTCGCCTTCAACTTCGGTGCCGAGGCGCTGATCGCGCGCAACTACTGGCTCGGCACCGTCTGCGTGACCCCGATGGCCCTGCTCATCACCGAGTTCGCGCGCGCCCAGAACCCGGCCGAACTGATCACCGAGCGGGTCGCGGACACCCTGGTCGGCGCGCTGGTCGGCTTCGTCGCGGCCGTCGCCGTCACCAACCGGCGCGCGGGCGACCGCCTCGAACACGCCCTGACCACGGCGGAGCGCGCCCGCGAGAACGCCGCCCGGCTGCTGGCCGAGCCGCACCCGGCACCCCGCGCCCTGGAGTCGGCCCGCCGCAGCCTCGCCGCCGCCCTTGCCGACCTGCGCGCCACGGCCGACGCCGCGTCCGGCGAGTGGTGGCAGCGCGCCCTGCCCGAGGAGCGGATCGTGCTGGCCGAGCAGTCCGGACACCGTACGCTCGCGGCGACGGTACGACGGCAGGGGTTCGTGCCGCGGCACCGGAACCAGGATCCGGTCCAGGACCCCGGCAGGACGACGGAGGACATACGGCCATGACGGCGACGAACGGCGGACACGCGCCGGCGGACGACACGGCCGACGCGCGCCGCGCGGGCGACCACCGGCCGCCCGCCAAATCGCAGCCGAGGGTCGGCCGTGGTTCCGGCGGCACGGCCGAAGCGGGCCCGGGGGGCGGACACAGGCGGTCCGCCGACACGCGATCGACGGACGGCCGTGGTTCCGTGGGGGCGCGCTCGGGGAGTGGTGAGGCCATGGCCGAGGCAGGTCGGCCGGGCGGTCACGGGCGGTTCGCCGAATCGCAGCCGACGGACGGCCGTGGTTCCGTGGGGGCGCGCCCGGGGAGTGGTGAGGCCATGGCCGAAGCGGATCCGGCAGGCGGACACAGGCGGTCCGCCGAATCGCAGCCGACGGACGGCCGTGGTTCCGTCGGGGCGCGCCCGGGGAGCAGTGACGCCACGGCCGACGCGGGCCGGCCGGGTGGCCACCAGCCCGTCGGAACGGACGCCAGCGGAGCCGTCGGGCCGGGCGGACCGGCAAGCGGCGCCGCCCCCGCCCCCGCCAGGGTCACTGCCCCCGCCCCCGCCGCTCACCACGACACAGTCGCCGCCGTCGTGCGGCAGTGGCGGGTCGTTCACCCGGAGCTGGACACCGGGCCCATGGAGGTCATCGGCCGGATCTACCGGTGTGCCGCGCTGCTCCAGCAGGCCGAGGACGCGCCGCTGCGCCGGGCGGGCCTCAGCCGTGCCGAGTTCGACCTGCTGGGCGCGCTGCGCCGCACCGGACACGAGCTGACCCCGGGCGAGCTCGCCCGGGAGACCTTCTCCTCCGGGGCCGCCGTCACCAAGCGGCTCAAGCAGCTGACCGAACGCGGACTGGTCGAGCGGCGCGGCGACACCCGGGACCGCCGCGTGGCCCATGTCCGCCTCACCGACGCGGGCCGCGATCTGGTCGACGACATCCTCCCGGATCAACTCGCCTATGAGACAGCTGTGTTGAGTGTGCTGGCTCCGCAAGGGCAGGGCGAACTCGCCGATCTGCTCGCCGAGTTGCTCGCTCGCCTGGAAGGCCGGATGGGGTCGCTCCGGACGTGAGCGAAGCTCCAGCGGAGGCATGGGAGGGCAAGCGCAGCGCCTCAGCCCTCCTCGCCGGCCTGGTGCACTCCGAACGCCGCGCCCTGCGGATCCCGCAGCACCGCGATGCGCGGGCCGTCGGGCACCGACACGGGCGCCAGGACGACGGCGCCGCCCGCCCGCTGCGCGACCTCGGCCGTCGCGTCCACGTCGTCCACCGCGAAGTACGGCAGCCAGTGCGGCGGCACCTCGGGCGGGAACCGGTCGCCCATGTCGGCCATGCCGCCGAAGTCGTCCCCGCCGATGCCCCACTGCGTGTACCACTCCGAGGCGTTGACGCTCCAGCCGAACACCGTGGTGTAGAAGTCCCGGGCCCGCTCGGTGTCCCGGGTCGCCAGCTCCACCCAGCCGAGGGTGCCCGGCGCGTTGAACAGCCCGGCGCCGGGGAAGGACCGCGCCTGCCACAGCTGGAACGCCGCGCCGGTCGGATCGAGGGCCACCGCGAACCGGCCCACGTCGAACACGTCCATCGGGCCCAGGACCACCGTCCCACCGGCCTCCTCCACCCGCCGTGCCGCCGTGTCGGCATCGGTCACCGCGAAGGAGACGTTCCACGCCACCGGCTGGGACTCCTGGTACAGCGGGGTGAGTGCGGCGACCGCCGCGTCCCCCAGGTGCGCCACCGTGTACCCGCCCGCCTCCTGCCGCGGGTCGGTCTCCGGCCGCCAGCCGAACAACTCGGTGTAGAACCGCTTGGCCCCCTCCAGATCGCTGGTCCCGAGCTCGGTCCAGCACGGTCCGCCGGTCACCGGCTTGTCGAACTTCATGGGGGTTCCTTCCGGCCGGGGCGGGCCTGCGGTGCCGCACAGAGCGCTCTCCCGGCACGCTAACCCCGGCTCCCCGCCCCGGCCATCCGGGACGGTCGGCGCGGGCGTGAAAACGGCTTGCCCGGGCGGAGCGGGGTGCGCGAGGGTTCCGGCCAGGGAGACCGAGGACACCACGGCGCCCTCGCTGGCCGAGGAGATCGCCGCGTACTACGGACGCGACCGGGAGGACGCCAGGCTGCGCACCGGCGCCGGACGGCTGGAGTTCTGGCGCACCCAGGACGTCCTGCGCAGGCTCCTGCCGCCGGCTCCGGCGCGGATCCTCGACGTGGGCGGCGGCAGCGGCATCCACGCGGAGTGGCTCGCCGCCGACGGCCACGACGTGGAACTCCTCGACCCGGTACCCCTTGCACGTCGAGCGGGCGGCCCGGCTGCCCGGCGTCCGGGCACGCCACGGCGACGCCCGGGCCCTCGACGCGCCGGACGCCTCCGTGGACGTCGCGCTGCTCCTCGGCCCCCTGTACCACCTGCTCGAGCGCCCGGACCGGGTACGGGCGCTCGCCGAGGCGCGCCGGGTGGTGCGTCCCGGAGGGCTCGTGGTCGCCGCCACGATCAACCGGTTCGCACCGCTGCACGACAACCTGAGCACCGGGCTCTACTTCGACGCCGAGCACCGGCCGCAGATCGAGGCCGCCGTCGGCGACGGCCTGATGAGTCCGACCGGTCGGCCGAAGTCCCTGTTCACCACGGCCTACTTCCACGACCCCGGCGACGTCCCCGCCGAGTTCGCGGACGCCGGCCTGACACCGCAGGCTCAGTACGGCCTCGAAGGCGCCGCCTGGCGCATGGCCGACGTCGCCTCCTGGCTCGACGATCCGGAGCGCCGGGCGCTGGTCCTGGCGGCGACGCGGCGGACCGAGTCCGTGCCCTCACTGCTGGGCATCAGCGGTCATGTGCTCACCGCGGGCATCCGCCCCGAGCGCACGCCCGGACCCTAGAGGCCCGGCCGGTAGCGCATCGGATGGTCCTCCGGGACCTCCACCAGCGCGATGCGGATGCCGTCCGGGTCGGCGATCCACATCTCGACCAGCCCCCACGGCTCCTTCACCGGCGGCCGGACGATGTCCACGCCGTTGGCCTTCAGCTCCTCGTGCGCGGCCGTCACGTCGTCGACCTGGAACCACAGCCGGACCGCGGGCGACGGCGGCGCCTCGGACCTCCCGGAGACCTCCAGGAAGCCGCCGCCGAGGAAGTAGACCGTCCCCCGCTCGGGCCCCGTACCGAACTCGCGGTAGACGGAAAGCCCCAGCTGCTCGCCGTAGAAGGTCCGGGAGCGCTCGGGGTCGGAGGGGGTGAGCAGGGTCCGGCTGCTGAGAACGTGCACCATGCAGCTGCAGCCTAGTGGCAGGGTTACCCTCGACCCTGGCTCAGCCACGCCCGAGATCGGAGAAGCGGGCTCAGCCACGCCCGAGATCGGAGAAGCGCTCCATGGACACCCCGGCCGCCGGCCCCACCTTCCGCGACGCCACCGACGCCGACGTCGACGCGCTGGTCGCGCTGATCGAGTCGGCCTACCGCGGGGACTCCAGCCGGGCCGGGTGGACCACGGAGGCGGACATCCTGAAGGGGCGGCGGACGGATCCCGAGGGCGTGGTGGAGGTCATCAAGTCGCCCGAGAGCAGGATGCTGACCGTGGAGCAGGACGGCCGGATCATCGCCTGCTGCCAGCTGGAACACCGTGGCGATCACGCCTACTTCGGCATGTTCGCGGTCAGCCCCACCCTGCAGGGCGCGGGTCTCGGCAAGACGGTCATGGCGGAGGCCGAACGCCAGGCCCGGGAGGCCTGGGGCGTCACCGAGATGCATATGACCGTGATCTCGGTACGGGACGACCTGATCGCCTGGTACGAGCGCAGGGGCTACCGCCGTACGGGAGAGATGTCGCCCTTCCCGTACGGCGACGCGCGCTTCGGCATCCCGCAGCGCGACGACCTGCGGTTCGAGCTGCTGGTCAAGAAGCTCGGGTGACCGTCAGGCCGTGAACCGCCCCGTGCGCTTGATCTGCGGGAAGTCGGTCGTCGCGCCGTCCAGCTCCAGGGCGCGCACCAGCCGCAGATGATCCTGGGTGTTGACGACCCAGCCGATGATCCGCAGCCCGGACTTGCGCGCGTGCTCGACGATCTCCAGGGTGAGCCGGCGGATGTTGAGGCAGACGGTCGACGCGCCCACGGCGACCGCGCGATCCACGATGTCCGTGCCGTAGCGGCTCCCGATCAGCGCCGTGCGCACGCCCGGCACCAGCCGGGCGATCTCGGCGATCGCGTCGTCGTGGAACGAGGACACCTCCACGCGCCCGATCAGGTCGCGCTCGTGCATCACCGCCGCCAGGGCCCGGGCCGCGGCCACATCCTTGATCTCGGCCTGGATCGGTGTGAGCACCGCGTCCAGGACCTCCTCGAACACCGGTACCCGCTCCCCGCGGCCGGCGTCCAGGGAGCGCAGCTCGGCCAGGGTCTTGTCGGCGATCGGCCCGGTGCCGTCGGTCGTACGGTCCACCTCTGCGTCGTGCATGACGACCAGGGCGCCGTCCTTGCTCAGGTGCAGATCGAGTTCGATCAGATCGAGGCCGGCGTGCTGCGCGGCGACGAAGGAACGAAGGGTGTTCTCGGGCTCGACACCCATGACCCCGCGGTGACCGATGGTAAGGAAGTTCAAGGTTCGACTCCGTTCCGTCGACGGCGGCTCGGCGCGCGCGGAACGGGCGGACTCCGTCGTCCGCGCGGGCAGAGTCGCAGCCTAACGGCCGGGCCCCGCGATGAACCCGCACGTGCATGAGGCATACGGGTGCGTGGCGGCCGTCAGCCGGCCGGTGCACGCCCCTGCCGTCACCCTGTGGTGGGCGAGTCTCCGCCCTTTGACCTACCGGATGGCTACCGCGCGGGGGAGCGGGTGCTCGACGGAAGTGAGCGCCGTCACGGTTTGGCGCAGGAAAAATGTCGGTGACCAAGGGAAAGGACAGGAAAATTTCCCGAGCTGCCTCTTGCTGGCTGAAACCGGGTATGCATACGGTGTCCCTACTTGAGCTTCTCCCGTGGAGGATGGGACATGACGGAAATTCTTGTGCAGACGGGTGCGGAGGGACACATTCCTTCGTCGACCAGGGTGGTTGAGCACCCGGCCTGGCCCGTGCTCAAGGATGCCGTGGAGCAGATCCGGCCATGGCAGTCGAAGGACGGATCGATCGACTTCGAGACCGAGGGCGCCCCGGCCAGGGCGGACGTCGAGGCCGTCGTACGGCGTGTCGTCGACGCGGTCGAGCGGCTGTCCCCGCTGCTCCCGCACGACGCGGCCTACCACCAGGCGCTGGTGAAGGATCTGCACCGCTGGGCCGAGAGCGGCTTCCAGGTGCCGGACTTCCTGGACTCCCTGCTCGCCTTCCAGCCCGCCGCGAACCGTGCGGACGGCCTGCAGCACCTGGTCGTCTTCCCGATGTACACGCAGAACGGCAACCTGGACCGCAACCTGGAGGCGGTCGTGCTGCGCATGGTCTGGCCCGACTGGCTGGCCGAGCTGGAGCGCACCCGCTACGACAACCCGCTGTTCTGCGGCATCACCTTCGAGGACTTCACGTCCGGCTACGACACCAACTCGGCCGTCCTCTTCCCGGAGACCATCGCCGTACGCGAGGCGCCGGAACGTTTCTCCTGGGGTGGCATCTTCTGTGACCGCGAGGCCGCCCGCTTCCGCCGGGTGACCGACGCCGCCGTCGGCATCCTCGGCCTTCAGCTGCCCGAAGACATCGCCGCGATGGTCCACGACCAGAAGCGCTGCGAAGAGGCCTTCGTGCTCTGGGACATGGTCCACGACCGCACCCACAGCCACGGCGACCTGCCGTTCGACCCGTTCATGATCAAGCAGCGCCAGCCGTTCTGGATGTACGGCCTGGAGGAGCTGCGCTGCGACCTCACCGCCTTCAAGGAGGCCGTGAAGCTGCAGGCGGACGGCGTCCCGCAGGCCCGTGACGTGCAGTACGCGGTGCTCTTCGACCGGATGTTCCGCTTCCCGGTCACCGGCGACCGCGTCCGCAACTACGACGGCCTCGGTGGCCAGCTGCTCTTCGCCTACCTGCACAAGCACGACGTCGTCCGGTGGACCGACAACAAGCTCTCCATCGACTGGGAGCGCGCCCCGCAGGTCACCAACCAGCTCTGCGCCGAGATCGAGCAGCTCTACAAGGACGGCATCGACCGCCCGAAGCTGGTGCACTGGTTCGCCGGCTACGAACTGGTCGCCACCTACCTCGCCCCGCACCCCGGCTCCAAGTGGGCCAAGGGCCCGGACGCCCTGGACCTGACCCAGCCGCCGCGCAAGCTCGTGGACGACGTGCTTCCGGACGAGTTTCCGCTGAGCATGTTCTACGAGGCCCTGTCGAAGAAGCTGAAGAATGTGATCGCTTCCACCAAGGGCATCACGGCGGACAGCGCCGAGCGGATCGCCGCGTGAGCGACCGCCTCAACGAGAACACTGCTTCAGAGGGGAAGAACGTGGCGAACAACGGGTCTCTCAGCGGTGCGGTGATCGCGGTGGCCGGCGCGGGCGGTCCCGCCGGACACGCGGCCCTGGTCCGGCTCGCCGAGGCCGGCGCGGTCGTGGTCGGCGCCGACAACAACCCCGAGCGCCTGGCGGAGGCCGTGGACGCGGCCCGCTACGCGCGCGGCGGTGCCACGGTCACCGGCGAGACGGTCGACCTGCTCGACCTGGACTCGACCCGTGCTTGGGCCGATCGCATCGAGAAGGAGCACGGCCGGATCGACGGTCTGGTCCACCTGGTCGGCGGCTGGCGCGGCAGCGCGACCTTCGCGGAGACGAGCGTCGCCGACTGGGACCTGCTGGAGAAGCTGCTGATCCGCACGGTGCAGCACACCTCCCTGGCCTTCTACGACGGCCTGCAGCGCAGCGACCGCGGCCGCTACCTGCTGATCAGCGCCGCCGGCGCGTCGAAGCCGACCGCGGGCAACGCGGCGTACTCCGCGGCCAAGGCCGCCGCCGAGGCGTGGACGCTGGCCATGGCCGACGGCTTCCGCAAGGCGGGGGGCGAGGCCGGTCCGCGGGCGGCTGCTGCCATCCTGGTGGTGAAGGCGCTGGTGCACGACGCGATGCGCGCCGAACGCCCCAACGCGAAGTTCGCGGGCTTCACGGACGTCAAGGACCTCGCCGAGGCCATCGAGGGCGTCTGGAGCAAGCCCGCCGCGGAAGTGAACGGAAACCGTCTGTGGCTGACCGAGAAGCCGTGAACCCTCCCAAGACCGACGCGCGTCGCCATCACGACCCCGAGGTCCGCGGTTTCGCCAGTGACAACTACGCCGGGGCCCACCCCGAGGTGCTGGCCGCCCTGGCCCTCGCCAACGGCGGCCACCAGGTGGCCTACGGCGAGGACGAGTACACCGAGAACCTCCAGCGAATCATCCGCAGCCACTTCGGGGCCACCGCGGAGGCCTTCCCGGTGTTCAACGGCACCGGCGCGAACGTGGTCGCGCTCCAGGCGGTCACCGACCGCTGGGGCGCGGTGATCTGCGCCGAGAGCGCCCACATCAACGTGGACGAGGGCGGCGCGCCCGAGCGCATGGGCGGCCTGAAGCTGCTCACCGTGCCCACGCCGGACGGCAAGCTCACGCCCGAGCTGATCGACCGGCAGGCCTGGGGCTGGGAGGACGAGCACCGTGCCATGCCGCAGGTGGTCTCGATCACCCAGAGCACGGAGCTGGGCACCCTCTACACGCCGGCCGAGATCCGCGCGATCTGCGAGCACGCCCATGCGCACGGCATGAAGGTGCACCTGGACGGCTCCCGGATCGCCAACGCGGCCGCCTCGCTGAACGTGCCGATGCGGACCTTCACGAGCGCGGTCGGGGTCGACATCCTCTCGCTGGGCGGGACCAAGAACGGCGCCGTCTTCGGCGAGGCCGTCGTGGTCCTCAACCAGGACGCGGTGCGGCGGATGAAGCACCTGCGGAAGCTGTCGATGCAGCTCGCCTCCAAGATGCGCTTCGTCTCGGTGCAGCTGGAGGCGCTGCTGGCGAAGGACCTGTGGCTGCGCAACGCCCGGCACGCCAACGAGATGGCCCAGCGGCTCGCCGAGGGCGTGCGCGCGGTGCACGGCGTGGAGATCCTCTACCCGGTGCAGGCCAACGGCGTCTTCGCCAAGCTCCCGCACGACGTCTCCGAGCGCCTGCAGAAGCGCTTCCGGTTCTACTTCTGGGACGAGGCCGCCGGAGTGGTGCGCTGGATGTGCTCGTTCGACACCACCGAGGAGGACGTCGACACGTTCGTGGCCGCGCTCAAGGAGGAGATGGCGCGCTAGTCGCCTGGTGCGCATAGGTATGCGGTCGCTCGAAAAGTCATTGACTGTCGGGCGATCGCGTTCCTATGCTCTGCGGTCATGGAGCTGATCCAGAACACCGCTGATCTGTCTGCGTACTTGGCCGCTGACGAGGTCATCGACCAGCACCATCCCGTGGTCCGCGAGACGGCCGATCGGCTGGCCGCCGGCGCGGCCGACTCGTATGCCTATGCGCAGGCCGCCTATGAATTCGTCCGGGACACCATCCCGCACTCCCAGGACTCCGGGGACCTGCGCGTCACCTGGCGCGCCTCCGACGTGCTCGCCCTGGGCACCGGCATCTGCTACGCCAAAGCCCATGCGCTGGCCGCTCTGCTGCGTGCCGAGGACATCCCCACGGCCCTCTGCTATCAGAGGCTGACGGACGACGAGGGCGGCCATGCCGTGCACGGTCTGGTCGCCGTCCGCTTCCACGGCGCCTGGCACCGCCAGGACCCGCGCGGCAACAAGCCTGGCGTGGACGCGCGGTTCTCCCTGGACGGCGAACGGCTGGCCTGGATCCCCGACCCCGCGGCCGGTGAGCTGGACTATCCGGTCCTGTACGCCGAACCGCACCCGGTCGTCCTCGATGCCCTGAAGGCGGCCCCCGACCGGCCGTACCTGTGGAAGACACTCCCTGACGCACTCTGACGCCAAGCAACGGCCGTCGCCCGGGTGTCGCTCACCGGAAACCGACGGCTCTGCAGCCCCCTAGGGGCGCGGGGAACTGCGCGACCAGCCCCCACCGGCCGGCAGCCGAAGAAGCCCGCCAAGCCCCCCGGCCAAGGCGCCGCAGGTCACAGCGCGTCGGCCGCCCGCAACTGCTCCATAGTCGGTGCCGTGCCCCCCAGATGGGCCGGCAGCCACCAGGAGTCCGTGGAGTCCTTGGGGCGGCCCGGGTAGGCGCGCTGCGCGGCCTCCAGCAGTTCCTGGACGCCCTCGCGCAGCCGGCGGGTGATGGCGCCCGCGTACTGGTCGCGGGGTGCCTCGACCGGCTCGCCGACGCGGATGGTGACGGGCAGGTGGCTGCGCCTGAAGTTGCGCGGGTGGCCCTTCGTCCACAGCCGCTGGGTGCCCCACACGGCCATCGGGATCAGCGGGACACCGGCGTCCTGGGCGAGCCGGGCCGCACCGGACTTGAAGCTCTTCAGGGTGAACGACTGCGAGATGGTGGCCTCCGGGAAGACACCGACCACCTCACCGGAGCGCAGCGAGTCCAGCGCGTGCGCGTAGGCCGCCTCACCCTGCTTGCGGTCCACCGGGATGTGCTTCATGCCGCGCATCAGCGGACCGGAGATGCGGTGGCGGAAGACGGACTCCTTCGCCATGAAGCGCACCAGGCGCTTCTGTGGAAGGGCCGCCAGGCCGTTGAAGATGAAGTCCAGATAGCTGATGTGATTGCTCACCAGCACGGCGCCGCCCGAGCGCGGGATGTTCTCCGACCCCTGGCAGTCGATCTTCAGGTCCCAGACCTTGAACATCGTCTTGGCGAATCCGATGACGGGACGGTAGACCAGTTCTGCCATGGGCGGGACGGACCCTTTCTGCTCTGCTCGGGAAAGGGAGGCTCCCGGCGGGAAAGTTACGCAGCCGTAGGTTTACGGCGTCTCGCAGATCGTGCCCGAAGAACGGACGGGTAGCCAGCCCTGGTGCCCGGCGGCGGCGAGATTCTCGTCACGTCGGCCTACATCCCACCTTGGATCTTCAAGGGTCTCTTACTCCGCCCGTACGGTGGCCCTCTTCAGAAGCAGGAACATCTCGCACCCCAGGCAGTAGCCGAACGCCGCGTTCAGGAAAGCGGCGGCGAGCGCCGCGCCGGTCGCGGCCAGTCCCAGCCACTGCGGTCCCACCGTGAACCCGACGAGACCGAGCCCCGCGAACACCAGACCCACGGCCTGCGCGAACCGCGGCGGCTCCGGCGCCTCGAACTCCTTCGGCGGGCCGAGCCGCGGCCGTACCGCCGTACGGAACGCCCAGCCGTACGGCGAACGCTGCACGCCCGCGGCCGCGCCCACCGCGAACACCACTGTCTGCCAGCCCAGTACCCAGGAGTTCTGCAGGATCAGTGCCACGGCCAGAACGGCCGTCGTCACGGCCGCTCCGAAGCGCGGCCCTCTCACGTCGATGTCCATGAAGCCAGCATTCCGCAACGGAAAGCGCGACGGGAGGCGGGAATCTTTGCAGTCTGATGAATGCTTGGGCAGATGATGACCGGAGCGGTGGTGTGCGTGGCGGTGCTCGTCGTGGCGAGCGCCTTCGGAGTGCTGCACAAGCGGCGGAGCGGGAGGGTACGGGTGCGCGGGCGGGACGAGGACAAGCGGCTGGGCGCCGTCGAGTTGGGTGGCGACCTCGGTGAGCGGGCCACGCTGGTCCAGTTCTCCAGCGCCTTCTGCGCGCCCTGCCGGGCCACCCGGCGTGTCCTCGGCGAGGTCGCCGGAATGGTCCCCGGGGTGACTCACATCGAGATCGACGCCGAGGCCCGGCTGGACCTCGTACGCGAACTGGAAATCCTGAAGACGCCCACCGTGCTGGTCCTCGACGCCGACGGACGGGTCGTACGGCGTGCCACGGGACAGCCCCGCAAGGCCGACGTCATCGCGGCACTGGGCGAGGCTGTGTGAGGGGCCCTCAGGGCACGGTGAAGGGCCCTCAGGGCACGGTGCGAGGTCTTCCGCATCCCGGACCGTGCTTGACTGGGCGCACCAACTATCGTCAGCCTGACTGTATGCCGACCGAACTCCTTCTCCACGGGCGGGTCCATGTCGACCTCGCCCGCACCGCGAGCGCCATCTGTCCGGGCTGTTGAGACCCGACGGCCCACCTCGCGAACTCCACCAGAAGGACAACTCCATGACGGCCTCGCCCGACCTCGGCACTGTTCAGCTCGCCTCGCCCGACCTGTTGCGCTCCACCTTCCGCCGGCACGCCGCCGGTGTGGCCGTGATCACCGCGCGTGGTGCCTCCGGCCCGGTCGGCTTCACCGCCACCTCCCTCACCTCGGTCTCCGCCGAGCCCCCGCTCGTCTCCTTCGGCATCGGCACGGGCGCCTCCAGCTGGCCCGCGATAGCCGAGACGGACCACATCGGCGTCCATATACTCGGCGAGCACCAGAGCGAGCTCGCCGCCACCTTCGCCCGCAGCGGCGCCGACCGCTTCGGCGCGCCCACCGCCTGGCGCGAGGGCCCGGAAGGCGTACCGGTGCTCGACGAGGTGCTCGCCTGGCTGGTCTGCCGGATCACCGGCCGGGTCCCGGCCGGTGATCACCGGATCGTGCTCGCCGAGGTCGTCCTGGGCGATCCCACGGGCGCCGGCCGCCCGCTCCTCTACCACCAGGGCCGCTTCAACGGTCTGCGGGATTGATCACGTCCGCCTCGCCTGCGAAGCCGTCGAGTTCCGGTTACGCTGCGTTGCGAAGGTCACAGTTCAAAGCGCTTGCTTAGCGGGCATGAACTGGATGTACTGACGAGTAATATTTCGGTCGGAGCGCGCGGACGCCCCGACCGGGATCGGCCGCTTGAGGCGCCTATGCTGCGTGCAAGAGGCAGCCCGGAAATGACGATGCAGTAGGAGAGCCGGCGTGAGCTTGAGGATCGTTGTCACTGTGAAGTACGTGCCCGACGCCACTGGCGACCGGCACTTCGCCGATGACCTGACCGTCGACCGCGACGACGTGGACGGTCTGCTCTCCGAGCTGGACGAGTACGCGGTCGAGCAGGCCCTCCAGATCGCGGAGAACGCGGACGACGCCGAGGTCACCGTCCTGACCATCGGCCCCGAGGACGCCAAGGACGCGCTCCGCAAGGCCCTGTCCATGGGTGCCGACAAGGCCATCCACGTCGAGGACGACGACCTGCACGGCACCGACGCTATCGGCACCTCCCTGGTCCTGGCCAAGGCGATCGAGAAGGCCGGCTTCGACCTGGTCGTCTCCGGCATGGCCTCCACCGACGGCACCATGGGCGTCGTACCGGCGCTGGTCGCCGAGCGTCTCGGTGTCCCGCAGGTCACCCTGCTGTCCGAGGTCTCCGTCGAGGACGGCGTCGTGAAGGGCCGCCGTGACGGCGACGCCGCCTCCGAGCAGCTCCAGGCCTCGCTTCCGGCGGTCGTCTCCGTGACCGACCAGTCGGGCGAGGCGCGTTACCCGTCCTTCAAGGGCATCATGGCCGCCAAGAAGAAGCCGGTGGAGTCCTGGGACCTGTCCGACCTGGACATCGAGGCCGAAGAGGTCGGCCTGGACGGCGCGTTCACCACGGTCGAGGCCGCGAACGAGCGCCCGGCGCGCACGGCCGGCACCATCGTCAAGGACGAGGGCGAGGGCGGCAAGCAGCTCGCTGAGTTCCTCGCGAGCCAGAAGTTCATCTAAGGGCTCGCCCCCGCTGACCGCCCCTCACCTTCCGTTTCGCAGGAGAGCATTCCCATGGCTGAAGTCCTCGTCTACGTCGACCACGTGGACGGTGCCGTCCGCAAGCCCACCCTCGAGCTGCTGACCCTGGCCCGCCGCATCGGCGAGCCCGTCGCCGTCGCGCTGGGCAACGGCGCCGCCGACACCGCTGCCACGCTCGCCGAGCATGGTGCGACCCGCGTTCTCACCCACGACGCCTCCGAGTACGCCGACTACCTGGTCGTGCCGAAGGTGGACGCCCTGCAGGCCGCCCACGAGGCCGTCTCCCCGGCCGCCGTGCTGGTCCCGTCCTTCGCCGAGGGCAAGGAGGTCGCCGCCCGTCTGGCGCTGCGCATCGGCTCCGGCATCATCACCGACGCCATCGACCTGGAGGCCGGCGACGAGGGCCCGGTGGCCACCCAGTCGGTCTTCGCCGCGTCCTTCACCACCAAGTCCCGTGTCGTCAAGGGCACCCCGGTCATCACGGTCAAGCCGAACTCGGCCGCCGTCGAGGCCGCCCCGGCCGCCGGTGCGGTCGAGGCCCTGGCCGTGACCTTCTCGGACCAGGCGACCGGCACCAAGGTCACCGCCCGCACCCCGCGCGAGTCCACGGGTCGCCCGGAGCTGACCGAGGCCGCGATCGTGGTCTCCGGCGGCCGTGGTGTCAACGGCGCGGAGAACTTCTCGATCATCGAGGCGCTCGCCGACTCGCTCGGCGCGGCAGTCGGTGCCTCCCGTGCCGCCGTCGACGCCGGCTGGTACCCGCACACCAACCAGGTCGGCCAGACGGGTAAGTCGGTCTCGCCGCAGCTGTACATCGCCAACGGCATCTCCGGCGCCATCCAGCACCGTGCCGGTATGCAGACCTCCAAGACGATCGTGGCCGTCAACAAGGACGCCGAGGCCCCGATCTTCGAGCTGGTCGACTACGGCGTCGTCGGCGACCTCTTCGACGTCGTCCCGCAGCTGACCGAGGAGATCAAGGCCCGCAAGGGCTGAGCCTCACTCAGGCACGTCCGAGGCCCCGGTGACCGACGCGGTCACCGGGGCCTAGGTGCATCCTGGTGACGATCCGCCGGACCCCGACCACGGTCCGGACGGGGTGTTGACCAGCGAGAACCACCCGGATAACTTCATTCTACGGATTGTTGATTCCGTACTGCGGAAAATTGGAGGGTGTGGGATGGGTCAGCAGGAGAAGGTGGCGACGAGCCTCGCGGGCGCCGTGAGCGAGGAGATCAGCGCCTCCCTCGCGCCGGTCGACGCGGAGTTGGAGCGCCGCTACCCCGGGGACCCCGGCACCCGGCAGCCCGTCCACACCGTCTACGTCCCCGGTGACGCCTTCGCCGCCGACACCATCCGCTCCTGGGGCGACCAGGCCCTCGCCGCCCTCGACGAACACGCCCCCGACGCCGCCTCCTTCGCGGCCGTCCTGGGCCTCTCGGACGAGCTGGCCGAGCCGGTCCACTCCCGCGTCCGCGCCAAGCTGGAACGCGAGCCGATCGAAGACCTGCGCGTCGACTTCGAGGACGGCTACGGCCCCCGCCCCGACGCCGAGGAGGACCAGGCGGCGGCCCGCGCGGCCCGGCTGATCGCGGAGGCTTACGCGAACGGCACGGCGGCGCCGTACATGGGCATCCGCATGAAGTGCATGGAGGCGGCGGTACGCGACCGGGGCATCCGCACCCTCGACGTCTTCCTCACCGGCCTGATCGATGCGGGCGGGCTGCCCGAGGGCCTGGTCCTCACCCTGCCCAAGGTGACGTACCCGGAGCAGGTCAGCGCGTTCGTGCGGCTGTTGGAGGCCTTCGAGAAGGTGCACGGCCTGGACGCCGGGCGGCTGGGCTTCGAGATCCAGGTCGAGACCAGCCAGTCCATCCTCGCCACCGACGGCACCGCCACCGTCGCCCGGATGATCCAGGCCGCCGAGGGCCGCGCCACCGGGCTGCACTACGGGACCTTCGACTACAGCGCCTGCCTCGGCGTCTCCGCCGCCTACCAGGCTAGCGACCACCCCGCCGCCGACCACGCCAAGGCGATCATGCAGGTCGCGGCGGCGGGCACCGGGGTGCGCGTCTCCGACGGCTCGACCAACGTCCTGCCCGTCGGCCCGACCGAGAAGGTCCACGACGCTTGGCGGCTGCACTACGGCCTCACCCGCCGCGCCCTCGCCCGCGCCTACTACCAGGGCTGGGACATGCACCCCGGCCACATCCCGACCCGCTACGCCGCCGTCTTCGCCTTCTACCGCGAGGGCTTCGAGCAGGCCGCCGGCCGCCTCGCCCGTTACGCCAACCGGGCCGGCGGCGACGTCATGGACGAGCCTGCCACCGCCAAGGCCCTCAGCGGCTATCTGCTGCGCGGCCTGGACTGCGGCGCCCTCGACATCGCCGAAGTCGCCCGCCTCACCGGCCTGACCCGCGCCGACCTGGAAGGCTTCGCCGCTCCCCGCCGGGGCGACCTGACGGCCTCCGCCAAGTAACGGCAGCGAACCGGTCCCACCCCACGGGCGGGCACCGCCGCCCCGTACCCTGCACGCCACATATCGACCAGGCGGACAGGACAGCGGACGACAGAGGAACGGCGCGCACGGGCGGCTCAGTCGGCCGGCGGTAGCTCGCCCGAGCCGCGCGTGATCAGCCGGGTGGGCAGTTCGATGCGCTCCGGTGCGACGAGGCCGCTGTCCAGCTGACGGAACAGGCGCTCGGCGGCGGTACGGCCCAGGGCGGCCGCGTCCTGGGCGACGACCGTGACGCCCGGCTGGAGCAGATCGGCCAGCTCGATGTCGTCGAAGCCGACCAGGGCGACCCGGCGGGACTGCTCGGCCAGCACCCGGATCACGGTGACCGTCACCCGGTTGTTGCCCGCGAAGATCGCGGTGACGGGGGCGGGACCGGAGAGCATCTCCTCCGCCGCCCGGCGCACCCGCTCCGGATTCGTCTGCCCGAGGGACATCCAGGCCTCTTCGACCGGTATCCCCGCGTCCTCCATGGCCGCCCGGTAGCCGCGCAGCCGCTCGGCGGCGGTGTGGATGCGCGGCATGTCGCCGATGAAGCCGATCCGGCGGTGGCCGTGGGCGATGAGATGGGCGACGCCGTCCCGGGCACCGCCGTAGTTGTCGGAGAGGACCACGTCGGCGTCGATGCGCCCGGCCGGACGGTCCACGAACACGGTCGCCACGCCCGCCCTGATCTCCGGTTCGAGATAGCGGTGGTCGTCCCCGGCCGGGATCACCACGAGACCGTCCACCCGCCGTGCGCACAGGGCCAGCGCCAGCTCCTGCTCGCGCTCCGGGTCCTCGGCGCTGGAGCCGTTGATCAGCAGCGCGCCGTGGGCCCGGGCCACCTCCTCGACGGCGCGGCTGAGCGGGCCGTAGAAGGGGTCGGCGAGGTCCTCCAGGACCAGTCCGATGCTCGCCGTACGGCCCTTGCGCAGGACCCGGGCGCTGTCGTTGCGGCGGAAGCCCAGCGCGTCGATCGCCTCCTGCACCCGGCGCTCGGTGTCCGGGGTGACACCGGGCTCGCCGTTGACCACCCGGGAGACCGTCTTCAGGCCGACCCCGGCCCGCGCCGCCACGTCCTTCATGGTCGGGCGGTTGCCGTAACGGGTGCCGGAAAGGCTGTCTGTGCGGCGGGTGGTCTCGGGCACGATGCGGCGTCCTGTCCTGTCGTCCGTCTTGTCGTCCGGTCACGGAACCGGTGCGTCCGGGGTGGTGCGCCGGTGCGCACGGGGTCGTACACCCCGGGTGATGCGCCGATCCGTGGTTTGTATGAGGATGTGGCGTCGAGCATAGAGCCTGGACAACGTTGTCAGATGCGCGAGAGACTGTCCACTGCTGTCTGTCGGCCTGCGCCCCACGTGTGACTGGCCTGCGTGTCCTTGGTTCTCAAGCTTCGACGGGGAGATCTGACTCTGATGCACACCGACCTCGTGGCGGCCCTGGACATCGGCGGCACCAAGATCGCCGGCGCGCTGGTGGACGGCGACGGACGGATACTGGCGCGGGCCCAGCGAGGCACGCCCGCCCAGCAGGACGGCGAGACAGTCATGCGGGCCGTCGAGGAGGTCCTCGGCGACCTCGCCGGGTCGCCGCTGTGGGAACGCGCCGACACCGTCGGCATCGGCAGCGCCGGCCCGGTGGACGCCTCGGCGGGCACGGTCAGTCCGGTGAACGTGCCGGGCTGGCGGGACTTTCCGCTGGTCGAGCGGGTGCGCGCGACCACCGGCGGACTGCCGGTCGAGCTGATCGGCGACGGCGTCGCGATCACGGCGGCCGAGCACTGGCAGGGCGCCGCCCGCGGTCACGACAACGCGCTGTGCATGGTCGTGTCGACCGGCGTCGGGGGCGGCCTGGTCCTGAACGGCCGGCTGCACCCCGGGCCGACCGGCAACGCCGGGCACATCGGCCACATCAGCGTCGACCTCGACGGCGACCCGTGCCCGTGTGGCTCGCGCGGCTGCGTGGAGCGGATCGCGAGCGGCCCGAACATCGCCCGCCGCGCCCTGGACCAGGGCTGGCGTCCCGGCCCCGGCGGCGACACCTCGGCCGCCGCCGTGGCCGCCGCCGCCCGCGAGGGCGACCCGGTCGCGGTGGCCTCCTTCGAGCGTGCGGCACAGGCGCTGGCCGCCGGCATCGCGGCCACCGCGACCCTGGTCGAGATCGACATCGCCGTGATCGGCGGCGGCGTCGGCAAGGCGGGCGACATCCTCTTCACCCCCCTGCGCAAGGCACTCGGGGACTACGCCACGCTGTCCTTCGTCCAGCGCCTGCGGGTCGTTCCCGCGCAGATGGGTACGGACGCGGGGCTGGTCGGCGCGGCGGCCGCGGCGCTGGCTCGGCGGCCGGACGCGACGGCGGGGGTTTGAGCGGTAGCGCTGCTCGCCGGAGGCGCCGCCGTGGTGCTGCGGGCCGTCCGCCAGGCGCGGATGTGGGGTGGGGTGGGCTGGTCGCGCCCGCGCGGCGGAGCCGCATGGCAGACGCAACCCCGCGCCCCCCAGGGGGAGTCGCAGCCGCCGCACCTGGATCCGCGCCCTGGCCGGGCGTGACGGCCCGCAGCCGCACGGTCAGCAACTCACGCGTGCGTCTGCCCAGTCCGCGTGGTCCGAGTCGATGCCGTCGCCCGCGTCGGTGACGACCAGGCGGACCACCTGGGCGCCGGTGACGTCGGCGGTGAGGGGCTGGGCGGGCATCGCGTTGGTCAGCACGCCGGTCGAGGCGACCTTCGTGCCGTCGGCCCAGATCTCGAAGGTGACGGTGCCCTGCGTGCCCTTCTCGTCGTCGACGCCGACGTCCGCGGTGACCTTGCTGCAGGCTTTGCCGGTGTAGAAGGAGACGTCGCTCAGGGCGTGGACGCCGAGGCCCTTCGCGTACACGGTGCCGCCGAGGGTGATCGGGTGGCCGTCGTCTGCGGCGCTCTCCCCGTTGCTGGTGTCGCGCTCCACCGGCCCCCAGCCGCTGGTCGCCGACAGCCAGGGCAGGTCGCTGAGGTACGACGTCCCGGCGGGTGGCCGCACGACGACGGACGCGGTCAGTGGAAGGGTGCTGGTGACGCGTTGTCCGGCCGGTGAGAGGTAACGCGCTTGGAGGGTGAGGCCGTAGGAGCCGGTCGGTGTGCCGGCCGGCGCGGTGACGGTCCAGCCGGTGCGCAGGGTGCTGCCGGTGGCGAGGGCGGCGGCCGTGGCCGGCGACGAGGGCCGTACGGTCCACCCGTCGGGGCCGGTCAGGGACACGGACACCTGGCGCGCCGGAGTGCGGCCGAGGTCGGTGACGGTGCTGGTCAGCGTCACCGGTGTACCCGCCTCCAGCAACGAGCTGCCGTCCAGGCCCAGTTCGGCGGCGGGCGGGTGCGTGGCCCAGCGCGGGTCGGCCGAGACGCGCAGCAGGACCGTGCCGTGGGCGGGGACGGTGGCCGCGATGGTGCCGGCGGTGTTGTAGCTCTTGTGCTGCCACAGGTCCCGCAGGGTGTACGCGGTGGCGTCGGGCAGGCCGACGGCGGACGCGGTGGTGGCGATCCGCTGCGCGGTGCCGGACTCGTTGAACAGGGCGACCGCGCGGCTGCCGTCCTTCATCTCCTTGGCGATGATCCAGCGTCCGCCCGCCGAGGAGACGACCGTGCCCTGCTTGCCCAGCGGGTCCTGGTCGACGGCGATGACCTCCTTGTTGTCCAGGATGTCGAGGGTTCCCTGGGAGGCCTTGCGCAGATCGGTGCCGATCAGCAGCGGCGCGGCCATGACCGACCAGAGGGAGAAGTGCGAGCGGTACTCGGTGTCCGTCATGCCGCCGTTGCCGACCTCCAGCATGTCGGGGTCGTTCCAGTGGCCGGGTCCGGCGTACGGCGCGAGCGGCAGGTTCTGCTTCAGGATCGACAGCATCGAGGACCAGCTGTCGCTGATGTCACCGGTGGTCCGCCACAGGTGACCTACGTCCGACGCCCACTCCCAGGGCTTGTTCTGGCCCCATTCACAGATGCTGTAGACGATGGGCCGACCGGTCGCCTTGAGCGCGTCCCGCATGGTGGTGTACCGCTGCTTGGCGTCCACGCCCTGGTTGTTGCAGTTGTCGTACTTCAGGTAGTCCACGCCCCAGTCGGCGAACTGCTGGGCGTCGCTGTACTCGTGGCCGAGCGCGCCGGGGAAGCCTGCGCTGTTGCAGGTCTTGGTGCCGGCGCTGGTGTAGATGCCGAGTTTGAGCCCCTTGGAGTGGACGTAGTCGGCGACGGCCTTGATGCCGTTCGGGAAGCGGGCCGGATCGGGCACCAGCTTGCCGTCGGCGTCGCGCTGCGGCAGGGCCCAGCAGTCGTCGAGGTTGACGTACTGGTAGCCGGCGTCCTTCAGGCCCTTCGCCACGAAGAGGTCGGCGATGCCCTTGACCATGCTCTCGTTGAAGTCCGCGCGGCAGTGCGTGGAGTTCCAGTTGTTGAAGCCCATGGGCGGAGTGAGGGCGAGACCGTCGGCCAGGGCGGGAGCGGCCGGGCTTTGGACGGGGGCCGCCAGCGCGGGGCCGGCGAGGCCCGCCGCGCACAGCAGGCCTGCGGTGAGTGCTCCCGCGACTCTTCGGCGGGTTGTGCGGGTGTGGCGGGTCGTGCGGGTGTGAGGGTGACGCATCGTTGACGTTCCTCCGACTCGCGAATGGTGGCTGACGACAGGGCGGCGCCTGGGCGTCATGTATGTGTCAGCTGTGCGCGATTACGGTAGGACGTGTCGGACTGTGTTGGAAGAGGTGCGTCCCGACTGTTCGATATGCCGTCAGAAGCGGGGGCGGCAGGGCCGTTTGGCGCAGTCGCTCCTGTCGTGCGTTCGGAAGTGTGCGCTTCCGGGGCTCACCCCTCGTCGTCGACGCGGCCCCAGCCGGGCAGCGGAGGCTGGGGCCAGGCGGGCGGGGCGGGGAGGAGAGGGGCCGGGCTGTCCGTCGTCAGCACGCCGGCCGGAGTCCGGCCGCTGAGCCAGCCGAGCACCTGGTGCCCGGCCCCGGCGACCGAGGGCCCCTCCGCCGCCATGGACCAGCGCCGGCCGAGATCCACGGCCGTCACCGAGGCGAGCGGAAACCCCTGGGTGCGCAGCGTGGAGAGGGTGTCGTCCAGCGCCCAGGAGACATAGCTGTCGGGCCACTGCTCGGTGCCATGACCGAGGCCCAGGTCGAGGCGGTGGGTCTCCAACTCCCGCAGGCAGCGCAGCAGGAGGTACCAGGCCGGGTGCCGCCAGCCGGCCAGTGCCGCGACCGGACGGTCCCAGGCGGGGGCCGGCATCTCGCGCGTCTGCGCCGTGAACCGGTCCAGGCTCTCCCGCAGCCGGGCCAGAAGCCGGTCGGCGGACAGGGCCGCGTCCCGCTCGATCGCCGCGGACAGCGTCGCCGCGTTGCCGCGCGGACCCGGTTCGCGGCCGGTGTGCGCGAGCCGCATGAGCCACACATAGGCGTCGACACTGTGGGCGACATGGGCGAGCACATGGGCGCGTGTCCAGCCGGGCAGCTCGGACGGTGCGCGGAGTCCCGCGTCGGACAGGCCGGCCGCGGTGCGCAGGAGCCGGTCGCCGGAGCACCGGACGTCCTCGATGCGGTCGCCTCCGGCGTGGCAGACGGCGAGCTCGCTCATCGGAACTCCCGCACGACTTCGATACGGCCGACGATATGGGCGTTGAACTCGTCGAGCTCCTCCGCCGGGACCCACAGTTCGAGGATCGTCTCACCGCCGGCCTGGCGGACCGGATAGCGGCCGAGGAACTCCGTGTCGACCTCGAAGCGGGTCACGAAGCCGGCGCCGTCGTGCCTGACGTTCCAGTCCCGGGCGATGCGGATCGCGTAGTCCTCGTTGAGGACCGGGTAGAAGATCGGCTGCTCCGGAAGCCGGGGCGGCCAGGCCCGCCAGTCCAGCGCGCGGACCAGCTCCAGCTCCTCGGGACCTGTCGGTCGCCAGAGGGTCGTCGTCGGGGGCCGGCTGGTCATGAAGTCGCAATTCTGGTCGGGGCCTGCCACAGGAGTGGGAGGGCCGGGACCTCGGACGATACCGGCCCCCTGCGGGAGCGGACCAGCGGGTTTCGACGGGGCCGCATCCTCTCGCCGCCGCGAACCGCCGTGCCGGATCGCGGCGTTGGGCGGCTGCTCGCCGCACCCGGGCCCGGTCGGCGATGGCTCCCGGCCGCCCGCTCCAGCCGGTCGGCGAGCCGCGGGTGCCAGTCCGGCACGTGCTCGTGGCACGGCGGGCACGTGACACGCTCGGGGTGCCCTGAGCCGAGAGCGCGCGGCCCCCGCAGCCCGCACCCGTTCTGGCCTCGACGGACGGCGTGCCGACCAGACCGAACGTGGCGGCGCTGACGTTGCGCACCGCCGCCGCGTCGCCCTGTGCCTCGAGGTGGAGGTGAGCGCCGGACTTCTCGATGCACCCTCCTGCTGGCGTACCTGGTCCTGCCGGGCGTTGCTCTGGTCTTCCGTCGGTCGTTCCTCTGGCTTTCGCGCCGGGCGTTGCTCTGGTGTTCCGCTGGGCGGTTCTCGGCTTTCGCGCCGGGCGTTGCTCTGGTGTTCCGCTGGGCGGTTCTCGGCTTTCGCGCCGGGCGTTGCTCTGATCTCCCGCTGGGCGTTCCTCGGCTTCCTGCCGGGCGTTGCTCCCGTCTTCCGCTCGGCGTTCCCTGGCCTTCGCACGGGCGATGCTCCGGGCTTCCGCCAGGCTCTCGGCTTCCGCGCCGGGCGTCCTCCGGGCTTCCGCCGGGCGTTCTCCGGCTTTCACGCAGGGCGTCCTCCGGGCTTCCGCCGGGCGTCCCCCGGTTCTCCCCGGACGTAACCCCGGCCTTCCCGCCCGGACGTGACGCCGGTCGTCCGCTCGCGGGTATCCGCGTGACCCCTGGCCGGATCCGCAGTTGGTCAGTGCATGAAGAAGCGCAGCATGCTCGCCATCGCCACCCTGGCCACCGGATTCGTCGTGGCTGCCGTCACCCCCTCCCACGCGGCGGACCAGGGACCCCTCAAGGACCTCAAGGTCTCGGACACCCTCGACTCGGCCGGTCACCTGGCCGGCCAGGACAGCTTCGCCGTCGACGACGACGCGCTCGGCGGCCAGGAGTAGGCCCACGGCCCACGGCACGGGTGCCGGTGTCCCCACCTCAGGGGGCACCGGCACTGCCGTTCCGGCGCCCTCACCGGGGCGGGGTTTCCGTGGCAGGGTGGAGCGGGCAAGCCTCAGGGGGCCGACACAAGAGGGGGAGTCCGTGACCGTCGTCTGGATCAACGGCGCGTTCGGTGCGGGGAAGACCACCACCGCACGGGAACTGATCGAGCTGATCCCGAACAGCACGCTCTTCGACCCCGAGGTCATCGGCGCGGGGCTGAGGCACCTGCTGCCGGCCAAGCGCCTCGCCGAGGTCGGTGACTTCCAGGACCTGCCGATCTGGCGCCGGCTCGTGATCGACACGGCGGCCGCGATGCTCGCCGAACTGGGCGGGACGCTCGTGGTACCGATGACCCTGCTCCGCCAGGAGTACCGCGACGAGATCTTCGGCGGCCTCGCCGCCCGCAGGATCCCCGTGCACCATCTGCTGCTCGCCCCGGCTGAAACGATCCTGCGTGAGCGGATGGCCGGGCGGGAGATCCCGCCGGACCTGCCCGACGGCGAGATACGGGTGCGGCAGTGGTCCTCCGACCACATCGAGCCCTACCGCGCCGCCCTCGCCTCCTGGCTGACCGCCGACGCCCACCTCGTGGACACCAGCGCCCTCACCCCGTACGCCACCGCCGTCCGCATCGCCGACGCCGTCGGCAGCGGTGCCGTACCGCCCTGCGACATCGTGCAGACCCCCGAGCCGACCGCCGAGACCCTGGCCGCCGGGGTGCTGCTCTTCGACGAGCGCGACCGGGTGCTCCTCGTGGACCCCACCTACAAGCCCGGCTGGGAGTTCCCCGGCGGCGTCGTCGAGCGCGGCGAGGCACCGGCCCGCGCCGGAATGCGCGAGGTCGCAGAGGAGACCGGGATACGGCTGCGGGAGGTGCCCCGGCTGCTCGTCGTGGACTGGGAACGGCCGGTGCCGCCCGGCTTCGGCGGGCTGCGGCTGCTGTTCGACGGCGGCCGGCTGGAGACCGGCGAGGCGTCCCGGGTGCTGCTGCCGGGCCCGGAGCTGCGCGGCTGGCGTTTCGCCAGCGAGCAGGAGGCCGCCGAGCTGCTGCCGCCGGTCCGCTACGAGCGGCTGCGCTGGGCGCTGCGGGCTCGAGAGCGGGGGACCGCGCTGTATCTGGAGGCGGGCGTACCCGTCGGCTGACCTGCGTCTGCGGGCTGGTGGTTGTCCGGCCGACCTGGGAAGTGGTGCGGTGTGCCGGGGTTACGGCCGCCCCCCACTGGTCAGTGGGTGTTCGCGACCTTGCGCAGTGCGGCGGCGGCCCCTCCCACCACGGCGTCCCCGTGTCCAAAGCACGCCACCTCCGCGTCCAGCTCGGCCAACCGGACGACAGAGGCGAGGAGTTGGGGCCGGTCGAGGTTGAAGACGCCCGGGATCACCGTGCCGTCGACCGGTGAGGCCGCCACCGTGTCCCCGGTGAACAGCACCCGCTCGTCCGGCAGGAACAGGGCGATGCTGCCGTCCGTGTGCCCCGGTACGTGGATCACCCGGGCGCCGCCGCCGAAGCCCAGCACATCGCCGTCGGCCACACCGGTGACCGCGGCCGGGGGCACCGGTGTGCCCTTGGGTAGATGCCGGGCGACCTCCGTGTGGATGGGCAGCTCCCACTCCTCGAAACGGGGTGGCGGGCCCTGGAGTTCACCTCGCACGAACGGCGCGTCGAGATCGTGGGCCAGTACCTCCGCGCCGCTCAGCTCCGCGAACTCGCCCGCCCCGCCCACGTGGTCCTCGTGGAAGTGGGTCAGCACGATCCGCCGTACGTCCCCGGGTGCGTGCCCCAGCGCCCCGACCGCCTCGGCGATGGCGCGGCCGGCACCGATCGGGCCCGCGTCGATCAGCGTCAACCCGTCGTCATCACGCCAGAGATAGGCCTGGCCGACGGGGAAGCGCAGGAGGTGGAGCCGAGGGAGCAGATCGCTGACGTCCATGCGCCGACCGTAGGCGGCGCCCCCGCCCGCGGCGAGGGCGCTCTGCCAAGGGCAGAAGGGATCAGCCCGCGTAGTTGCGCAGGAAGAGCGCCTCGGCGACCGACAGCTGCTCCAGCTCCCTGGGGGACACGCTCTCGTTGACCGCGTGGATCCGCGCCTCCGGCTCGCTCAGGCCGATGAGCAGGATCTCCGCCTGCGGGTACAGGCCGGCGAGGGTGTTGCACAGCGGGATGGAGCCGCCCTCACCGGCGTACTGCATGGTCTCGCCCGGGTAGGCGACCGCCATCGCGTCGGCCATCGCCTGGTAGGCCGGGCTGGAGGCGTCGGCGCGGAAGGCCTGGCCCTGGCCGATCTGCTCGGTGGTGACCCGGGCGCCCCACGGGGTGTGCGCCGTGAGGTGGGCCTCCAGCAGCTTGCTCGCCTGCCCCGCGTCCACCCCCGGCGGCACCCGCAGGCTCACCAGCGCGCGGGCGCTGGAGTGCACGGACGGGGTGGCGCCGACGACCGGCGGGCAGTCGATGCCGAGGACAGTGACCGCCGGGCGGGCCCAGACGCGGTCGGCGACCGTGCCGTTGCCGATCAGCCCGACCCCGTCGAGCACCTTGGCGTCCGCGCGGAACTGCTCCTCGGGATACTCCAGGCCGTCCCACGTCCCCGTGGAGTCCAGGCCCTCGACCGTCGTCGTGCCGTCCTCGGCCCGCAGCGAGTCCAGCACGCGGATCAGTGCGGCGAGCGCGTCCGGGGCGGCACCGCCGAAGGAGCCCGAGTGCAGATTGCCCGCGAGGGTGTCGATCCGCACCCGGACCAGGGTCATACCGCGCAGCGTGGTGGTCACCGTCGGCAGGCCGACACGGAAGTTGCCCGCGTCGCCGATCACTATGGTGTCGGCCGCCAGCAGCTCCGGGTGCTCCTCGGCGTACCGCTCCAGGCCGCCGGTGCCCTGCTCCTCGGAGCCCTCGACGATCACCTTGACGTTCACCGGGACGCCGCCGTTCGCCTTCAGGGCGCGCAGCGCGAGCAGGTGCATGATCACGCCGCCCTTGCAGTCGGCGGCCCCGCGGCCGTACCAGCGGCCGTCGCGCTCGGTCAGCTCGAACGGCGGGGTGGTCCAGCCGGCCTCGTCCAGCGGCGGCTGCACGTCGTAGTGCGCGTAGAGGAGAACCGTTTTGGCACCCTCCGGGCCCGGCAGGTAGCCGTAGACGGACTGCGTGCCGTCCGGGGTGTCGAGCAGGGCCACGTCGACGAATCCCTCGGCGCGCAGCGCGTCGGCGATCCAGTTCGCGGCGCCCTCGCTCTCGCTCTTCGGGAACTGCGTGAAGTCCGCCACCGACTTGAAGGCGACCAGTTCGGTCAGCTCCGCCTTCGCTCTGGGCAGCAGCGAGGCGACGGTCTCGGCGACCGGATTCGACGACATGGGCACGCTCCTCGTGGGTGCGACGTTGCACAGCTTGAACAGGGTATGTGCCTCCGATACTCCCACAGCGGCCTGCGGCGATGGCCGCCGTAGGATGCGGGGGACACTACGGCAGCGGCTTGATCGGAGCGGTAGACCATCGTGAGCGGCGAGAACTCTTCGGCGGACGACGTGGAGCGGGTGTGGGACGTCGTCGTGGTGGGCGCGGGACCCGCAGGGGCCTCGGCGGCCTACGCGGCGGCGGTCGCGGGCCGGCGCGTGCTGTTGCTGGAGAAGGCCGAGTTGCCGCGCTACAAGACCTGCGGCGGCGGCATCATCGGCCCCTCGCGCGACGCGCTGCCGCCCGGCTTCGAGCTGCCCTTCCGCGACCGGGTGCACGCGGTCACCTTCTCGAACAACGGCCGCTTCACCCGCACCCGCCGCTCCAAGCAGATGCTGTTCGGTCTGATCAACCGGCCAGAGTTCGACCAGCAGCTGGTCGAGCACGCCCAGAAGGCGGGCGCCGAGCTGCGTACGGGCGTCACGGTGCAGCGGGTCGAGCAGCACGGCTCGGCGGTGCCCGACCGGCGTACGGTCGCCGTGGTCCTGCAGGGCGGTGAGACGGTGCTGGCCCGCGCGGTCGTCGGCGCCGACGGCAGCGCCAGCCGCATAGGGGCGCACGTCGGGGTGAAGCTGGACCAGGTGGACCTCGGCCTGGAGGCGGAGATCCCGGTCCCGGAGCCGGTCGCCGAGGACTGGAAAGGACGGGTGCTCATCGACTGGGGCCCGATGCCGGGCAGTTACGGCTGGGTGTTCCCCAAGGGCGACACCCTGACGGTCGGCGTGATCTCCGCGCGCGGTGAAGGCGCCGCCACCAAGCGGTACTTGGAGGACTTCGTCGCCCGCCTCGGTCTGTCCGGCTTCGAGCCGGCCGTCTCCTCCGGACATCTGACCCGCTGCCGCGCCGACGACTCGCCGCTGTCCCGGGGCCGGGTGCTGGTCTGCGGTGACGCGGCCGGACTGCTGGAGCCGTGGACCCGCGAGGGCATCTCCTTCGCGCTGCGCTCGGGCCGGCTGGCGGGGGAGTGGGCGGTGCGCATCGCCGAGGCGCACGACGCGGTGGACACCCGCCGCCAGGCCCTGAACTACGCGTTCGCGATCAAGGCCGGGCTCGGCGTCGAGATGAGCGTCGGCAAGCGGATGCTGTCCGTGTTCGAGAAGCGTCCCGGCCTCTTCCACGCGGCCCTCACCGGCTTCCGCCCCGCGTGGAAGGCCTTCCGGGACATCACCCAGGGCTCGACCTCTCTGGGCGACCTCGTCCGCACTCACCCCATCGCCCAGCGCGCCCTGACCGCGCTGGACCGGGGGGCGGCGGCTCCGGTCGAGGACCCAGCGGGTTCCTGACCGCACCGGACGAGGCCGACGAAGGGTCTCGCGGGCAGGAGGCCTTGTGCCGACCGGTCCGATGGAAGCCCGCGCCGACCGGCCCAGTGGGGCGCGAGAGCCGGTCCGGTGTGGGAGAAGCACGAGAACCGGGTCGGTGGGGGCGCGAGAGCTGGTCCGGTGTCGGGTGTGAGAACGGGTCGAGCGCGGGAGAGGCCCGAGAACCGGCTGGGCGGAGCCCATGTGAACCGGACCGGTGGGGGTGCGAGAGCCGGTTCGGTATCGGGTGCGAGAACTGGCCGGGTGCGGAAATGCCGCTGGACGGGGCCCGCGTGGGACCGGGTCGGTGGGGGCGCGGGAGCTGGTCCGATGGGGGCGAAGCACGAGAACCGGGCCGGCGGGGGCGGCGTCGGTCCGTGGTGTGCCGGGAGCGGGTTCCGGTCAGTTCGTGACCGTGATGTGGAAGACCGGGTGGTCGGGGGCGATGCGCCGCAGGTCCTCGTCCGGGGAGTCGGGGCCGACGCCGTTGAAGAAGACCCCGACCTCCGCCTTCCAGCGCTTGAGGTAGGCCCGCAGCAGCGGGACCTTGTCGTCGTCGGCGACCTCGGTGGCGGTGAAGACGTCCACGTTCTTGCCGAGCCGCAGCTCGCCGCCGCCGGCCACCCGCATGTTGTGAGTCCACTGGACATGACCGCGCGGGGCGAGCAGGTACTGCTGTCCGTCCACCGTCAGCAGGTTCACCGGAGTGGTGCGCCACTCTCCGCTCTTGCGTCCGCGCACCGCCAGGACCCTGGAGCCCCAGACACTGAGGCCGCGCCGGGTGAGCCAGGCCACCGCCCGGTTGAAGACGTTGACGGTGAACCAACCCGGCTTCTTGACGTGTGTCGACATAGTGACCCCCACGGTTGAGGAGAGCGGTGCTCTCGCCTGTCTCGATTGTGGCGTAGACGGGTGCTCCGAAGCAAGAGCGGCGCTCTCTTTTTCGTTCGGCGCTCTCTTTTGTGTGCACCGCTCTCCTGCGTGGCAGACTGCAAGTATGAGCACCACACAGGGCGCCCGGGCACGGGCCAGGATCGAAGTCACCGCCGCCATCAAGGAAGCGGCCCGCAGACAGCTGGCGGAAGAAGGCGCGGCCAAGCTCTCGCTGCGGGCCGTCGCCCGCGAACTGGGCATGGTCTCCTCGGCGCTCTACCGCTACTTCCCCAGCCGTGACGAGCTGCTCACCGCCCTGATCATCGATGCCTACGACTCCCTCGGCGAGGCGGCCGAGCAGGCGCGGGACGCCGCGGCCGGCGCCGCTCCGGTGGCCCGCTGGACGGCGGTGTGCGAGGCGGTGCGCGCCTGGGCGCTTGCCCACCCGCACGAGTACGCGCTGATCTACGGCTCCCCCGTGCCGGGCTATGCCGCCCCGCAGACAACCGTTCCGGCCGCCGCCCGGGTCGGCCTGGTCTTCATCGGCATCGTCCAGGACACCCTCGACGACTCCGGCCTGGCCGACCTCTCCATGCCCGCCGGGCTGCGCCCCGAGGCCGAGCGCATGGCCGCCGACTTCGCTCCCGATCTTCCTCCAGAGGCGATCACGGCGCTCGTGGCGGCCTGGGCCCAGTTGTTCGGGCTGGTCAGCTTCGAACTGTTCGGCCAGTTCAACAAGGTGGTCGAGGACCGCGAGGCCTTCTTCCGGCACGCGGTCACGGGGCTGGCCCACGGAGTCGGGCTGCGGTAGGCGCAGGGCGGCCGGACACCGAGCCCGGGGGTAGGCGTCGTACTTCCCCGGGAGTAGCCGTGATCACCTCGTCCGGCTGACGCCCGTGCCGTCCGGCGGCGTCTACCGTGGCCTGCATGGAAGAGCAGCGCGCCGCAGGTCACCGGTGGCGGCACGGGCCGCCGTGGCGGGGCGCCCCCGACGAGACGGTGCCGGACCGGGCGCACTGGCCCTGGCGCACCACCGTGCTGCTCACCGCGTTCGTCCTCATCGGCACTCACTTCGCGGCCCACAGCCAGCCTCACCGCGTGCCGCTGGACGGCTACGCGCGCGTGCTGCTGCTCGTCGGCTCGGTCCTGCTGCTGTGGCGGCACCGGCACCCGGTGGCCGTGGCCTACGGCACCGCGGTGGCGACCCTCGTCTACCTGGCCGCGGGCTACCCCTACGGACCGGTCTTCCTGACCGTCGCCGTCGGCTGTTTCAGCGCGGTCGTCGCCGGGCACCGGCGCGCGGCCTGGGGGGCCGTGGGGCTGCTGTGGGCCGGGCACGCCCTGGTCGCCCTGTGGCTCTATCGCTGGCTCCCGCCCTCGGGCGACAAGGGCGGCAGCGTCTACCAGGAGATCGGCATCGGCGCCTGGGTGCTGGCCGTCATAGCCCTGGCCGAACTGGTCCGGGTGCGGCGCGAGCAGTGGGCACGGGAGCGCGCCGACCGGGCGGAGGCGGCGCGGCGCCGCGCGGACGAGGAACGGCTGCGGATCGCCCGCGAGTTGCACGACGTCCTCGCGCACAGCATCTCGGTCATCAACGTCCAGGCCGGCATGGGGCTCGCCCTGCTCGACAGCGACCCCGAGCAGGCCCGCGCCGCGCTCACCACCATCAAGGCCGCCAGCAAGGAGGCGCTCGGCGAGGTGCGCCAGGTGCTCGACACCCTGCGCGCCCCTGGCGCCGCGCCGCGCGCCCCCGCCCCCGGCCTGAGCCGGCTGTCGGAACTGGTGGAGCAGGCGGTTGCGGCCGGACTCACCGTGGAGATCGAGGGCGAGCCGCCGCAGCTGCCGCCCGGCGCCGACCTGGCCGCCTTCCGCATCGTGCAGGAGGCCCTGACCAACGTCGTACGGCACTCCGGGTCGCGGCACGCGCGCGTGCGGTTCGCCCATGACGGCGAGGTGCTGCGGCTGCGCATCGACGACGACGGGCCGGCCACCGGCGCCGACGCCGGGGGCAGCGGCAACGGACTGGCCGGCATGCGGGAGCGGGCCGCCGCGCTGGGTGGCACGATCGAGGCGGGCCCGCTCGCCGACGGCGGCTTCCGGGTGCTCGCCGTACTGCCGTCGCACCTTAGGGAGGACGAGTGATCCGGGTACTGCTCGCCGACGACCAGTCGCTCGTGCGGGCCGGTTTCAGGGCGTTGCTCGACGCTCAGCCGGACATCGAGGTGGCGGGGGAGGCGGCCGACGGCGAGGAGGCGTTGCGCCTGGTGCGCGAACTGCGCCCGGACGTGGTCCTGATGGACATCCGCATGCCCCTGCTGGACGGTCTCGCCGCGACCCGGCGCATCACGGGAGACGCGGAGCTGAGGGACGTGAAGGTGGTCATGCTCACCACCTTCGAGCTGGACGAGTACGTCTTCGAGGCGATCCGCTCCGGCGCCTCGGGCTTTCTGGTGAAGGACACCGAACCGGACGAACTGCTGCGCGCGGTACGGGCGGTGGTCCAGGGCGACGCGTTGCTGTCGCCGGGTGTCACGCGCCGGCTGATCGCGGAGTTCGCGGCCCGCTCCAAGGAGCCCGCGGCGGCGGACGCGCTCGGCCGGCTCACCGAGCGGGAACGGGAGGTGATGGCGCTGGTCGGCATCGGCCTGTCCAACGAGGAGATCGCCCGCCGGCTGGTGGTCAGCCCGCTCACCGCCAAGACCCATGTGAGCCGCACGATGGTGAAACTCGGCGCCCGGGACCGGGCCCAACTGGTCGTGCTGGCCTACGAGTCGGGATTGGTGCGACCCGGCTGGCTGGGCTGAACCGCCTGCCGGAAGCGCACCAGCACGCTGAGGAGCGCGCCGGCCTCACGGACACGCGCGCCCGGCGGGGCAACAGCCCCGCCGGGGCATGGCAGCGCCCCGCAGGGGCGCGGGGAACTGCGCGATCGGCCACGACGGGCCCGCAGACGAACCACGGCCCATCACGGCCTTTCCCGCGGAGCGCTCAGTCACGGACCGCCACGCGCTCCGCTTCCGCCTCCTCCACGGTGGACCTGGCGACCACGAGGGACCGCTGCGTACGACGGCTGCGCAGACCGGTGAGGGTGACCAGCAGACCCGCCGCCGCGATGCCCGTGACGACCAGGAAGCCCGGCCGGTAGCTGTCGAGGACGGCCTGCGGGGTAGCGTGCGCGGGGGCGCCCGCGGTCACCACGGCGGTGACCACCGCCAGGAAGATCGCGCCGCCCACCTGCACCGAGGTGTTGAGCAGGCCGGAGACCATGCCCTGCTCGTGGTCCTCGACCCCGTTGGTGGCCTGGATGTTGAGCGACGGGAAGACCAGCGCGCAGGCCGCGCCGATCAGCAGCATGGACGGCAGGATCACGGCCGCGTACACCGGGTCGAGGTCGACCCGCAGGAACAGCGCGTAGCCGAGGACCATGAAGGCGAAGCCGGTCGCGATCAGGCGCGGGGTGCCGAACCGGTCGACGATCCCGCCGACCTTCGTCGAGGACACCGCCACCAGCGCGCCCGCCGGCAGGAACGCGAGTGCCGTGTGCAGCGCCGACCAGCCGAGCAGGGACTGCATGTACAGCGTCGTCAGGAACTGGAAGCCGACGTAACTGCCGAAGAAGGCGATCGCACCGAGCTGGGCGCGGACCTGGCTGCCCGAGCGCAGCACGCCCAGCCGGATCAGGGGGCTCGGCGAGCGCCGTTCGACCAGGACGAAGGTGGTCAGCAGCACCGCGACCGCGAGGAAGGACAAGAGCGTGCGGACCGAGGCCCAGCCGGCCCCGGGCGCCTGGACGACGGTGAAGACCAGCAGCAGCATCGCCGCGGTGCCGAGGACGGCGCCGGGGATGTCGTAGCCGTCATGGTTCTCCTCGCGGGCGCTGCGCGGCAGCAGCCGCAGGCCGGCGAGCAGCGCGAGGAGGGCGATCGGTGCGGGCAGCAGCATGGTGAAGCGCCAGCTGGCCTCGGTGAGCAGGCCCGAGAGCACCAGGCCCATGGAGAAGCCGGTCGCGGCGCAGGTGGTGTAGATGGAGAGGGCGCGGTTGCGCAGCGGGCCCTCCGGGAATGTCGTGGTGATGATCGACAGGCCGGCCGGAGCCGTGAAGGCCGCGCTCAGGCCCTTGATGAACCGGCTGGCGATCAGCAGCGGACCCGAGTCCACGAGCCCGCCGAGCAGCGAGGCGAGTGCGAAGACGCCGAGGGCGACGAGGAACACCTGGCGCCGGCCGAGCAGGTCGGCGGTGCGGCCGCCGAGGAGGAGCAGGCCGCCGTACCCCAGGATGTAGCCGCTGACGATCCATTGCAGCGTCGACGTGGACAGGTGCAGGTCGGAGCCGATGGACGGCAGCGCGACGCCGACCATCGACACGTCCAGCGCGTCCAGGAACATCGCCGCGCAGAGCACCAGCAGGGTGCCCCACAGCCGGGGGGTCCAGCGGACCGTCGAGGACGGGGCCGCGGAGTGGGTGAGCGGAGAGGTCATGCCGGAGAGACTACATGCGCATGCATGAGATGCAAATGCATTTAATTCCGATGCAATAATCTCGCTTCTCTGCTACGGTGCGCCCATGGCGTCGAACAGGGCCGAGCAGGCGCTCGTGGAGCAGTGGCGGGGCATCCTGGGGCTGCATGCCCGCACCCAGTGCGAGCTGGACCGGGTCCTGCACGGACACGGCCTGTGCGCCAGCGACTTCGAGGTCCTCGACCTGCTGGCCGAGGGCGCGGCGACGGACGGCGGCTGTGCCTACCGCGTGCAGGAGATCTCCGAGCGCGTCCACCTCAGCCAGAGTGCGCTGTCCCGGCTGATCGGGCGCCTGGAGAAGGACGGCCTGGTCGAGCGCGCCATGTGCGCCGAGGACCGGCGCGGGGTGCGCGTGGCGCTCACCGCGAAGGGGCGCGCGCTGCACCGCGAGGTACGGCCGGTGCAGCGCGCGGTGCTGAGCCGGATGCTGGCCGAAAGCGACTGACCAAGCGTCAGATCCCGCTCTTCTCCCGCCAGAAGGCGGCGAGGGAGCGGTCACCGGACACGTTCGGCACGGGCTCCCGGTTCCACAGGGCGAGGTACAACCGGTCGGCGGGGCCCGACAGTTCGGCATCGGCCTCGTCCGCCGCGTCCCGGACGGTCACCGGTGGCTCCGTCGTGAGCCGTACGGTCCACACCGCGTCCGGCCCCGCGTTCACCGCCCGCACCCGCAGCAGGCGCGGCTCGTCCGTGCGGACGCGGCTCCTGGGGCGGGCGTGGAAGCCGCGCAGCAGCTCGTCGATGCCGTCCACCGCGAAGTCCGGCTCGATCGGCGACGCCGTCCCGCCGCGCGCGGCCTCCGCGTCGTACCGGTGGACGGTCGTCTCGTGCGCCTGCCTGCGGGTCCAGAAGGCCAGCGCCGAGGGGTTGGGCGCCGGGTGGAAGGTCCAGCACTCCAGGTCGGCCGGCGCGGCGGCCAGGGTGTCGACCAGGAGGCGGTGACTGTCCCGGTACCAGTCCACCAGTTCGTCACCGTCCAGGTCCGGCGGGTCGCCGATGGGGCGAGGTCCCGTGTGCCCGTCGGCGACGACGGCCGCGGCCCACCGGTGCACCGTGCCGGTGTGCCGCAGCAGGTCGCGCACCTGCCACTCCGGGCAGGTGGGCACCTTGGCATCGGTCCCCGCCGCGGCGGCGGCCGCCGCGAGCGACCTGCCCTCCCGGTCCAGGGTCTGAAGGTAGTCGGCAATGTCCATGGCCGTGAGTGTGCCGGATGGGCGCGCTCCGCCGGGCGGCAATGTGCGACGCGAGGGCCGACCGGTCTTTCGGCGCGGCGCTGACCGGGCCTTATGAGGTGCGGTGGGTGACCGTGGGTTTCGGCGCGGCGCTGATAGGGCGCGCCGGCCGGGGCCGGCCGGCGGTGACTTCTCGGGGCGGTGAAGCTTCCGGTCAGTGTGGTGAAGGGTCCGGTCGCCGTGGTTGAGGGTCCCGGCCGGTCCCGGCGCCCTTGCCTCAGGCGCCCATCGTCCGCCGCGTGCACACCCCGATGGCCGCGGCGACGGCGGCCAGTGCCGCGATGCTGGTGAGAGCGGCCGGCAGGGAGAACCAGTCGGCCATGAAGCCGATGGCGGGCGGCCCGAGCAGCATGCCGCCGTAGCCGAAGGTCGAGGCGACGGCCACACCGGACGGGCCGGTCAACGCACCCGCCCGCTCCACGGCGACCGGGAAGAGGTTGGCGAGCCCCAGCCCGGTGACGGCGAAGCCGAGCAGCGCGGCCCACACGGACGGCGCGAGTGAGCCGAGCAGCATGCCCACCGCCGCGACGGTGCCGCCGGCGATCACCGTGCGGGCGCGGCCGAGGCGCTCCAGGAGGGTCGTGCCGGTCGCCCGGCCCACGGTCATGGCCAGCGCGAAACACGCGTACCCGGCCGCCGCCACGCCGGACGACGCCGCGAGGTCCTGCTGGAGGTGGAGCGCGCCCCAGTCGGCCATGGCGCCTTCGCCGTACGCGGTGCACAGCGCGATCAGCCCGAAGACGGCGACCAGCCCGCGGCCGCCGGTCCGCCGCGCCGCGGTACGGTGCGGCTGCGGAGGCGAGGAGGGGGTGCGGTCCGCCGGGACGGGCGGTTCCTGCCGCAACAGGGTGCGCCCGGCGACTGCCGTGACGAGCAGCCCGATCAGCGTGAGTCCGAACAGGTGCTGAGTGGGGGAGAGCGCGCCCGCGACGAGTCCGCCGAGTCCGGCGCCGATCATGCCACCGAGGCTGAACGCCGCATGGAACGACGGCATGATCGGCCGCCGCAACGCGGCCACCAGGTCGACGGCGGCACTGTTGAAGGCGACGTTGATGCCGCCGTAGGCGGCGCCGAAGACGAGGAGTACGGCGCCGAGGGCGGGCGCGGAGTGGGTCAGCGGGGGCAGGCTGACGCTGAGGGAGAGCAGGACGGCGCAGACCACGGTGACCGGATGGCTGCCGTAGCGGCGGCACAGCCGTCCGGTCAGGGTCATGGTGACGACGGCACCGGCCGAGACGCCGAGCAGGGCCAGGCCCAGGGCGCTGGCGGAGGAGTCGGTCTGCTGCTTGATGGCGGGGATCCGTACCACCCAGCCCGCGAAGACGAAGCCGTCGAGGGCGAAGAAGGCGGTCAGCGCGATGCGCAGCCGGGAGAGATCGCGGCTGCCACCCGGCACGACGTTGTGCGTTCGGGGTTTGTTTATTTGCGGCACAAAGTCAGGCTAGGCGGCGGCGCAGGTTGGGGCAAGGGATATGCGGGGCGGTCGGGCAGCCACGGTGGCGTGCAGGGCGTGGGGTAGGCGCGAGCAGGGCGTGTGCCGGGCGCATTCGCGCCGGGTGGGACGGGGTGTGTTTCCCCTTCCCATGTCTACGTCCTCGGCTTCCGCGCCGGCGAACTGGCCGAACTCCTCGACAGCAGCGGTGTGTCGGTGGACAGCGCCCCGCAGCGCGCGCGTGCGGCGCTGGGCGGCCGGCTTCCGGAGGAGGACCGGGACCGAGCGCCGCTGCCGCGCTCGGTACGGGAACGCGCGCTCGTCGGGCTGTTCGTGGATGCGCTGGAGAACTCCGACGTCGACGGGCTCCTGGCGCCGCTGACCGAGGACGCCTGGCTGACGACGCCGCCCGAGCCGCTCGCGTACCAGGGTCATACGGCGATCGCCCGGTTCTGCCGCGCCTGCCCGGGTGGGGCGGCCAGGGGCTCCGCCTCGTAGCGACGCGTGCGAATGGCCGGCCCGCGTTCGGCAGTCACCTGGGCGAGCACGGCAGCGCGGTCGCCCACGCCTACGGGCTTGCCGTTCTCACACTGCGAGACGACCGGATCTCCGCCGTCACCTGCTTCGGCGAGAGCGGCCTTCGGGCGTGCTTCGAACTGCCCCGGACGCTCGGTGAGCAGAGCCCGAGTGTCCAGGAATCGACCGATGTGCCCTTGACCTGCACCGACTTGTGCTTGTGCGGGTCGGCGTCGGCGTCAACACGGCGGGCCGCGCGCCTCGTTCGGTGTGCTCCGAGGGTGTCCGCACGCGCTCCGCGGTCGGATACAGGTCGGTTAATGCTTGCTCACGAGCTGGTTGCCGAGGGGTGAGCGGGCCATGATGGGCCCATGACGTTGGCCTCGCGCGCGCTCGCGCAACTGGCGACCTGGCCCGACCTGAGTCAGGCGATCCCGAGCTGCGGCCTGGGACAGGCGGTGAGTTCGGCCCACGGCGAGATCGCCCACTTCCACTCGGACCGCGATGTGGATCTGCGGCTGACCGACCGGGCGATCCGGAGGTTCGCCAAGGACCTCAGGGACTCGGGCGCGATCAGGATCGTGCCGGGTTCGCAGTGGGTGACCCTGCGCCTCGACGCGGCGAGCGACGTCGACCTGCTGCTGACCCTGGTGAGCGTGGCGCTCCAGGCCCAGCAGACCTGGCCCGACCCCCTCGACCGGCCACCGGCGGGCTGCAACGACCAGCGCGGCGCGGGCTTTGTGAAGGCCGACCGCGGCGGCATCTGAGGTACACGACCCGACGCGGTGGTGTCCGATCCGCGCGGCGTCGCGGTGTGGCATCTGACCGCGCGGCGTGGCGCGCGGGCTGTGAAGGCCGACGGCACCGCTGAACTCGCGCCGACTGCACGCCTCCACGCTGTGCTCGCACCGCGGCGGGCAGCCGCAGCCGATGCCTGCGGACCATCCGCCGCCCCAGCCGCGCCCGGCGTCACACCGTGAGGTCCCGGATGCCCGCCTACGTGTTCTCGTCAGGCCGTGAGGTCCCGGACACCCGCCTCCCCGGTCCCGTCACAACGTGACGACCCGGACGCCCGCCTTCGCGCCCCGTCACTACGTGACGACCCTGGCGCCCGCCTCCGTTCCCGTCAGGCCGTGAGGTCCCGGACACCCGCCTCCCCGGTCCCGTCACAACGTGACGACCCGGACGCCCGCCTACGTGTTCCCGTCACGCCGTGAGGCTCCGGATGCCCGCCTTCGCGCCCCCGTCACACCGCGACGACCCGTACGCCCGCCTCCTCGAAGCGGCGTACCGTCTCCGGCCCCGCCGTCGTGTCCGTCACGAGCGTGTCCACCAGTTCCGCCCCGCAGATCCGGGCGAACGCCCGCTGGCCCAGCTTGCTGGAGTCCGCCGCGACCACCACCCGCTCGGCGCGCTCGCACAGCAGCCGGTTGATCGCGGCCTCCGCCTCGTCATGGGCCGCCGCGCCGTGCGTGACGTCGAAGGCGACGACCCCGAGCACCGCCACGTCGAGCGTGATCTGACCGAGCACCCCGTCCGCGAGGGGTCCGATGAGCTCGTAGGACTGCGGGCGCGCCACACCGCCCGTCACCACGATCTTGAACTGGGGTCGTACGGCGAGTTCGTTGGCGATGTTGAGCGCGTTGGTGACGACGGTCAGCGCGGGTGATCCGGTGGCCAGATCGCCGCGTACGGCGAGGGCGCGGGCCACCTCCGTGGTCGTCGTGCCGCCGGTCAGCCCCACCGCCTCGCCGGGCGCGACGAGTTCGGCCACGGCTTTGGCGATGCGCTGCTTCTCCGAGGCCCGGCGGGCCGTCTTGTAGCGCAACGGGAGCTCGTACGACACCCCGTGCACCACCGCCCCGCCCCGGGTGCGCACCAGCATCTGCTGCTCGGCGAGCTGGTCGAAGTCCCGGCGGATCGTCGCCGCCGACACCTCCAGCTCGGCCGCCGCCTCCTCCACCTCCAGCCGGCCGCGCTCGACGAGCAGCTCCAGCAGCGCCTTCCAGCGGGCGTCCCGGGACATCCGCAGCCTCCGTTCCCAAGTGTTCCCGGCGACCCTAGCGCACCTCGATCTGCGCTCGGATGCTTGATTTTGCTCGAAAACTCGCTCTATCTTGCAGGAACAATCAGCAAGGGGAGGGTGTGGCCATGAGCCATGTCGAGAACGAGCTGAACAGCCAGCCGGAGTGCTGGATACGGGCGGCCGAGGAGGCGGGGCGGTACCGGGACGCACTGCCGGGGCCGGCGGAGCGGGTCGCGATCGTGGGGTGCGGGACCTCGTACTTCATGGCGCAGGCGGTGGCCGCCCTGCGGGAGGGCGCGGGCCGGGGCGAGACCGACGCGTTCGCGGCCTCCGAGTTCCCGTACGGGCGCTCGTACGACCGGGTGGTGGCCCTGACCCGCTCCGGCACCACCACCGAAGTACTGGAACTGCTGGGCGAGTTGAGGGGCAGGACCCGGACCACGGCCGTCACCGGCGATCCGGACACCCCGGTGGCCTCGGCCGCCGACGACCTGGTAGTCCTGGACTTCGCCGACGAACGCTCCGTCGTCCAGACCCGGTTCGCCACCACCGCCCTCACCCTCCTGCGCGCCCACCTCGGCCTGCACACCGACTCCGTCGTCGCCGACGCGCGCACGGCCCTCTCCACCCCTCTTCCCGAAGGCCTGGTCGCCTGCACCCAGTTCACCTTCCTCGGGCGCGGCTGGACGGTCGGACTCGCCAGCGAGGCCGGGCTGAAGATGCGCGAGGCCTCGCTGTCCTGGACCGAGGCGTATCCGGCGATGGAGTACCGGCACGGTCCGATCAGCGTCACCACCGTGGGCACGGCCACCTGGATGCTCGGCGAGGCGCCCGACGGGCTCGCCGAACAGGTCCGCACCACCGGCGGCCGGTGGATCGCCGGCGGGCTGGACCCGCTCGCCGAGCTCGTCCGCGTCCAGCGGCTCGCGGTCGCCGTCGCCGCCGCCCGCGGCCTCGACCCCGACCGGCCGCGCCACCTCACCCGCTCGGTGATCCTCGCCCCCTGAGCCAAGACCCGCGCCCGGAAGGACACCTCACGTGCCCCTCGCGTCCACCGGCGAGCTGGTCACCGCAGCCGCCGAAACCAGATCCGCCGTCGCCGCTTTCAACGTCATCACCCTGGAGCACGTCGAGGCCGTCATCGCCGGCGCCGAGTCGGCCGGCGCGCCCGTCGTGCTCCAGGTCAGCGAGAACGCCGTCAAGTTCCGCTACGGGCGGCTGCTGCCGCTGGCCAGGGCCGCCGTCGCCGCCGCGGAACGCGCCGCCGTTCCCGTCGCGTTGCACCTGGACCATGTGCAGAGCGACCACCTGCTGCGCCAGGCGCCCGACGCCGGGTTCAGCTCGGTGATGTACGACGCGGCCCGGCTGCCGTACGCCGACAACCTGTCCGCCACCCGGGCCGCCGCCGACTGGGCCCATTCCCAAGGGCTGTGGATCGAGGCCGAGTTGGGCCAGATCGGCGGCAAGGACGGCAGGCTCCCGCTGGACGCCCACGCGCCCGGCGCCCGCACCGATCCGGACCAGGCCCGCGACTTCGTGGCGGGCACCGGGGTGGACGCGCTCGCCGTCGCCGTCGGCAGCGTGCACGCGATGACCACCCGCACCGCCACCCTCGACCACGGCCTTCTCAAACGGCTCTCCACTGCGCTGTCCGTCCCGCTCGTCCTGCACGGCTCCTCCGGGGTCCCGGACGACGGCCTGATCGCGGCGGTCACCGGCGGCATCGCCAAGGTCAACGTCGGCACGGCGCTCAACGTGGCCATGACCGGCGCGATCCGGGACTTTCTCGCGGCTCACCCGGAGGCCGTCGACTCGCGCAAGTACCTCAGCGTGGGACGGGAAGCGATGGCCGACGAGGTGCGCCGGATCATCGGCGTCCTCTCCCGGACGCCAGGACCTAACCCTTCTTGACGGCCCTCAGCACCACGAACTTCGGGTCGGAGGCCACCAGTTCGCTGTTCCCGAACAACCGCCTCAGCTTCACGTGATACCCGAGATGCCGGTTCCCGATCACCCACAGCTCACCCCCCGGCCGCAGCGCGCGCCGCGCCCCCGTGAACATCCGCCACGCCGTCGCGTCGGTCGTGGCCTGATGGGAGTGGAAGGGCGGGTTGTTCAGGACCAGGTCCACGCTGCCGGGCGCGACCCCGGCCAGCCCGTCGCCGACACGGAACTCCGCGTGTCCCGGCACCCCGTTGGCCTTGTAGGTGGCCTCGGCCGAGGCCACCGCCTGGAAGGACTCGTCCACGAACAGCACCTCGGCCGACGGATCGGCGAGCGCCACCGCCGTACCGACCACGCCGTTGCCGCAGCCGAGGTCCACCACGCGGCCCGCGCCCGGGCCGGGCAGGTGCTGGAGGAAGAAGCGGGTGCCGATGTCGAGGTGGTCGGCGCAGAAGACGCCGGCGTGGTTGACCACCGGGCGCCCGGAGACCGCCCCGACGCCGTCCGGCAGTGTGTAGCCGTACGGCCATGGGTTCGCCGGCCGCTCCAGGGCCGGGTCCGGGGTGCAGAAGATCAGCCGGGCCTTCTGCTGTGCCAGCGAGGTCCGGGTCGGGCCGAGGATCCGCTCGAACAGCTGCAGCGTGGAGGTGTGGATCTCCTTCACCATCCCGGTGCCCACGACCACCGTGCCTGCGTGCACGGCGGGCGCCAGCCGCAGCAGCTGGTCCTCCAGCAGCGCCAGGCTCTTCGGCACCCGCACCAGCAGCGCGTCCACCCGCTGCGGCGGCGGATCCTGGGTGGTCAGCAACCGGACGGCACCGGGCTCGACACCGGCCCGCGCCAGATTCGCCCGGGTCGCCTCCTGGCTCAGGAAGGAGTCGGTGATCTGCGTCGGCCGGTGCCGCGCGAGCGCCGTGGCCAGCGCGCCCCAGCGGTCCCCGACCACCACGACCGAGCCGGTGAGCGGCACCCCCTCCTCGGCCAGGTGGCGCAGCAGGTACGCGTCGGAGGCGTCCCAGGCGCGCAGCCGGTCGCGCGGGTCCTCGGGGAAGCGGGACAGCTCGACCTCGCCCCACGGTGTCGTCATTCGGTCGCTCATCGTGCCTCCCAGGCTAGCGGAGCCGCAGTTCAGAGCTGGTGGGGCGGGCCTGCGGCAAGATGGAGCGTGTGGACGTGGAGCTGTTTCCCCGGGAGCGCGCGGAGGTCGCGCCGGGCGCCGTGCACGTCCCGGACTGGCTGGACGCGGGCCGGCAGCGCGAGCTGCTCGCCGCCTGCCGGGTCTGGGCGCGGCCGCCGGCCGGACTGCGCACCGTCCGCACTCCGGGCGGCGGCACGATGACCGCCCGGCAGGTCTGCCTCGGCCGGCACTGGGGTGTCGTGCGCCGGTGCCCGAACTGCGGGCGGGCCGTACGGGACAACCCGGACTGCCCCGGTTGGCACTCGTACCCGTACGCCTACGCCCCTACGGCCGTCGACGGCGACGGCGCCCCCGTGAAGCCGTTCCCGGCCTGGCTCGGCGAGCTGGGCCGCCGCGCCGCCGTCGCCGCGCTGGGCCCCCAGGAGCCGTACGCGTACGACATCGCACTGATCAACTTCTACGACGGCGAGGCCCGCATGGGCATGCACCGCGACAGCGACGAGAAGGCGGACGCGCCGGTGGTGTCGCTGAGCCTGGGTGACACGTGCGTGTTCCGCTTCGGCAACACCGAGACGCGCGCGAAGCCGTACACGGACGTGGAACTGCGCAGCGGTGACCTGTTCGTCTTCGGCGGACCCTCCCGGCTCGCCCATCACGGGGTTCCGCGGGTGTACGGCGGCACCGCGCCGAGCGAGTTGGGTCTGTCCGGACGTCTGAACATCACGCTTCGGGTCAGCGGCCTGTAGGCCGCCGCACCTGCGGATCATGGGAGACTCGCCCTCATGAGCGGCAAGGCGGATCCCCGGACGGCGGGGGAGAGGACCACCTCGAGGGCGCGGCTGGACCGAGGGCGCGGAGCGCTCGGACCCGCGCTGGAGCTGGTGCACACCGGGCGGGCGCCGACCCGGGCCGTGCTCACCGCGGAACTCGGGGTCACCCGGGCGACCGCCGGTGCGGTGGCCGCCGAGCTGGAGGCGCTCGGGCTGATCCGGGTGGACGCCCGGCCGGGCGCCGCGGCCGGCTCGCAGGGCCGCCCCTCGCACCGGCTGGAGGTCGCCGAGGACGGCCCCGTGGCGCTCGCCGCGCAGGTCCACGCCGACGGCTTCCGGGCCGCGCTGGTCGGCCTCGGCGGGCGGATCGTGGCGACCGCGCCCGGCTGCGAGACCGTCGACGCCGACCCGGCGAAGGTGCTCGGCTCGGTCGTCGAGGCGGGCGCGGAACTGCTGCGCACGACCGGCCGCCGCTGCGTCGGCGCCGGACTCGCCGTGCCGTCCGCCGTGGCCGAACCCGACGGGCTCGCCCTCAACCCCCTGCACCTGGCCTGGCCGGTCGGCGCTCCTGTCCGGCGGATCTTCGCGGAGCGCGTGCGCGCGGCGGGCATCACCGGTCCCGCCTTCTGCGGCAACGACGTCAACCTCGCCGCGCTCGCCGAACACCGGCACGGCGCCGGCCGGGGCGCCCGGGACCTGCTGTGCGTGGCCACAGGACACCGCGGCGTCGGCGGCGCGCTCGTCCTCGACGGCCGTTTGCACACCGGCAGCTCGGGGCTCGCCCTGGAGGTCGGCCACCTCACCGTCAACCCGGAGGGCCGGCCCTGCCACTGCGGCAGCCGCGGCTGTCTGGACGTGGAGGCCGACCCGCTGGCCCTGCTGGCCGAGGCCGGCCGCGAGCCGGGTCCCGAGGTGTCGTTGCTCCAGCAGGCCAACGACCTGCTGCGCACCCAGTACGACGACCCGGCCGTCCGCACGGCCGCCGAGGCCCTGATCGACCGTCTGGGCCTGGGCCTGGCCGGACTGGTCAACATCCTCAACCCCGACCGCATCATCCTCGGCGGCCTGCACCGCACCCTCCTGGACGCCGACCCCGGCCGGCTCCGGGCGGTCGTCGCCGACCGCAGCCTGTGGGGCCAGAGCGGTGGAGTACCGATCCTGCCCTGCACCCTGGACCACAACAGCCTGGTCGGCGCGGCGGAACTGGCCTGGCAGCCGGTCCTGGACGACCCGCTGGGGGCACTGCGCTGACGGCGGTCCCGGTCACCCCGCCGGGACCTCGCCGTCAGCCGGTGGCGGCACTTGTCACCTCGGCCGGGCGGGACCGCTGCGCCCAGCGCAGCGCCGACGGCGCCAGGAGCCCCGCGCACCCGAGCCGGAGTACCAGCCCTGGGCGTGCGCCGGAGGGCGTAGCGCAGCTCGAAGGGTCCGGCGGCATGGCGGAGTTCGCCCAAGGACGTGGACGCCCACCCCCGAGCAGGATCAGCAGGACGGCGGACCAGGCCGGCATCCCGGAGGCCAGAGGCGATGAGGCCAGGAAGGCGAAGCCCGCCTGCCGCCACGCACGTGCCGCCCGGGCGCCGGAGTCGATATTCCGGCCGGACAGGTGAGGGCGGCCGGAGAAGCCGGAACTCCCCGTCGATCAGGGCCTTGTGGGACAACCGGCCGGTCTGCGTGGTCTCGCGACCGGTTCGCCGCCGCAGTTGGGGCAGATCTGTCCCAGAGCCTCGCCGCACGCCTCGCAGAACGTGCACTCGTAGGAGCAGATGCGAGCCGGGCCGTCGGCAGGCAGGGCGGTGCTCGAACAGCGCTCGCAGCGTTCGCGCATCTCCAGGGCCATGGCCTTGTCGTCTCCTCGGGGCGGGTGGGACCGGTTGTTTTCCGCCCACCCATTCTGCGGACGGCCGACGGAGCGGGAACCGTCCGGCGGGACAGGGATCGATGCGATCGGGCCACGCCCGATCCGCTCACGTCCAGTCGGCCGCGAACGCCCGTCCGGGATGCTCGGTGAGGATGCGATCCACCAGGCCGGCACCCAGCACGGCGGCCAGCCGGGGCCGCAGCCGGCGCAGCAGGTACGGCATCCCGGGCCCGCCGTCGACCGAGCGGGCTCCGGCGACCACCGTGTCGCCGCCGAGCAGCAGCCGGTCGCCGAAGCCGGCGTCCGCCAGGGCCCGTACCGCCTCCGGCATCCGCCAGTCGGTGGCGTGATGGGCGCGGGACGGCCCGTCGAAGGCCAGCCAGCAGCCGGACTCGGCGGCCTGCCGGTGCACCACCGGGTCGGGGAAGCGGTTCAGATGGCCCAGGATCACCCGTTCACCGGGCACCCCCAACTCGCCGCACAGCAGGTCGAGTACGTCCGGCGCGCCGGTGCCCAGCTCCAGGTGCACGGCGATGGGCGCACCGGTGGCGTGGTGCGCCTCGGCCGCCGCCCGCGCGGTCCAGCGGGCGTGCGCGTCCAGCGCGTGGAAACCGCCCGCCACCTTGATCAGCCCGGCCCGCACCCCGCTCGTGCCGATGCCGTCGGTCAGCTCGGACACGAACAACTCGGTGAGGCCGTCGCCGCGCAGCCTGTCGAGCACCTCGAAGTCGTAGTGCGCGGCTTGGTGCAGGCCCGTGGCGCAGAGCAGCCGCACACCCGTGGCCCGGGACAGCTCCGGCAGGTCCGCCGCCCGCCGCCCCATGCCGTACGGCGTCCACTGCACGACGGCCGCTCCGCCCGCCGCCCGGAACGCGGCCAGCTCGGCCCGCGCGGCCGACAGGTCGGTCAGCTCCTGGCCCGGCAACCGCGGGCTGCGCAGGAAGAGATGGTCGTGCGCGTCGCACACGCCCAGCTCCGCGGGCCGTATGTCACCGAGGACCGTACGGACATGGCTCACCACTGCCGCCCGCGCGGGAGCCGGTCACGGCCGGGCGCGGACAGGTGCAGCACCTGGTAGAGGTCTCCGTCGGCCTTCGGCGTGTCGTGCTCCCAGAGCGAGAAGTGGACCAGCTCCCACGCGCGCGTGTCCACGGCCGCTGCGGCGAGAACCGCGCCGTCCTGCGCCGCCAGCCGCCCGGTCTCGGCCACCGCGTCCGCCATGAACGCGGCCAACTCGACGCCCTCCGGCACCGGTTGCCGCCGCCGCAGGGCGAACGCGGGCGCGGCCCCGGTCGCGGTGCCCTCCTCGAACGCCAGCCCCGTCCACTGCCGGATCGCCGGCCGCCCGAAGTCGTCGACCGGCCCCTGGAAGGCTCCTCCCCACAGGAAGCTGTTCATGCCCTCCATGGTGTTCCAGAGGTAGAACGGCCCGTACTGGTTCACCGGCGAGCCGTGCACCCCGCGCTCGCGCAGCACGTACGTCTTGATGCCGAGGCCGTGCCAGCCGTCCAGCAGATGCGCGACACGGGCGACGCGGGAGCGGATGACGCCCATGTCGTAGTCGGCGGGAAGGGTGAACTCGTACTGCATGGCGTGCATCTCGCGCATCCCCTTTCTCAGGCGGGGTAGTCGGCCACGTGCATGTGCCACTCGGTCGTCGTGCCGTCCTCGGCGGCCTCCACGACCGCGAGATGGGTCATGAAGGTGCGGGGCGCGGCGCCGTGCCAGTGCCGTTCCCCCGGCTCGATCCACACCGTGTCGCCCGCGCGGATCGCCTCCACCGCACCGCCTTCGCGCTGCACCAGGCCCTCGCCCTCCAGCACGTGCAGCAACTGCCCGTTCGGGTGCCGGTGCCAGGCCGTGTGGGCGCCCGGAGCGAAGTGGACGTTGAACATGCGCAGCCGCGAGGGAGCGGCCGGGGCGGCCATCTCGTCCAGCCAGACCGTGCCGGTGAAGTTCTCCGCCGGGCCCTGCAGGGTGTCGGAACGCCGTCTGGTGATGTGCATGCGACTCAGTTCTCCTGTCCGGGGGTTCGCGGTGCGAGCAGGGAGAGCAGACCGCGCACCCCCGCGTCGAAGGCGGCGGGGGAGCCGGAGGCGCGGGCTAGTACGTAGCCGCCCTGTACGGTCGCGAGGACGGCCGCGCCGATCTCCTCGCCGTCCAGCCAGGGCGCGAACTGCCCCTGCCGCTTGCCCTCTTCGACGATCCCGGCGATCCGCTCCCGGACCCACGCGATCGTCTCGTCCACCGGTGCGCGCAGCTCGTCGCTGGCGACGATGTCCGGGTCCATGGTCAGCCGCCCGACCGGGCAACCGCGCAGCACGTCGCGCTCGCGCAGCAGATACGCCTCGATGCGCTCGTACGGCGTGCCCGGGCCGCCCAGGACCCGCTCGGCTGCGGTGCGCAGTTCCTCCGCGGTTCGCCGGATCGCCGCCAGGGCGAGGTCCGGCTTGCCCTTGAAGTGGTGGTACATGCTGCCCTGGCCGGCCCCCGCGCGCTCCAGGATCGCCTTGGGGCTCGTGCCCACGTACCCGCGCTCCCACAGCAGCTCACGGGTGGACTCGATCAGTCGTTCCGAGGTGTTCATAAGATCACTGTACATACTAGTAGTTACAGTCCGCCAGGTCCCCCTGCTATCCGCCAGTCCCCAGCAAGTCACCGCGGACTCCCTGGGCGAGTCCCGGGGGAGCAGTCCGCCACCCCCGCCGTACTCCCCGGGAGGTACCCGCACTGCCGCCGGCCGCACGACGACCCGGACCCCCTCCGGGAGGGAGCCTCGTGGCATCCCCGAGGACCGGGGACCACGCGACCGACAAGGGAGATGACCCGAGATGCAGACCCTGGCCGACTGGGGCGGCGGCGGACCCGGCCCCTGGATCCTGTTCTTCCCGCTGATCTGGGCGGCCGTCGTGATCGGCGCCGTCACCTTCCTGCGCCGCACCGGTTGGCGCGGACGCGGCGGCCCCTGGCGGGCCATGGACGGCGGACGCCCCGCGGGTGACTCACCGCTCGCGGTCCTCGGCCGCCGCTTCGCCTCCGGCGAGATCGACGAGGACGCGTACTGGCGCCGCCTGTCCGTCCTGGAGGAGCAGTTCGGCCGTGCCGGCAAGGGAGGCGCGGCATGACCACGACCGCACTGCGGGCCGCGGCCCGTGTGGTCGGCGCGGTGAAGGTGTACGGCGGTGGCGACACCGCCGTACGCGCCCTCGACGGCGTCGACGTCTCCTTCCCCGCCGGACGCTTCACCGCGATCATGGGCCCCTCGGGCTCCGGCAAGTCCACCCTCATGCACTGCGCGGCCGGCCTCGACACGCTCAGCTCCGGGGCCGCCTACATCGGGGACACCGAACTCGGCACGCTGGACGACCGCCGCCTGACCCTGCTGCGCCGCGACCGGGTCGGCTTCGTGTTCCAGGCCTTCAACCTGGTGCCCACGCTGACCGTCGCGGAGAACATCACCCTGCCCCTGGACCTGGCAGGGCGGCGCGGCGACCCGGATTGGATCGACGCGCTCGTCGACGTCGTCGGGCTGCGCGACCGGCTGCACCACCGGCCCTCGGAGCTTTCCGGCGGCCAGCAGCAACGTGTCGCGGTGGCACGGGCGTTCGCCGGGCGCCCCGATGTGGTCTTCGCCGACGAGCCGACCGGAAACCTCGACTCCCGCTCCGGCGCGGAGGTCCTCGGCCTCCTCGGCTCCGCCGTGCGGGAGATGGACCGTACGGTCGTCATGGTCACGCACGACCCGGTGGCCGCCGCGCACTCCGACGAGGTGCTCTTCCTCGCCGACGGGCGTCTGGTCGACCGGATGGAGTCGCCGACTCCCGACAAGGTGCTGGACCGCATGAAGGCTTTCGAGGTGCGGTCATGAACCCGTCGTTCCGGCTCAGCCTCACGTCCCTGCGGGCGCACCGGCGCCGGTTCGCCGGCACCTTCCTCGCCGTGTTCCTCGGCGTCGCCTTCCTGACCGGCACCCTCGTCATGGGCGACACGCTGCGCGCCAGCTTCGACAGCATGTTCGGCGAGGCGACCAGCGGTACGGACGCCGTCGTACGCGGCGCCGACGCCATCACCACACCCGGCGAGGCCCAGGGCGTACGGCGGCCCGTGGACACCTCGCTGGTGAAGACCGTCGAGCGGGTCCCCGGCGTGGCCGCCGCGGCCCCGGACATCCAGGGCGCCGGGCAGCTCGTCGGCTCCGACGGGAAGCCGGTCGGCGGTCAGGGGCCGCCCACGATCGCCGGCAACTGGATCACCGACCCGCGGCTCAACCCCTACCGGCTCGCCGAGGGCCGTGTTCCCGCCAGGCCGGGCGAGGTCGTGGTGAACCGCGGTGCCGCGAAGAAGGGCGGTCTGAAGATCGGTGACACCACGACCCTGCGCACCCCGGACCCGGTGAAGGTCACCGTCGTCGGGCTCGCCACCTTCGGCGGCCAGGACGGCATGGCCCAGGTGACGTTCACCGGCATGACCCGGGCCGACGCCGAGAAGTACCTCACCGCGCGGCCCGGCCAGGCGGCGTCCATCGCGGTGCGGGCCGCACCCGGGGTGAGCCAGCGGGAACTGGTCCGGCGGCTGACTCCCCTGCTGCCCAAGGGAGTCGAGGCCATCACCGGTCAACAGTCGGCGCAGGAGAACACCGACATGATCTCCAGCCAGTTCCTGACCATCTTCACCACCTTCCTGCTGGTCTTCTCCGGCGTCGCCCTGCTCGTGGCCACCTTCTCCATCCACAACACGTTCGCGATCGTGGTCGCCCAACGCACCCGTGAGAACGCCCTGTTGCGTGCCCTCGGCGCGGCCCGCCGCCAGGTGACCGCCGCCGCCCTCGCCGAGGCCTGCCTGGTCGCGCTCACCGCGTCCCTCACCGGACTCGCGGGCGGCATCGGCATCGCCGCGGGCCTCCAGGCGCTGTTCCCGGCGATCGGATTCCCGTTCCCCGACGGCGACCTGGTGATCAAGACCCTGTCGATGGTGCTGCCGCTCGCGGTGGGGATCGTGGTCTGCCTGGGCTCCGCACTCCTGCCGGCCCGGCGCGCCGGACGGACGGCGCCGCTCGCCGCCCTGCGCGAGACGGCCGTCGACAGCTCCGGTGCCTCCCGCGTCCGGGCGGTCACCGGGGTCGTCCTCGGCGCGCTGGCCCTCGCCACGACCCTGACCGGCGTCCTGGTCTCCCCCTCCGTGTGGCTGGCGGGAGTCGGCGCACTGCTCGCCCTGGCGGCCTTCGTCGTCCTCGGTCCGGTCGCCGCCACCACGGCCGTACGGCTGCTCGGCGGCCCCCTGGACCGGCTGCGCGGGGTCACCGGCTCCCTGGCCCGGCGCAACGCCCTGCGCAGCCCGAAGCGGACGGCGGCCACCGCGAGCGCGCTGATGATCGGGGTGGCCGTCGTGTCTCTGTTCACCGTCTTCGGGGCCTCGCTGAAGGCCACGATGGACCAGACGGTGTCCCGGTCCTTCGCCGGTGACATTGCCGTCAGCAGCCCGTCCTTCGGCGCGGGCGGCAGCGGACTCAGCCCGCGGCTCGCCCCCGCGCTCCAGCGGCTGCCCCAGGTGGACACGGCCGTGGGCCTCGGCCGCGGGGTCGCCGAAGTCAACGGCAAGGGAAGGGCGTTGACCGTCACCGATCCGGCCGCGCTCGCCCGCACCTTCGACCTCGGCACGGTCACCGGCTCCCTGCGGGGCCTCGGCAGCGACGGCATCGCAATCACCCGGAAGGAGGCCGACCGGCAGCATCTGCGCACCGGCGACACGGCCAGGCTGACCTTCACCGACAGCAGGAGCGAGAACTTCACCGTCCGGGCCGTGTACGGCCAGTCCGAACTGGCCGGCGACTACGTCATCACCCGCGCCGCCTGGGCCCCGCACCGCACCCAGGACTCCGACACCCTGATCTCCGTGACCTTCAAGCACGGGGTCGGCGCCGACGCGGGCAAGGCGGCGGTGCAGAAGGTCGCCGCACAGTACGGCAACCCGTCCGTGCAGACCCGGGAGGAGTACGCGCAGTCGTCGGCGGGCGGCATCGACATGATGCTCACCCTCGTCTACGCGCTGCTCGCCCTCGCTGTGGTCATCGCCTTGCTCGGCATCGCCAACACGCTGACCCTCGCGCTGCACGAACGCACCCGGGAACTCGGTCTGCTGCGGGCCGTCGGCCAGACCCGCGCCCAGTTGCGGGCCATGGTCCGCTGGGAGTCGGTCCTGGTCGCCGCGTTCGGCACGGTGGGCGGTCTCGGACTCGGCGGCTTCCTGGGCTGGGTGCTGGTGAAGGCCTCCGACGGCGCGAGCGACACCGCGTTCGCCTTCGCCCTGCCGCCCGCGCGGCTCGCGGTGGTGGCCGTGGTCGGCCTGCTGGCCGGCGCGCTGGCCGGGCTCCGCCCGGCGCGACGGGCGGCCCGGCTGGACGTGCTGCGGGCCATCGCGACGGAGTGACTGCGTCGCTTCGGCCGGGGCGCCCACCCGGTGGGTCGGTTCGGACCGTGCGCGGGCGCGGGTAGGTTGTGGCCGGTCGCGCAGTTCCCCGCGCCCCTGGGAGTTGCCGCCCAGGCCCCTGAAGCACCGGGAAAGCGACGACTGCCCACAGGTGAGGCGCGCCTCAAGCGCGCGGCAACCGCAGCTCCCCCCAGGGGCGCGGGGAACTGCGCGACCAGCCCCCACGCCCCCGCAGCCCGCGGTCCGAACCGCCCCAACGGGTGGGCGTCCTGCCGCGACGCCGCAGGCCCCGTCACCGCCCGGTCAACCGGGAACGGTTGACCGGGCGGGAGCCTGGAAGCCGGTGCGGGCGGGAGCAGGGGACGCGGTCGTCACATGGTCGCGCTCGCCACCGGTGCCGTCGTCACGGGCGCCGCGGCGCTGAGGGCGACCCCGGCGCCCACCGGACTCCCCGCGGGAGCCTTGGCCGCCGCCGTGCCGACCCGGACCGGCGCCTGCCGTACCTCGGCGGCACGGCGCGGGGCATGGGCCGGATAGGGCCGTACCACCGTCGGGGCGGACAGCGTGAACCAGACGACCTTGCCGTTCTCGCCGTCCGGCCGGGCGCCCCAGCTCTCGCTCACCGCCGCCACCATCGCCAGCCCCCGCCCGCAGGTGGCCAGCGGACCGCCGTCCGACAGGTCCGCGACGTCGGCCGGCACCGGGAGCCGTGGGTCGTTGTCGCGCACCGAGACCGTGAGCCGGTCCGGCGCCAGCTCCAGCTCCACCGTGCACGACTTGTCGGGCCTGGCATGCCGGTGGACGTTGCTGAGCAGCTCCGTCACACCGAGCGCGGCCCGGTCTATCAACGCGTCCATGTGCCAGTAACGCAACTGCGCAGATACGATTCTGCGGACCTGGCCGATCCGCGACGGCAGGGCTTGGAGCTCCACCGTGCAGTGCCTGCTCGGATGACTGATCACGGCTGCGACTCCCCGATGTAGAGGTTCGAAAGAACCGGAAGAACACGGAGAACAACGGATCCAGCAGGGTGCTTGCGTCCAAACGTCCGCCTGCTGTCATGGCCGGCGGGCTGGTTCGCAGCGTTATCGCCGGTAAACCCAGAGTGACGTGAGACCAGCGTGACGCAGCGGATGCGGTCCCGCAACTCGCCGCGACGGACCGCTGCTCGGAGTAACGCGACCGGCCTGCTCCCGGCCGGCGGCCGTACGGCTGTCAGCCGCCGCGTCCGGCGGCCCGGCGCACCGCCTCGATGAACCGCCGTGCCGCGGGCGGACCCGGCTCGCCCGGGGCGGGGTCGTGCTCGCCCAGCGTCAGCAGGTACCGCTTGCCGTTGAGGTCGGCCAACGCCTTGTCGTCCGGCCGGAACCACGGCCTGGACGCGCGCACCGCCTGCACCGGGGCACTGTCGATCTCGCTGCCGTAGCTGGTGAGCAACTCCAGCCTGCCGTCGTTGATCCGGACCTGGCCGGCCCGGGTGAGCGAACGCAGCCGCTTGCCGATCCGCACGCCCGTGGCTGTGAACTCCGGCTCCGCCATCCTTCGCCGCCCCCTTGCCGTGTGCTTCCGCGATCCAGTGTGCGCTCGCGTCCGATCCAGTGTGCGTCCGCGTCCCGTCCGGCGTGCGCCCGCGCCCGACGGCGGCGTGCGCCTGCGTTCGGGACGATCGTCCCGTCGCGTGCAGTCTGCCCCGATGCGGCCGGGAGCACCAGTACGCGCGAGGCGCCCGCGAAAGCCGCCCGGAGCACTCCCGCCAATGCGCCCCGGATGCCTCGTACGCCTGTGCCCCAGGGCGGCTTTGGGTGGCTCAAAGATGCGTTTATGCAGGTGGGAAGCGGTGCGAAAGATGCCTATGCTCGAAATGCCGGCCGCGCGAGGTGTCGGCGCCCAGCCTAAGGAGCACCGCCGTGAGCACCACCCACCAGACCCGGACCGGCGCCACCCTCGACGTCGACCGCAGCGACGCCGCCTACCGCGACTGGCTGAAAGAGGCCGTGCGCAAGGTTCAGGCCGACGCCAACCGGTCGGCGGACACGCACCTGCTGCGCTTTCCCCTCCCCGAGCAGTGGGGCATCGACCTCTACCTCAAGGACGAGTCGACGCACCCCACCGGAAGCCTCAAGCACCGCCTCGCGCGCTCCCTCTTCCTCTATGGCCTCTGCAATGGCTGGATCCGCCCCGGTCGCCCGGTCATCGAGGCCTCCAGCGGCTCCACGGCCGTCTCCGAGGCCTACTTCGCCAAGCTGATCGGCGTGCCCTTCATCGCGGTCATGCCGCGCACGACCAGCGCCGAGAAGTGCCGCCTCATCGAGTTCCACGGCGGGCAGTGCCACTTCGTGGACGACTCCCGGAAGATGTACGAGGAGTCCGCCCGCCTCGCGGTGGAGACCGGCGGCCACTACATGGACCAGTTCACCTACGCCGAGCGGGCCACCGACTGGCGCGGCAACAACAACATCGCCGAATCGATCTTCCGCCAGCTGGAGTTGGAGCGCTTCCCGGAGCCCGCCTGGATCGTCGCCACGGCCGGCACCGGCGGCACCTCAGCGACCCTCGCCCGCTACGTCCACTACATGCAGTACGACACCCGTGTCTGCGTCGCCGACCCGGACAACTCCTGCTTCTTCGAGGGCTGGACCACCGGCGATCCGGACGTCACCTGCGACTGCGGCTCCCGGATCGAGGGCATCGGCCGGCCGCGCATGGAGCCGAGCTTCGTGCCCGGGGCGATCGACCGGATGATGAAGGTCCCGGACGCGGCCAGCATCGCCGCCGTACGGGCCCTGGAGCGGGCCATCGGCCGCAAGGCGGGCGGCTCCACGGGGACCGGGCTGTGGAGCGCGCTGAAGATCGTCTCCGAGATGGTGGCCGACGGCCGCCAGGGCAGCGTCGTCACCCTGCTGTGCGATCCGGGCGACCGCTACCTCGACAAGTACTACTCGGACGCCTGGCTCACCGGGCAGGGCCTGGACATCGCGCCGTACACCGCGGCGATCGAGACCCTGCTGGCCACGGGGGTGTGGCCGGACTGAGCTGGTCCCCGTCCCTTCGGCGGCCGGTGCCCAACGGGCGGGTGACGGGGTGGTGAGAGTTCGGTGACGTCTCAATTGTGCTTCTGGGCAAGTCGGTTGTGCCTGTGTGACTGATAAGATCATCCCACTTTTCGGTGGGCTGACGACGTGTCATGAACGCGTACGGGGGGACAGTCTCAAAGGCACCATCGCGCTCGCACGATTCCGGCGCGATGCGACTTGAAGAGAGTCTCATGACGTCATTGACCACGGATCCACTGCTGTGGATCTTGCTGGTGGTGCTCGTCGCTGCGGTCGTCGCAGTGATGCGGGCCCGGAGAACCAACATGGCGCTCCGAAGAACGAGAAAGGACCTCGAGGCAGGACTGGGACAGGCCCGCGGCGACGTCGGGCAGCTCCACACGCACATCGCCGCGCTGACCGCACAGCATCAGCGTGACCTCGCGGACGTACGAGCCGATGCGGAGGCGTCGACCAAGGCGGTGCTGAAGTCCGCCATGGGCACGCTCCAGTCGCTCGCCGAGGAACAGCAGGTCCTCCTGGACAGCTTGCTGAAGAAGTACGGCGACACCACGGAGGTCCTGGCCGACCTGATGACGGTCGACCACACCGGCAGCCAGTTCGGCCGCCGGGCCAAGGGCATCTCCGTGCTCTGCGGCGGATGGCTGGGCCGGCGTGACGGCGCGGCGACCGTCTACGACGTCGCCCGCAGTGCCCAGGGCAGGATCAAGGACTTCGACCGGGTCAGCGTCCACTCGCAGGTCAGCGTCTCCCTCGTCGGCAAGGCCGTCGAGCCGGTGGCCGTCGTACTGGCCGAACTGCTGGACAACGCGACGAACTACAGCGCGCCCGGAACGCCCGTCGAGGTCAACATCCAGACCGTGCCGACCGGTGTCTGCTTCATCGTGGACGACGCCGGACTGGGCATGGACCAGGAGACCAAGGACCGGGCGGCTGCTCTGCTGTCCGTGGACGGTCCCGTCGACATCACCGGTCTCGGCGATCCGCCGCGGTTCGGCTTCGCCGTGTGCGGCATGCTCGCCGCCCGCTACGGCTTCGCCGTCTCCGTCGGCTCCGTGTCCCCCTACGGCGGAGTGCGTGCAGTGATTCGTGTGCCCGAAAGTCTCCTCTCGGCCGACACCCCTTCCCCGGCGGCCGACGCCCAGGACACCGCGGTCCCCGAGGCCGCCCCGCAGCGCCTGGCGCCGGTCCCGGTCGTGGGTCCCTCGCACGTGGTGGGAACGACCTCGGGAGGTCTGCCCAAACGCCGGCGGCGCAGCGGCCCCGTCACGGTGGTCCCGTCCCTCGACAGCGCCGGTCAGGAGGAGACTCCCGAGCCGGTCAGCGAGGTGATGGCCTCACGGCTCGGGGCGTTCGCGCGCGGAACCCAGCTCGGGCGGACCACGAACACCACGGAAGGACCTGACAACCAGTGAAGATCGACCTGTCCTGGGTGCTGAACGACGTGCTCGAAGTACGCGGAGCCCGGCACGCGATCCTCGTCTCGGGAGACGGCCTGCTGCTGCAGCGCTCGGACGACATCGCACGCGACGCCGCCGAGACGAACGCCGCCGCGATGAGCTCGATGCAGTCGCTGAGCCGAGCCGTCGCGGGGTTCGTGGGAGCGGGACACGGAATCTGGAAGCAGACGCTGCTGGAGTACGACGGCGGCTGGATCTTCCTGATCGCCGCCGGCCAGGGCTCGTACCTCGCCGTCTCGGCCGCGCTGGACGTCGACATGGAGGCCATGTCCTTCCGCATGCAGAAGACGGTTGCCGCCCTCAGCAAGGCGATGAGTGTGGCACCGCGGTCGGAGAACGGTGCCGGGGTATGACCACGCCCGGCGAAGAGGCCTCCGTCACCAGTGAGTTCGTCCGCTCCTACGTCATCACCGGCGGCCGGACCCTGCCGGCCGCGGACGACCTGGCGCTGCACACCCTGGTCACCCTGGCTCCCGAGCGGACCCCTCCGCTGGGAGCCGGCCCCGAGGTGATGGCGATCTGGCAGCTGTGCGCGGGCGGCTACCTCTCGGTCGCCGAGGTCGCGGGCCACGTGGGACTGCCGGTGGGGGTGGCCCGGCTGCTGCTGACCGATTTATTCGAGCAGGGCCACCTCCTGCGCCGCGCCGAGCCGCCCCGGGCTCAGAACGTTGACAGAGCGACCCTCGAGAAGGTTCTGAATGGACTCCAATCCCTCATCGGCTGAGACGGCCCCTGGATCCATCTACGTCTCCAGCGCGGTGACCAACGCTGCCAAGATCCTGGTCGTCGGGCATTTCGCCGTGGGCAAGACGACCTTCATCGGCTCGCTGTCGGAGATCACCCCGCTGCGCACCGAGGAGAAGATGACGCAGGCGTCCCTCCACGTGGACGACCTCGGGGGCGTGGCGGGCAAGACCACCACGACCGTCGCCCTGGACTTCGGGCGTCTGACGCTCAGCGACGACCTGGTGCTGTACCTCTTCGGCACCCCGGGACAGCAGCGGTTCATGCAGTTGTGGGAGGACATGGCCCGCGGCGCGCTGGGCGCACTGCTCCTGGTCGACCCGGCCCGGCTGGAGGAGACCTTCCCCGTCATCGACCTCGTCGAGCGGTACGGCCTCGAGTACGCCATCGCGGTCAACGGCTTCGATCCGGGCGCGGTCTACGAGGAGGCGGAGGTGCGCGAGGCCCTCGATCTGCTTCCGGACACCCCCGTCGTCTACTGCGACGCCCGTGATCGGCAGTCCTCCGCCCATGCGCTGATCGCGCTCGTCCGTCACCTGCTCACCCGAGCCGCCTGACCCGCCCATCCCCCCGGACCACCGGCCCGGAGCCAGCAGAAGGAACCCCATGGACCGCCAGTCAGTCCCCGCCCCCGCCCCCGCCGACGCCAGATGCCCCATGCACGACGCCACGTTCGCCGCCGCCCCCCACCAGGTCTACGACCGGTTGCGTGCCCACGGTCCGGCCGGACCGGTCGAACTCGCCCCCGGTATCGACGCCACCCTGGTCGTCGGGCACGAGACGGCCCTGCGCGTGCTGCAGAACACCACACTCTTCGCCCGGGACTCCCGCCGCTGGAAGGCGCTGACCGAAGGGCACATACCGCTGGACCACCCGGTGCTGCCGATGATGGCGTACCGGCCCAACTGCCTGTTCACCGACGGCGCCGTGCACCTGCGGCTGCGCAAGGCCGTCACGGACAGCCTCGCCCGGCTCAACATCACCCGGATCCGCCGCGACGTCGAGCCGATCGCCGACTACCTGATCGACCAGTTCTGCGAGCGCGGCCGGGCCGACCTCCTCAACGACTACGCCAAGCTGCTGCCGCTGCTGCTGTTCAACAAGCTGTTCGGCTGCCCCGCGGACATCGGTGACACCCTCACCAGCGCCATGTCGGCGATCTTCGACGGCAAGGACGCGCTGCGCGCCAACGAGGAGCTCACCGCCTGCCTGATGGAGCTGATCGCCCTCAAGCGCCGCCGGCCCGGCGACGACGTCACCTCCTGGCTGATCCAGCACCCCGCCGGGCTGACCGACGAGGAGCTCAAGGACCAGCTGGTCATGCTGATGGGCGCCGGCGTGGAACCCGAGCGCAACCTGATCGGCAACGCCCTGCTCCTGCTGCTGTCACCCGACACCAGCGGACGCGACTCCGGGCTGCTGGTCGAGGAGGCGATCGATCACGTGCTGTGGAACCAGGCGCCCATCGCCAACTACGCCACCCACTACCCGGTCCAGGACGTGGATCTCGGGGGAGTGGTGGCCGAGGCGGGCACGCCGGTCGTCATCAGCTTCGCCGCGGCCAACACCGATCCCGCGCTGGCCGAGGCCCGCCGGAGGAACAGCAGGGGCGCGCACCTGGCCTGGGGAGCCGGTCCGCACGCCTGCCCGGCCAAGGACCCGGCGCAGGTCATCGCCGTCACCGCGATCGAGAAGATCCTCAACGCCCTGCCCGACCTGACGCTGGCCGTCCACGAGAAGGAACTGGAGTGGCGGCCGGGCCCGTTCCACCGGGCGCTGGTCGCGCTGCCCGTGGCCTTCAGTCCGAGCCCGGCCACCCATATCGCCGCCGCGCTGCAGGGCCGGACCGTCCCCGCGGCGGGCGAGCAGCCGCTCCCCACGGCTCCGGTCGCCGCCGCCCGTCAGGAGCCGGCCAGGAAGAAGGGCTTCTGGAGCACCTTCCTGGACATCTTCCGAGTCTGATGTGCGACATGCGGAGGTTTGGCGGGAGGCATGTGACAGGAGCAACACTGTCAGGAGCATGATGGGGGAGAGGGGAAGGGTAGGTTCCGGCGGTAACGGTAGCGCCCAGCCACAAAGGAGCTTCGCGTGACCGCCGTTGGCGTCATACGCGGTACCACCACCGACCGCCGAGCCGTCATCCCTCTCCTTCGCCGGCTCCGTTCCGACGAAGGACAGGCAAACCCCCTCCCCATCTGGGACGAACTGCGCGCACTGGGTGAAGTGGTGCCCGCTCCCTGGGGCGGGTACTTCGTGACCGGATTCGACGCCTGCAACCAGATCCTGCGCGGCAGGAACTGGCTGGTCCCGGACTTCGCCTGGCAGCAACGCCGGCCCGACATAGCACGCTGGCAGGAACCGGCGACCCAGGAGATGACGCGGACGCTGTCCCGCCTCAACCCGCCCGAGCACACCCAGCGGCGCCGCGCCCTGGGCAACCTCTTCGACCGCGGCACCCTCGACGCCATGCGGCCCCGGATCGCCGCCCATGTCACCGAGCTCCTGGACCGCCTCGATTTACAGCTGCGCGCCCACGGCGAGGCCGACTTCGTCACCACGGTCGGCGAGCGGCTGCCCGTCCACACCGTCGGCGACTGGCTCGCCATCCCGGCCGGGCACTACCCGCACATCCTGGACTTCACCCATCGGCAGGTCCACGCCCAGGAACTGATCCCCACCAAGAGCGAACTGGCCGTCTCGGGCCAGGCCACCCTGGAGATGCGGGCCTATTTCACCGGTCTCATCGCAGACCGGAGGGCCCACCTCGGCGACGACGTCCTCAGCGACTGGATCCGCTACTGGGACGGGCAGTACCCCGGCGACCGGGCGGCCGCCGACCAGATGCTGTACGACCTGACGATGTTCATCACCATCGCCTCCCTGGAAACCACCGCGACCCTGCTGACCAACGCGGTGTGGTTCCTGACCCAGGACCCCGCCCGGGCCGACTGGCTGCGCGGACACCCGGAGGACCTCGACGACGCGATCGAGGAGGTGCTGCGCTACGACCCGCCGATCCACCTCAACTCGCGCTTCGCCGCCGACGACACGATTCTCGCCGGTGTCCCCATCGCCAAGGACACCACCGTCCACGTCCTGTACGGCGCCGCCAACCACGACCCGCGCCGCAACCCGGACCCCCACCTCTTCGACATCCGTCGCAGGGGCGCGCATCTCACCTTCGGCGGCGGCGTCCACTACTGCCTCGGCTCGGGCCTGGCCCGCCTGGAGGCCCGTCTCCTGCTCGCCCAGCTGCTGGAACGATTCCCCACCCTGCGGCCGACCGCAGGACCGACGTATGCGAACCGGATGGTCTTCCGGCGCATCACCTCCCTGAAAGTGACCACATGACCGCCCTCCCCCTCACGACCCTCCCGGCCGCCGCCGAACGGCGGACCCTGCGGACCCACCGGGAGGGTCCCGTCCTCACCGTCGAGCTGAACAACCCCGAGCAGGGCAACACAGTCACCGACGCCCTGCTGGACGACCTGATGGCGGTCCTCCAGGACCAGGACCCGGAGGTCCGGGTGCTCGTGCTCACCGCGAGCGGCGACGACTTCTGCCTCGGCGGGGACCGCGGCGAGTCCGCCCGGCATGTCGCCCACGACCCCACGGGCAGCGGCATCCGTATGTCGGGGACCAAGGCGCGGCGCGTCTGCGAGGCGCTGACCGCGAACCCGGCCGTCACCATCGCGCGCGTCCACGGCAAGGCCATCGGGGCGGGCTTCGCCCTCGCGCTCGCCTGCGATCTGCGGGTCGGATCCGAGGACGCGTCCTTCCGGCTGCCCGAACTCGCGCTCGGGCTGCCCACCGCGTGGGGCGGCCTGCTGCCCCGCCTCATCAACGAGGTCGGCGCCGCCCGCGTGCGCGAGATAGTCCTCACCGGCCGGGCCATCTCCGCGGCGGAGGCCCAGTCCCTGTCCATCCTGCAGAAGGTCGTCCCCGCTCACGAGCTGGACACGGCCGTCGCCGACTGGGCCAGGCCCATCGTCCGCCGCCCCCAGGCGGCCCTGCGCGTCACCAAGACCCTGCTCAACTCGCTGTCAGCGGCCTCGCGGCTGGCCGATGTCTCCGCGCTGGACGCGGAACTGATGGCAGCGGTCGTGACCGAGTCACAGCTCGCCCGCGGCGCCGGCTGATCAGCGGCTCGCCAGGCGGCGGTCCAGGGACGTCACCGCGTCGCGGAAGGCGCGCCCGAGACCAGGCCGGGCCAGCCCGAGGACGAACCGCAGCGGCGCCGTCCCGTCGGCGGCGAAGGTCCACCGCACCCGGGTGCCCGTGCCCAGAGGAGTCAGGCGCCACTCCTCGACCAGGGCACGGACGCCCGGCGCGTTGGTGGCGTCGACACGGTAGGCGTACACCTCGGGCGCCTTGGCCGCGAGCACCGTCTCCTCGAACCGGATCCCGCCTCTGAGCCGGATCTCACGCCCGGCGCCGCCGTCGGTGGCCCGGGCGAGCGTCACCGCCGAGAACCACTGCGTCCAGCCGGGCACGTCCTCCGCGAGCGCGCGGAAGACCTGCTCGGGGGACGCGGAGACCTCCCGCGCGAAGACCAGACGCACGGGCGCGGTCCCGACGAAATCGAGGTCCACCGGGCGCAGACGACGAGCCATGGACATAACCCCCTTGTGCCACTCCCGCAGGGCGGTCGACCGGGCGGCCAACCATAGCTGACAGACCCTCAGATGTCTGCGTCGTCTTCCCCGGGCTCGCCCGCCACCACCACCCGCAGGTGCTCGGAGATCTCCACACGCGCCTCGGCGGGCAGGCCCGCATCGGTCACCAGCGTGTCCACCTGCTCCAGCGCGGCGAACGAACTCAGGCCCACCGTGCCCCACTTGGTGTGGTCGGCGACCACCACGACCCGGCGCGCGGAGTGCACCAGCCGCCGGTTCGTCTCCGCCTCGGCGAGGTTCGGCGTGGACAGTCCGGCCTCGAGCGATATGCCGTGCACACCGAGGAACAGCAGATCGAAATGGAGGGCGGCGATCGCCTGGTCGGCCACCGGTCCCACCAGCGAGTCCGACGGGGTGCGCACGCCGCCGGTCAGCACCACCGTGGCCGCGCCCTGCCGCTGGCCCGAGGTCCGCTGCGCCGCGTGGAAGACATCGGCGACCCGCACCGAGTTCGTCACGACGGTCAGATCGGGCACCTCCAGCAGTTGCTGGGCGAGCGCGTACGTCGTCGTACCACCGGACAGGGCGATCGCCGTGCCCGGGGTGACCAGCTTGGCGGCGGCGCGTGCGATGTCCTCCTTGGCCGTCAGCTCCAGACCCGACTTCGCCTCGAACCCGGGCTCGTGCGTGCTGGCCTCGACCACCGGAACCGCACCGCCGTGCACCTTCTCCAGCACGCCCTGGCGGGCGAGGGCGTCCAGATCACGGCGTACGGTCATGTCCGACACGCCGAGCTTGCGGGTCAGTTCGTTGACCCGCACACCGCCCCGGCGCCGGACCTCGTCCAGGATCAGGGCGCGGCGCTGCTCCGCGAGGAGGTTCTGATTCTCACTCACGTACGCTCCGGTCCTTTCGCCGCCATCCGTCCGACACGCCCGGCGCACCGCCCCCGACCAGGAGATTCCGGCCGGCCGGAGATGCGCGGGCGTCCCATCTTTTCACGGGTCGGCACCGGTTGCGCCACCACCTGTCACGACGCGCACATGCCAGCTCCGCCCCGACGCCCCGGACCACCGTCACACGGATCGGGGAGATTCCGTGACGAGCGGTGTACGACACCCCCGGACCGGAGATCCTGAGACGCGCATCGGCACAGTGCTTCGGGCGCGTCACGGGGGTGCGACAACAGTGGACGGCGCACAGGAAGGCCACGGCGAGCGGCGGACGGACGCCGAGCTGGAGCTGCTCGTGCACGGAGTGGGCGGAACCACCCCGGAGAAGATGCTCGGTGACCCGCACACGGTCCGGGTCACCGGCGACGACACAGCCGCGATCTTCCGGCGCGCCGAGGACACCGGGACCAGGAGAGAGCCACGCGACGGGCCCGTCCGGGAGGCGTACGTCTGGTGCAACCTCACCTCCGGCGACAGCAGCCGCGCCCTGTGGCTGTTGCTGCTGCCGTTCATGGTGGTCAACCTCGCCCACTGGATGCGCCCCGCCGCGGCCGGCCGGCACCGCACGGTCCGCCTGTACGGCCTCCTGGTACGGCTGGCCGCCCTCACCCTGACCGTGCTGCTGGTGGCTGCCGCCTGCGAGGTGGCCCTGGACCTGGCTGCCTGGCAGTGCGCCGGCGTCCGGTCCTGCGCCCACCGCAACTCCTGGCTGGCCTTCCTCGCACCCCCGGCGTCCACGGGCCCCGGCGGGCACGACCCCTGGTGGAGCCTGCCCGGCCGCCGGCTGGCGCTCGCCGCGCTGGTGCCGACCGCGCTGACGGTCCTGCTCTGGTACCTCTCCCGCCGGACCTGGAGCGCGTACGAGTCCCACCGGCCGATGACCCACGACCCCGAGCCGGACACCGACGGCAGCGCGCTGACCAGGCCCGGCTTCTGGTACGGGCGCCGTCTCGTGGCCCGGCTGCGCGCAGCGCACACCGCGGCGGCCCTGCTGACCGTCGCCGCCGCCGTCGCGGCCCCCGCGGTCCGCTTCGACCACCGGCCCGGCGGTCCCGCCACCCTGGACATCCTCGGCCGGCTGCTCACCGGGGCCCTGCTGGCCTGGGCGGCGACGGCCGTGGGTGTCGTCTGCCGCCGGGGCCGCAGCGAGAACCGCCTCGACCAGCGGCTCGACCGGCACCTCGTACGGCTCCTGCCGCTCGGCGCGCTCGCCCTGCTGCTGCTCACCGTGGTCTACGCCGGCTGGGCCCGGCCCGGCTGGCGGTCCACCGGGCGGCTGCCCGGCGACACGGCCTTCGGCGCCCTCATGCTGGCCCAGGGCCTGCTGGTCGTCGCCCTCGCCGTCGTGGCCGGGAGCCTCCACCGCCGCGGCCCCGATCCGCGCTCCGGCATGCGGGGCCTCGGCGGACCGGCCGTCGCGCTGCTCGCCTGCGCGCTGGGCGGTGTGATGTCCGGCGGGGTCGCACAGCGCGTCGCGGACTGGCTCGACGGCACGCACGCCGCGCTCCCGGGGCCGCCGGTCCTGCTCACCTGGCAGGCGTCCACCATCCCGCCGGCCCTCGTGGTCCTGCTGCTCCTGGCCGTCCGGCTCGGGCTCGGCACCGCCCGGCTGGCCCGCGCCGAACGCGACCGGGTCCGCCACGAGCATTCCGGCGAACCCGAGGATCCGGGCCGTACCCGGACCATCGCCCACGTCCGCGCCATGGCCACCCTCACCGACCGGGCGCCCCTCGTCGTCGCCGTGCTCACCGCCACCACCCTGCTGCTCGGCGCCGTGGCGCTGGCCGGCGCGCTGGCCACCCGGAAGACCCCCGACGGAGCCGCCCGCCGCACCTACGACGCCCTGCAGTCCGTCGCCGAGACCTCGCAGGCGCTGGGCTCCTGGCTGGTCGGCCTCGGCTTCGTCCTCTTCGTGACCTGGGGCAGGCGCGCCTACCGGGACGCCTCGGCGCGGCGCACGATCGGCATCCTCTGGGACGTCGGCACCTTCTGGCCGCGCGCCGCGCATCCCTTCGCGCCACCGTGCTACGCGGAGCGTGCGGTGCCGGACCTGACCTGGCGCATGGCCACCTGGACCCAGCACACCGGGGGCCGCCTGGTCCTCTCCGGCCACTCCCAGGGCAGCGTCCTGGCCGCGGCCGCCGCCTGGCAGCTGCCCCCGTCGGTCCGCGGCCGGATCGCGCTGCTGACCTACGGCTCCCCGCTGGAACGCCTCTACGGCCGCTGGTTCCCGGCCCACTTCGGACCGCCGGCGCTCGCCGCCCTGCACCGCGACGTCGCCTGCTGGGGCAACCTCTTCCGCGGCACCGACCCCATCGGCGGGCCCGTCCGCGTCCCCGACGACGACACGCCCGAGGTCGACCACGGCCCCCTGCAGGATCCGCTCGCCTACGGCCGCACGCCCGCGCACCCTCTGCCCGCGCCCATCCTCGGCCACTCCGACTACCAGGCGGACCCCGCCTTTTCCCGGGAACGCGCACATCTGCTGGACCGGCTGCGCCCCGAGCTGCCGGGGCCACGGCCGGAACCCACGCAACACCGGGCCGACGCCGGCTAGGTCCTGTCGTCGAACTCCCGCCGTCCGCCCGGGGTGCTCAGGGCAGTTCCGGAAGGTCCTCCGCGTACAGCAGGGTCAGATCGTCGGTGCTGGGGTCCGCCAGCTGTGCGACGCGGCTCGCGTGCCGTTCCACCATTGCCTCGAAGGTCTGCCGGGCCGTGCGGCCGTTGCCGAACGCCGGGCCCTTCGGGATGGCCGTGAAGTACTTCAGCAGCGCCTCGGACGCGCCCGGCGTCAGCCGGTACTCGTGCTCGTCGGCCTGCTGTTCCACGATCCGCAGCAATTCCTCGGGGCCGTAGTCGCCGAAGGTGATGGTGCGCGAGAAGCGGGAGGCGACACCGGGGTTGACGGAGAGGAAGCGCTCCATCTCCGCGGTGTAGCCGGCGACGATCACCACCACCGCGTCCCGGTGGTCCTCCATCAGCTTCACCAGCGTGTCGATGGCCTCCTTGCCGAAGTCGCGCCCGGCGTCCTCCGGCGACAGCGCGTACGCCTCGTCGATGAACAGCACACCCCCGCGCGCCCTCTCGAACGCCTCCTGGGTGCGGATCGCCGTGGAACCGATGTGCTCGCCGACCAGGTCCACCCGGGACACCTCCACCAGGTGTCCCTTCTCCAGCACACCGAGCGAGGCGAGGATCTCGCCGTAGAGGCGGGCGACCGTCGTCTTGCCGGTGCCGGGCGAGCCGGTGAAGACCAGATGCCGCTTGACCGAGGCTGCCTTCAGGCCCGCCTGCCGGCGGCGCCGCCCGACCTCGATCATGTCGGTCAGCGCCCGCACCTCGCGCTTGACGCTCTCCAGGCCCACCAGCCCGTCGAGTTCCCCGAGCACGTCCTTCGACGTCCGCACCGGCTGGGCCGGCTCGGCGGCGGCGACCAGCGGCTCCTGCTCCGTACTGCGCTGCCCCGGGATCGAACCGAGCAGCCCGGGGGAGTGCGACACGGTCTCCACGGCGGTCTCCCGGGCCGCGGGCGGCCGCAGTCCGCCGCTCTCGTCGCTGGTGCAGTCCTCCACGACCGGGCCCGTCCCGGACGTGGCGTCCGGGCCCGCGTCGGCGAACTCGTAACCGCCGCGCGCGCAGCGTTCCGTACGGCACTTGCGCAGCGTCGCCCGGCAGCCGTCGATCACATGGAAGCCGTAACCGCCGCTGCCGCTGACCCGGCAGTTCAGAAAGCTGCCGCGGCCGCCCGCGGAGACGTAGAAGCCCGCCTCGGCGGGGGAGGCGACCGTGCAGCGCTCGATGGTCGGGTCGGCACCCTTGGTGACGATGACGCCGGTCTGGGTGCCGTCCAGGGTGCAGTTGTTGAGCGTGCCGCCGCTGCCGTGGTCGCGGAACCACGCGCCGGTCGCCGCCTCCCTGATGCGGCAGTCGTCGAGCTGAGCGGTCGCCCCGTCGCTCACCGACACCGCCGTGTTGCGCACCTGCGACAGATCGCTGTCCACGACGTCCGCGCGCGAACCGCGGTCCAGCACGAACAGGGCGTCCGGCACGTCGTGCACCCGGCAGGAGTCGAGGACGGCCGTGGCGCCGTCGCTGACCCACACCGCCGGATAGTCGCCGGTGCTGTCGAAGATCTCGCACTGGTGGGCGTCCACGCGGGTCCCCGGGTCCCACACCGACAGGCCGTTGCGCCCGAACTGACGGACCGTCGTGCGGGTCAGTGTGAGCACCGAACGGGAACGCAGGTCGACCGCGTTCTCCGGGATGTCGTGGATGTGGCAGTCGGCGAGCGTGAGCACCGCGTCCGTGTCCAGGGTGACGCCGTCGGCCGTCGTGCGGTGCACATCGCAGTCGGTCAGATGCGCCGTCGCCCGCTGGGTGACCTGTACGCCCGAGCCGCGGACCTCGTAGATCTCACAACCCACCGCCTCCAGCGCGGAGTTCTCGCCCGTGGCGGTCATCCCGGTGCCGGAGGCGTGGTGCACACGGCAGCGCTCCAGACGTGGATGCGCACCGCCGCGGACGGCCACGCCCGCCTGCCCGGCCGCGACGACCTCGCACTCCTCGAACACCCCGCTGCCACCGTCGAGTACGGCGATGCCGATGCCGGCCGGGTTGTCGACGGTGCAGCGGCGCACGGTCGGGCGGGCGCCGCCGCGCACCTCGATGCCCGCGGCGGACCGGGTCACGATCCGCATGTCCATCAGCTCGGGCGTGCCCTCCTCGACCAGCAGCGCGGGCGCCGCCGCGTCCTGGCCCTCCACATGCAGGTCCTGCACCACGGCGGAGGCACGCACGGTGAGCGGCACCCCGTCCACGGGCGCGATCCGCACCGAACCGGGGGAGCCCTCCGGGCCACGGAGCGTCACCGCCCGCTGGAGCACGAGGTTTTCCCGGTAGGTGCCCGGGGCGATGGTGAGGACGTCGCCGTCGGCGGCGGCCTCCAGGGCGGCGGCCAGTGATGCGTACTCGCCTGTGCGGCGCCGCCACCGCGACGTACCGGTGTGCGTCACCTGGACCGTGCCCTGTGCCATGGCGTTGCTGTGCCCCCACCTAGTCGTACTGATGGCTCGCTCCCGTAGGGGCCTTGCCGCCGGTGCCGGGACCGCGACCGTGCTCAGCCCCTGGGGCCGATGCGCGTTCGCGCTACCGAAAACCTGCGCGTGCCCCTGCGGTTCGCTCACCCGCGGGTTGTCGCCGAAAGCGCTTCGGCCGGTCCACCGTAGCGCGTGCGTCCATGGTGGGTTGACCAGAGCCGGAAGGCCGTCAGCAGCCGGTGCCCGCCTTGCCCCAGTCCGGGCCCGCCCGGTCCCAGGCCTGGTCCCAGCGTGCGTACCGTCCGCGGACCATGCGCCACACCGTCAGCCGTCTGCCGCCTTCGACCAGGCCCGCGACCAGCAGAGCCGCGCCGATCCCGGCGAGCACCGCGTGTGTCGTGGCGGTGGGGGAGTCCAGCGGGCGGGTCGTTATTCGGCCGTGCGGATCCGTCCAGAGTCCGAAGTGGTCGCCCGCCTGCGGGGACTTGAGCCCGGCCAGGGCGGGGCCGTGCCGGCGGGTGCCGTCCGGCGCGGTCCAGTTCGCGAGGACACGGCTGCGGGACTCGCGCGCCGCCGTGGTGTCGGGGTCGGTCTCCAGCGGGGCCTCGTGCAGGTCGCGCACCACCGTGGCCATGACGAGGTGGCGCGTGTGCCGCTGCTCGCGCACGGAACGCTGCAGCGAGTCCTGGGCGGCGGCGCCGACCAGACAACCGACCACGGGCGCGGCCGCGGCGACCAGCACCAGCGCCACGAGGGCCACCCATGCCTCGGCCAGGTCGGTCACACGGCGCAGCGGATTGTGCCGCCAGCGCCACAGGCCACTGATCGCCCGCATCTCCCCACCCCCTTACGCCCCGTCATAACCCCCGGCGCGGGAGCGCATCCGCGGCCCGGAGCAAGAGAGAGCGACATCACGTCCACCGCGGACGGTCACGCACGCGGTTTCTCACGAAGGTCTCATGTCTCCCAACGACCGGGACCCGCCCTCGGTTCCCCGGCCGTGGTGCCGCCGTCGCGCGCTATCCCAGCACCCGCACCGGGTCCCCGACCCTGATCGTGCCGCGCGAGAGGGGCGCGAGGTTCTGGCCGAAGAGCAGCCTCGATTCGACCTTGCGGTGACGTGCCAGGGTGCGCAGGGGCTCCCGGCCGCGTACGGCGGTGTCCTGGTCGACGGTGGTGACGACGCAGCGTCCGCTCGCCTTCGCGACGCGGAAGACGACCTCGCCCACGGAGATCCGGGACCAGCGGTCCTCGGCCCAGGCCTCGGTGCCGGCGACGACGACGTTCGGCCGGAAGCGGTTCATCGGCAGCGGGCCCTCGGCGGCGTGCGCACCCTCGGCGATCAGGGAGTTCAGCGCGTCGAGGGAGGCCGCCGTGGCGACCAGCAAGGGATAGCCGTCCGCGAAGCTCACCGTCTCGCCGGGCAGGGCGTACTCGGGATCGACGGGGCGGCGGGTGGCCGGGTCGTCCATGTGGACCAGGCGGACGTCCGCCCGTAGAAAGGCGCTGCACCAGGCGTGCGCGGCCGCGGCCGCCGGGACCGCCTCGACCTTGGTCCCGAAGATGTTCACCGGCACGGTCCCGGCCGGCTCGGGCACCGACACCGTCAAGGGTGCCTGGCCGGGTGCGGACAGACGAACGCCGCCGCCGGCCTCGGGCTCGGCGGCGGCCAGCGCGAGGCGCGGCTGCTCGCGCTGTGTGACGACCTTTCCCCCGTCGTCGATCAGCGTCCAGCGCCGGTCACCGGCCAGGCCCCAGGGCTCCACGACAGCCTCCCGGGGTGCGTGCCCCCGGAACGCCTTGACCGGATGAACGTGGATCGACTGCACTACGGCGTTTTCCATGCCGCCATCGTGCCAGCAGGCACCGACAGCGGCCGGCGCGCCGGTCAGTAGCCGCGGTACTGCTGGTTGTTGTACGGGTCCTGGTAGGGAGCCGGCGCGGGCCGCGGCGCGGCCGGGCGCATCGCCTCGTAACCCGTGCCCATCCCCATCGGGCGCTGCTGCTGGGGGGCCTGCGGGCCGGGGTAACCCCGCGGCGCGGCGGCCTGCTGCGGGATGTACGCAGTGGGCGCCTGCTGCAGGGGCGCGGGCTGCGGCGTGTGCGGGTAGCCGTAGGCCGGAGCCTGCGGGGAGGGTGCCGCCGGGAGGGCGGGCAGGGCCGACGGCAGAGCGGGCAGGCTGCTGCCCGAGTCGTAGGCGGCGGGGACCCGGATCGGGGCGATCTGCGGGGTACCGCGCTCGGCGACGAGCGAGTCGTAGATCGGGGTGTCCGGGAAGGAGGCGGAGTAGTAGCCGCCACCATAAGTGGAGCGGGGGGAGGTCATGGCACATAAGTTAAGCCCACGATGTGCTCGTTGGGGAGACCGATAAGAGGGTTGTTTTCCGAGTCGGCAGTGACCTGGGATCCCCAATCCGAGCGAACTTGGCAAAAAGGGACGTCAGTCCGCGCTTTAATCGTGTAAAGGGCGAGTTCATGCGGGGTTACCGGGAGTTGACCGGCGATCTTTCTGTGCCGGTCGTGGGTGTTCGCCGCACCGGCGAATAGGTTGTGCTGGTAGGGATGACTGGACGGCCGAGGGTGTACGGAAGCCGACACGGATGGGGGCGGGCATGTCCATGCTGAAAGGGGCGAACGCGCCGGTGCCGACCACGGCGCTGCGCGTCGAACTGGGCTGGCGCTCCGGACCCGGCGTACCCGACGCGGACGCCTCCGCGCTGCTGCTCGCCACCGGGAGGGTCCGCTCCGACGACGACTTCGTCTTCTACAACCAGCCCGCCCATCCCTCCGGGGCGGTGCGCCACGAGGGCAAGCGGACGGCCGCCGCGGGCGTCACCGACACCCTGTCCGTGGACCTCGCGCGCGTGGAGGGCGCGATCGAGCGGATCGTCCTCGCCGCCTCCGCCGACGGCGGGACCTTCGGGCAGGTCCCCGGCCTCTACATCGAGGTGACCGATGCCGTGAGCGGCCAGGCGGTCGCCCGCTTCGACAGCCCGGGCGCGACCGTGGAGACGGCCTTCGTGCTCGGGGAGTTCTACCGCCGTCAGGGTGGCTGGAAGTTCCGCGCTGTCGGCCAGGGCTACAGCAGCGGGCTGGAGGGCCTCGCCACGGACTTCGGCATCACCGTGGACAAACCCCAGCACGCCGCACCGCCCGCCGCGGCGCGTCCGGTGACTCCGCCCCCGCCTCCGGCCCCCCTACCGCCACTCCCCTCCACGCTGCCGCCCGCGCCCGCGTCGCCCCCGACCATGCCGGCCGCGCCCGCGCCCCCTCCGGCACCCCAGCCCGTCCGTCTGTCCAAGGTCACCCTCACCAAGGCGGCGCCCTCCGTCTCGCTCGCCAAGCAGGGCGGAACCTCCGGTGCCATGCGGGTGAACCTCAACTGGCAGATGCGTGAACAGTTTTTCGGCCGGGGCGGCCGGGGCGGCCGGTGGGGAGGCGGGCGAGGAGAGATCGACCTCGACCTGTGCGCCCTGTACGAGCTCGCCGACGGCCGCAAAGGGGTGGTACAGGCCCTGGGCAACGCCTTCGGTTCGCTGCACCGGCCGCCGTACATCCACCTGGACGGCGACGACCGCACCGGTGCCGTGGCGAGCGGTGAGAACCTCACCGTCAATCTCGACCACAGGCAGGACTTCCGGCGCATCCTTGTCTTCGTCACCATCTACGAGGGCGCCGACTCCTTCGCCGACCTGCACGCCACCGTCACCCTCCAGCCGCAGCACGGCGCCCCGATCGACTTCTCGCTCGACGAGTGCGCCGTGCCGTCCACGGTGTGCGCGCTCGCCCTGATCACCAACACGGGCGGCGACCTCCTGGTGCAGCGGGAGGCGCGGTATCTGGTTCCGGAGCGTGGAGTGAGCCCGCAGCGGACCATAGACCGCGCCTACGGCTGGGGGATGAACTGGACGCCCGGCCGCAAGTGACCGGGCTCAGCCCTCGTCGGCCACGGCATCCGGACGCGCGTACGTGCGGCCCTTCCAGGCGGCCCCGCGCCCCCGGTAGTGCTGCACGGCCGAGTCCACCGTCATCAGCAGATACAGCGACGCGGTGAACGGCAGCAGGGGAGCGAGCCACAGCGGCTGCCGGTAGTAGCGCAGCATCGGCGCGTACGTCCCCGCCATCACCGCCCACGCCAGAGCGCCGACGACCGCCGTTGCCGTACTACCGCTCGCCGCTCCGACGATCACCGCGGCGGGCGGCACCAGGTACACCAGCGCCAGCCCGGCGACCGTACCGAGGAGCAGCAGCGGGTTGTGCCGCAGCTGGGCGTAGGCGCTGCGCGCGACCATCCGCCACAGGTCGTGCAGCCGCGGATACGGCCGCACGCTGTCCACCCGGTCGGCCAGCCCCAGCCAGACGTGCCCACCGGCGCCCTTCACCGCGCGTGCCAGCGCCACGTCGTCGATGACGGCGTGCCGGATCGCGTCCGGGATGCGAGCCCGCTCCGCCATGTCCGCGCGCAGCAGGACACAGCCGCCCGCCGCCGCGGCCGTACGTGAGCCCTTCCGCCCGATCCGGCGGAAGGGATACAGCTGCGCGAAGAAGTAGACGAACGCGGGAACCACCAGCCGCTCCCACGCGCTCGCCACCCGCAGCCGCGCCATCTGCGACACCACGTCGAAGCCCCCGGCCCGGGCCGCCGCCACCAGCGCGCGCAGGCTGTCCGGCGCGTGCGCGATGTCCGCGTCCGTCAGCAGCAGGTACTCGGGGTCACGCGCGCGTGCCAGGCCGATGCCGTGCCGCACCGCCCACAGCTTGCCCGTCCAGCCCGCCGGTGGCTCGCCCGGAGACCCCACGGTCAGCGGCAGTCCGCCGTGCCGCCGGGACAGCTCGCGGGCCAGCTCCCCGGTGCCGTCGGTGCTCCCGTCGTCCACCAGGACCACCTCGGCCCGCCCCGGATAGTCCTGCACCAGCAGCGACGGCAGGCTCGCGGGCAGCACGGCGGCCTCGTCGCGAGCCGGTACGACCACACAGACGGACGGCCACGCGTCCGGCTCCCGGCGCGGCGGCAGCCGGACGTCCGTGCGCCAGAAGAAGCCCTGGCCGAGCAGCAGCCAGCACCATGCGGCCAGCGATACGACGGTGATCCACAGCAGGGCGCTCACGCCCGCAGTCTGCCCCACCGGAGGGGGCCGCAAGGCCCGATCGTCTATCGTGGCCGGGTGAAGATCGCGCTCATGGACTCCGGAATCGGCCTGCTCCCCGCCGCCGCCGCGGTACGGCGGCTGCGGCCCGACGCGGATCTCGTGCTCTCCTGGGACCCCGACGGGATGCCCTGGGGGCCGCGCACTCCGGAGGACATCACCGAACGGGCCCTCGCCGTGGCCGAGGCCGCCGCCGCCCATGAGCCCGACGTTCTGATCGTCGCCTGCAACACCGCGTCCGTGCACTCCCTGCCGGTGCTGCGGGGCCGCTTCGAACCGGACCTGCCGATCATCGGCACCGTCCCCGCGATCAAGCCGGCCGCCGCGGGCGGCGGGCACGTCGCGATCTGGGCGACACCCGCCACCACCGGAAGCGCGTACCAGCGGAATCTGATCGACCAGTTCGCCGCCGGTGTGACCGTCACCGAGGTGGCCTGCCCCGGTCTCGCGGACGCGGTGCATCACGCGGACGAGAGCGGGATCGACGCCGCGATCGCCTCGGCCGCCGGCCGCACCCCCGAGGACGTGACCACCGTCGTCCTGGGCTGCACCAACTACGAGCTGGTCGGCGAGCGCATCCGGGCAGCCGTCCAGCGGCCCGGCCGACCGCCGCTCGCCCTGCACGGCTCCGCCGGGGCGGTGGCCGCGCAGGCCCTGCGCCGGATCGGCGCGGATGCGGCCCCGGCCGCCGTCGCCGACACCACCCTCACGGTGCTCCTCAGCGGTCGCGAGGCCACGCTCCCGGAGACGGCGCTGTCCTATGCGGAAGGCCGTTTCCTGGAGGCGGTCAGCCCCGTCCGCTGACCTCGCACCACAGGCGGGCCGCCCTGGCCCACCTGGGTCAGTCACCGTCTGCCACGCCCTACCCGCGCAGGGAAACCTGAGTAACCTCATGAATATGAGGGACGACCGCCACGCCGACGACGGCCCGAACCCCGAGGTCTGGACCGGGCGCGCCACGAACCGGGTCCAGTGGCTGCTGGCGCTGGTGGGCGCCGCCTGCATGGCCCTCGGTATCAAGCTGGCCGTGGACTCGGCATGGACCTCGGGCATCGCCCCGCTGGCGATGTCCGTCGTGGGCTGCATCGCCGCCGGTCTCCTGGTCCTCTTCGGCACCCTCGCCTTCGTGCACGTCGACCTCAGGCTCGACAAGGAGTGCCTCGAGATCCGCTGCGGCCACATGGGGCTGCCGCGCCGCCGCATCCCGCTCTCCCATGTGGCCGGCGCCGACTTCACCGCCCTTGTCACACCCCGGAACTGGGGCGGCTGGGGTTACCGGTGGCGCCCTGAGAAGGGCACGGCCGTGGTCGTACGCCGCGGCGAGGGCATCGTGCTGCGCCTGTGGGACGGCCACACCTTCACGATCACCGTGGACAACGCGGAGTCGGCGGTACGGGTCATCAGGGCCCGGCTGCGGACGATCACTCCGGGTTCGGCCCGCTGAGGCCACGCGCCGCGCATGCCGCGCAGGGCATGACACCGCTCAGAGCCGGGGCTCGCGCGCCCACGGCCGCGCCGTCGCCCATCCGGCCAGCAGCCCGGCGCCCACGGTCACCAGGCACAACCATGGCCGGTGGCGTCGGTCCCGGCCCGCGAACCGTGCTGTCGGCGGCGAGGGCAGCCGCCGTACACTCACCCGGGTGACCGTCACCGCAACTTCCGTGGACCAGCCGGACCAGCTCCAGCCGTCCCCCGCGCCCAGCGCGTTCCGCGGCCGCCTGCTCCGCCTGGTCCCGGCCGTCGCCTCCGCGCTCTGTGGAGTGCTGCTCTACGTCAGTTTCCCGCCGCGCACCCTGTGGTGGCTGGCGCTGCCCGCCTTCGCCGGGTTCGGCTGGGTGCTCCGCGGTCGTGGCTGGAAGTCGGCCCTCGGCCTGGGCTACCTCTTCGGGCTCGGCTTCTTGCTGCCGTTGCTGGTGTGGACCGGTGTGGAGGTCGGTCCTGGTCCCTGGCTGGCCCTCGTCGCCATCGAGGCGATCTTCATCGCCCTCGTCGGCGTCGGTGTCTCCGCCGTCTCCCGACTGCCGGCCTGGCCGGTGTGGGCGGCCGCCCTCTGGATCGCGGGCGAGGCGGTACGCGCGCGCGTGCCCTTCCGGGGCTTCCCCTGGGGCAAGATCGCGTTCGGGCAGGCGGACGGCGTCTTCCTGCCGCTGGCCGCTGTGGGCGGCACACCGGTGCTGGGCTTCGCGGTCGTCCTGTGCGGATTCGGTCTGTACGAGGTCGGCCGGCTGATCGCCGAGCGGCGCCGGACCCAGGTCGTACGGCGGGGCGCGGCCGCCGCCGCGCTGCTGAGCGTGGCGGTCCCGGTGGCGGGCGCGGTCGCCGCACGGCCGATGGTGAGCGACAAGGCCGAGGCCGGCACCCGGACCGTCGCGGTCATCCAGGGCAATGTGCCGCGCTCCGGGCTGGAGTTCAGCGCCCAGCGGCGGGCCGTGCTCGACTACCACGTCCGCGAGACGTTGAAGCTCGCCGCCGACATCAAGGCGGGCAAGACCCCGAAACCCGACTACGTGCTGTGGCCGGAGAACTCCTCCGACATCGACCCCTTCGCCAACCCCGATGCGGCCGCCGTCATCGAGGGCGCCGCCAAGGCCGTCGGTGCGCCCATATCGGTCGGCGGTGTCGTGGAGCGCGACGGCGAACTGCTCAACGAGCAGATCCTCTGGGACCCGGCCAAGGGACCCACGCAGACCTACGACAAGCGGCAGATCCAGCCGTTCGGCGAGTACCTTCCGCTGCGCGGGCTCGTCGGCGCGATCAACAAGAACTGGACCGGCATGGTCCGCCAGGACTTCAGCCGCGGCAGCAGTCCGGGCGTGTTCGACATCGACGGCGCCAAGGTGGGCCTGGCCACCTGCTACGAGGCCGCCTTCGACTGGGACGTGCGGGACACGGTCACCCATGGCGCGGAGATGATCTCCGTACCGAGCAACAACGCGACCTTCGACCGCAGCGAGATGACCTATCAGCAGCTCGCCATGTCCCGGATCCGCGCCGTCGAGCACAGCCGCACCGTCACCGTGCCGGTGACCAGCGGCGTCAGTGCGGTCATCATGCCGGACGGGAAGATCACCCAGCGGACCGGCATGTTCGTGCCCGCCTACCTCGTCCAGAAGGTGCCGCTGCGCACGTCCAAGACGCCCGCCACCGAGCTGGGCATCCTCCCGGAGATCGCTCTGGTGCTGGTCGCCGCGGGCGGTGTCGGCTGGGCGATCGGGTCCGGACTGCGCCATCGGCGCGCCGGGGGCGCATAGCCGTACGACCGGCATACGCCCCCTGAAATGGTGCGTGCGGCCACTGAACTGCCAGGAGGACATGGGTCCGGCCCGTTAGGGTCGGGCCCATGGCCACTCCTGACTTCATCCGCACGCTCCGGGCCTCCGCCGGCCGGCAACTGCTCTGGCTCCCCGGGGTCACCGCGATCGTCTTCGACGACGAGGGCAGAGTGCTCCTGGGCCGGCGGACCGACACCCGCAAGTGGTCGGTGATAGGGGGCATCCCGGAACCCGGTGAGCAGCCGGCGGCCTGCGCCGTGCGGGAGGTCTTCGAGGAGACGGCGGTGCACTGCGTGGCCGAGCGGGTCGTCCTCGTCCAGGCCCTGGATCCGGTCACCTATCCCAATGGTGACCAGTGCCAGTACATGGACATCACCATCCGCTGCCGGGCCGTGGGCGGCGAGGCGCGGGTCAACGACGACGAGTCCCTGGAAGTGGGCTGGTTCCCGGTGGACGCGCTGCCCGAGCTCAACGAGTTCGGCCACTTCCGGATCAAGCAGGCCATATCTGGCGCACCCACATGGTTTGCCCCTACGACTGTCGGCTGAAGTATGGGTGGTCGCCATATGTGGTGACGGGTGAGTGCCACCTAGGGTCGGCACATGACCTCGTCCAGCCTCTCGCCCGGCCTTCGCCCTCAGCCCCTCGCCCTGGATCTCGGCGGCCGCACCGCCCTCGTCACCGGCGCCGCAAGCGGCATCGGCCGCGCCTGCGCGCTGCGGCTGGCGGCCGCCGGTGCGCGGGTGCGGGCCGTCGACCGGGACACGGCCGGCCTGGCCGAGCTGGCCCAGCAGGTGGAACGAGCCGGTGACCTGCCGGGAGCCGTCGAACCGCACGCCGTGGACCTCACCGACCTCGACGCCGCCGAACGCGCCGCCGCCGGCGCCGATGTGCTGGTCAACAACGCGGGCCTGCAACTGGTGCGCCCCATCGAGGAGTTCCCGCCCGAGGTCTTCCACACCGTGCTGACCGTGATGCTGGAGGCGCCGTTCCGTCTCATCCGCGGCGCCCTGCCGCACATGTACGCGCGGGGCTGGGGCCGGATCGTCAATGTGTCCTCCGTCCACGGTCTGCGCGCCTCCGCCTACAAGGTCGCCTATGTGGCCGCCAAACATGGTCTGGAGGGCCTGTCGAAGACGGCCGCTCTGGAAGGCGCCGCCCATGGGGTGACCTCGAACTGTGTGAACCCGGCCTATGTGCGCACGCCCCTGGTGGAGAAGCAGATCGCCGACCAGGCGCAGGCGCACGGCATCCCCGAGGAACGCGTGCTGTCCGAGGTCCTGCTGAAGGACAGCGCACTCCAGCGGCTCATCGAACCGGAGGAGGTCGCCGAGGCCGTGGCCTACCTGTGCAGCCCGCAGGCGTCCTTCGTCACCGGCACCTCGCTGGTGCTCGACGGCGGGTGGACGGCCCACTGAAGCGCCCGGCAGTGCCCGGCCCGGAAGTTTTCCACAGGCCTGACGGGCCGAGCGGCCGATGCGGAATCCTGTGACCATGTCTCGCGATCACGTTCAGACGGCACCCAGCGGCAGCATCGAGGCCCCGTACCTCGAGCTGCTGGCCCGCGACGCCTCCGCGGAGGCGTACGAGCAGCCGCTGCTGCTCGCCCGGGCCGAGGGCGGACCGGCCGACCGGATCGCCGCGCTGGAACAGGCCAAACTGCTCGCCCTGCGGGTCCGCGCCGAGCTGGAGGGCCGCCGGCGCCGCGAGGCGGAGCTGTCCGCGCTCTTCGAGACCGCCCACGACCTCGCGGGCCTGCGTGATCTGGACGCTGTGCTGCAGGCCATCGTGCAGCGCGCCCGCTCCCTGCTCGGCACGGACGTCGCCTACCTCACCCTGAACGACCCGGCGCGCGGCGACACCTACATGCGGGTCACGGAGGGCTCGGTCTCCGCCCGCTTCCAGCAGCTGCGCCTGGGCATGGGCGAGGGCCTCGGCGGACTGGTCGCCCAGACGACACGGCCGTACGTCACGGACGACTACTTCAAGGACGCCCGCTTCCAGCACACCCTCTCCATCGACGACGGCGTCCGCGACGAGGGCCTGGTCGCCATCCTCGGCGTCCCTCTCATGCTCGGCCCGCATGTCATCGGCGTCCTCTTCGCCTCCGACCGCAGGGCACGCGTCTTCGAACGCGCGCAGATCGCCCTGCTCGGCTCCTTCGCCGCGCTCGCCGCGGCCGCCATCGACACAGCGAACCTGCTGACCGAGACCCGTGCCGCCGTGGCCGGCCTGGAGCGCGCCAACGAGATCATCCGGGACCGCAGCGCGGTCATCGAGCGCGCCTCGGACGTACACGACCGGCTCGCCGAACTCGTCCTGCGCGGCGGCGGGGTGCACGACGTGGCCGGTGCCGTCTCGCAAGTCCTCGACGGCACCGTGGAGTTCAGCGAGGCCGACGCGGCACCGGCCGAGGCGCTGGAGGCCTCCCGCGCCGAGGGACACGCCGTACGGCACGGCGACGACTGGATCGCGGCGGTCGCCGCGGGCGGTGAACTCCTCGGCGCGCTGGTCCTGCGCGGGCATCCCGGCCTCGACCCCGTCGACCAGCGCACCCTGGAGCGCGCGGCGATGGTCACCTCGCTGCTCCTGCTCGCCCGCCGCTCGGCGGCCGAGGCCGAACAGCGGGTGCGGGGCGAGCTGCTGGACGACCTGCTGGACGCACGCGACCGCGATCCGCGCCTGCTGCGCGAACGCGCCGCCCGGCTGCACGCCGACCTGGACGCCACCCATGTCGTGCTCGCCGCACGCCTCGACGGCCCGGCGGCCGACGCCGACGAGGAGGCCGCGGCCCGCCGCCGGCTGTGGTCGGCCGCCTCCCACCTCGCCGCGACCCGGCACGGCCTGGCCGCCGCACGCGACGGCGGCACCGTCCTGCTGCTGCCGCTCACCGCCGGCCACAGCGCCACAGACCTGGCCCGGCGCACCGCCCATCAGCTGGGCACGGCCGTCCACCAGCCGGTCACGGTCGGCGCCTCCGCCCCCGTCACCGAGCTCACCACCCACCCCGAGACCGTCGTCGGCGCCTACGCCGAGGGACGCCGCTGCCTGGACGCGCTGCACCTGCTGGGCCGGGCCGGGGACGGCGCGGCGGCCGAGGACTTCGGCTTCCTCGGCCTGCTCCTCGCGGGCGAACGGGACGTCGCCGGCTTCGTCGACCGCACCATCGGCCCCGTCGTGTCCTACGACGAGCGCCGAGGTACGGAATTGCTGCGCACCCTCGACGCGTACTTCGCCTGCGGGATGAGCCCGGCCCGCACCAAGGACGCGCTGCACGTCCACGTGAACACGGTCGCTCAACGGCTGGAGCGGGTGGGCCGGCTGCTGGGCGAGGACTGGCAGACCCCGGCCCGCGCCCTGGAGATCCAACTGGCCCTGCGACTGCACCGGTTGGCGGCCCCGGACAGACGCTGACCCCCGTACGGGCGCGCCGTACGGGGGCTGGGCAGCGGATGCGCGGGCGGCGGGCCATGCCGGTGGGGGCCGCGCCGGCCGGGTGGAGTTGTGTGCGGTGGGGCGGAGTTGTGTCGGTCAGGCCGTGTGCGCCTGCGCGGCCTGACCGGTGGTGGCGGACTCGCCGCCCTCGGCCTCGACATGGGCGAGATCCCGGTGCCGCGTCTCCCGGGCCACGCCCACGGCGACCAGGGTCAGTACAGCGGCGGCGATCACATACAGGGCGATCGGAGTGGAGCTGCCGTAGTCGTCGAGCAGCGCGGTGGCGATGAGCGGGGCCGGCGCGCCGGCCGCCACGGAGGCGAACTGGGCGCCGATGGACGCACCCGAGTACCGCATCCTCGTTGCGAACATCTCGGCGAAGAAGGCGGCCTGGGGCGCGTACATCGCGCCGTGCAGCACGAGCCCGACGGTCACGGCCAGGACCAGGTAGCCGAACGACCCGGTGTCCACGAGCGAGAAGAACGGGAACATCCACAGGCCGACACCGGCCGCGCCGAGCAGGTACACGGGCCGCCGCCCGACCCGGTCGGACAGCGCGCCCCAGGCCGGGATGACGGCGAAGTGCACGGCGGAGCCGATGAGCACGGCGTTGAGCGCGGTCTGCTTGGACACGCCGGCCGAGGTGGTGGCGTACACGAGGATGAAGGCGGTGATGACGTAGTAGCTGATGTTCTCGGCCATGCGGGCGCCCATGGCCACCAGCACGTCCCGCCAGTGGTGCCGCAGCACGGAGACGAGCGGCAGCTTCTCGGTCTCCTCCGCACGCCGGGACTCGGCGCGCGCCAACGCCTCCTTGAACACCGGTGATTCGTCGACGGACAGCCGTATCCACAGACCGATGAGCACGAGCACCCCGGAGAGCAGGAACGGAATCCGCCATCCCCAGGTCCCGAAGGCGTTGTCGGAGAGCACGGCGGTCAGCAGCGAGAGCACACCGGTGGCGAGCAACTGCCCCGCCGGTGCGCCGGTCTGCGGCCACGAGGCCCAGAAACCGCGCCGCCGCGCGTCCCCGTGCTCCGACACCAGCAGTACGGCACCGCCCCACTCCCCGCCGAGCGCGAATCCCTGGACGAGGCGCAGGGTGGTCAGCAGCACGGGCGCGGCGGCCCCGACGGTGGCGTGCGTGGGCAACAGCCCGATGGCGAACGTCGCTCCGCCCATCAGCACCAGGCTCAGCACCAGCAGCTTCTTCCGTCCCAGCCGGTCACCGTAGTGCCCGAACACGAGCGCCCCCAGCGGGCGGGCCGCGAAGCCGACGGCATACGTCAGGAACGACAGCAGAGTTCCGACGAGCGGGTCGGAGTCCGGGAAGAACAGCTTGTTGAACACCAGCGCGGCGGCGGAGCCGTAGAGGAAGAAGTCGTACCACTCGATGGTGGTGCCGATGAGGCTGGCGGCGACGATACGGGGGAGGCTGGCGGGGGTTGGGGGAGCGGATGATACTTCGGATGCCATGTGCGCCACTTCCTCGTGTGCGGTGGGGACGGGTACGTGTCGGCACACGGTAGGAAGATGCAGGTCAGGCGCACATGTGGTGGACCACCATAGTTCGAGGCTCGGCTATGCGCGTGACCACCATGCCGGCTCAGGGAAGAGCGGTTCAGCGGCTCGCAAGTGATCGAAACCAGCACCGTCCGGGATGCGTAGTTCAGGGTGATTTGACGATGCGGTGCTGACTCCCGTGCTGGTTTGGTGCTGACTAAAGGCCCACGCCATTCGTAAGCTCGCGCCGGACAAGAGCCGGGACGACTTCTTCACGTTCTTCGCCGCGGACAAGGCACTGCAGGACTGGGACCTGGACAACGACGAGATCATGGACGGCATCGTCGACGGTGCGCACGACTGCGGAATTGACGGTATCTGGACGTTCGTGGACGAGCGCTATATCACCGCTGACGCGCATCAGTTCCTTCCGTCGCGTGCGGGCAAGATCGAGCTGGTCGTCCTGCAGGCGAAGAACTCGTCGGGTTACCAGGAGTCTGTGATCGAGAAGCTTCACTTCCATCTGCCGACTCTGCTGGATATGGGCCGGGAGGAGGAGGATCTGGTTCCGCCCACCAACGCCAAACTGCTGGAGCGTACACGCCGCTTCTTGCACATCCTCGAGGAACTGGCGTCTTCCTTCCCGCAGGTTCAGCGGCACCGTCAGTCTCGACAGCGGCACCCCGGTGAGATCACCTCATGGGCACGGCCGCGTTCGGTGGGGGCCTCTGCGAGGACTGGGGAGGCCGCTCGACCGGGTTCGGGGAGCATCCGTCGTGCTCCGGGTGGACGCCCTGATCGGCCAGCCGACGCTGTGCCGCATCCGAACGAAGTGGCCTGCGGCCGCGGGCCGAAGGCTGGGAGGCGGATGTGGCTTGCGGACGGGTCCTCACCCGCCGGGCCGCGCTTTAGACTGCGACCGCTCCGAAGTCTGACGATCTTTTGGAGGGTGTTCAGGATGAACCGAGCTGTCATGACCGCATTGGCGACAGCAGCGTTGGTCGCGTCCGGGGGCAGCACTACCGCCTCCGCTTCCGATGCCCCGCCGCGAACCACGCACGGTCCTTGCCAGTACACCCAGACACCGAACGAGCCGGCGGCGCGGCCGGTTGCCCTGCCGCCCGACCCGCGGCACACCCCCAATCACGGCACGGTCGATACGGCTGTCCGGACCAGCCAGGGCCCGCTCCCGTTGCGTCTGGACCGGGCGAAGGCGCCGTGCACGGTCCAGAGCTTCGTGCACCTGGCGCGGCACCGGTTCTACGACCGTACGGTGTGCCATCGGCTGACGGCGTATCCGACGCTGAAGGTCCTGCAGTGTGGCGACCCAACCGGCACTGGCGAGGGTGGGCCGGGGTACGAGTACAAGGACGAGCTGCCGGTGGACCTGCCGCCGGCACCGAGCGATCCGACCGGCGTCCGTCGCCTTTACGGGCGCGGCTTGCTGGCGATGGCCAACGCCGGGCCGAACACGAACGGTTCGCAGTTCTTCGTCGTCTACGGCAACTCTGCGCTGCGACCGGACTACACGGTGTTCGGCACTGTCGGTGCCGCCGGCCTGAAGACGCTCGACAAGATCGCTGCTGGCGGTATCGAGCCAACTTCCCAGGACCCGGCGCCTGTCGACGGCATGCCCGTGCTGCGGACCGAGCTGCTCAGCGTCCGGCCGTCCTGCCGGCCCTGATGAACTGTGGTGCGGTCACCGTGGGTCCAGCTATGGCGCTGGATCGCCGACCTGCATATTCATGAATCCGGTAGTTCCTGCTCGACCGTTTCCGGGTCCTGGCGGTTCAACGTGTGGAGTGCGTCGTGATGCCTGGATCTGTCGTGGATTCGAGGGTGGGGACCGGGGGAGCACGGTCGGAGCGACGGCCGGTGGTGCGCTGTGGCGGTCGATGACGAAGGTCACGCGGCCGACTCAACCCCTCCCAGATTTCTCCCGCAGACCGCGAGGTTGAACTGCTGACCAGATGAGGGCCTGCGCGGTCCGCCCTCACTTTGAAGAGATCGATCTCAACGCTTCCGTCGGCGCCCGCCCCGGCCCGCTGCCGCTCCCGCGGTTGTCGTTTCCCGCTCCGGGCCGGGGCGATCGGCTGCGACCACCAGGGCCGCCAATAGCGTCGTGACCGGCACCGAGGCAACCAGGCCGATCGAGCCCACCAGCGTGCGCACGATCTCTTCGGCGACCAGCTCGCTGTTGGCGACCGTGGCCACGCCGCTCTGGGCGATGGAGAAGAGGAGCAGGAGGGGCAGTGCGGCGCCGGCGTAGGCGAGGACGAGGGTGTTGACGACGGAGGCGATGTGGTCGCGGCCGATGCGGATGCCTGCCCGGTACAGTCCGCGCCAGCCCATCGTGGGGTTGGCGTCGTGCAGTTCCCAGACGGCCGATGTCTGCGTCACGGTGACATCGTCGAGCACGCCGAGCGAGCCGATGATAACGCCGGCGAGCAGCAGGCCGCTCATGTCGAGCTTCGGATACAGGCCGTGGATCAGGCCGGTGCTGTCGTCCGTGTTACCGGTGAGGGCGGCCCAGCCGATGAACGCAGAGCCCAGGATGCCGATCAGCGCCAGCGAGAGCAGGGTGCCGAGCACCGCCACCGAGGTGCGGGACGACAGGCCGTGGCACATGTACAGGGCGATCAGCATGATGGCGCTCGAGCCGACCACCGCCACGAGCAGCGGGTTCGAGCCCTGCAGGACGGCCGGCAGGACGAAGAAGTTCAGCACCAGGAAGCTGATGGCCAGCGCGACCAGCGCCATCACGCCGCGCAGCCGGCCCACGACCACGACGGCGAGCGCGAAGATGCCGGCGAGCAGGGCCATGGGAAAGCGACGGTTGACGTCGGTGACCGAGTACTGCAGATCCTTGGGCGCGGAGGGTTCGTAGGCAGTGACGACCTTCTCGCCCTGGTGCAGCTGCCGTGCCTGGTCGGGCTGCACGATCTCGGTGAAGGTGCGTCCCTTGTCCTTGCCGGTGTCGACCCGGATCGTGGCCTTGTGGCAGGTGCCGCTCGCCTCCTGCTGTGCCGAGTTGCCCTCGGCGGTAGAGGTGTCGCCGGTCGGGGTCTCGCCGGAGGCGTTCACCGCCTTGCAGCTCACCTCGACGACCTTGGTGACGGTCGCCTGCTGGGTCTGCTGGTCGAAGCCGACACCGGTGTGCTTGTGCGACGGGGCTCCGCCCGGCCACAGCACGACGAGTCCCACCACTACCGCGGCGGTGAAGGGGATCAGGATCGCCGCGATGACCTTGCGTAGGTGCCGGGAGACCGGCGCCGCGGGCCCGTGGCTGTGGCTGTGGCCGTGCGAGTGGCCGTGTCCGTGACGGCCGGCTCCCGCTTCGGGGCTGTGACCGGAGCCATGTTCGGCTGCGGTCGCTGGTGCGTGCCCATGGCCTATCGCCTGAGAGAGGGGGAGGTGGCCCGCGCCGGCATCGGGTCCGTAGCCGGGGTGAGGTATCGACTCAGGGACATTTCCGTACCCGTAGTCGTGGCCGTACTCGCTCGCCCGACCACCTCTGGGTCGGGGCGGTTCGCCGACCCGGTTCCAGTCACCGGCGCTCTGCCGGTCAGCGGTTCCCATGCCGTCTCCCTCGCGGTTGTCCGTGCCCCCTCCGGAGCCGGTCCTGCGCGGCGGCTCTGAGGAAGAGTACGGGAACGGCTGTGGCGTGGACTCAGCCCGAGCATCGCCAGGAGATCGAGCGTTCTGCTCACCATGCCCGGATCATGAACCTCTTCACCGGCCGCATTTCCGCGCGGCCCCCGGGGTGCGGGCCGCGAAACTCCCGTCGCCATAGGAGGAGCACGGCTCCTCTGCGGGTGTGCTGCAGGGCGCGAAGGGGCGTGGCCGGGCCGTCGATCCGTTCAGTCTCGGGGCTGGAGAGCCCTTGCGGTGCGTACCCAACGCAGGTGGCCAGAGTCGGCGCGGCGGTGCGCGGCCGGCTGACGTCATTGGGCTCGTCGAGGGTGCCGCAGACGCTGGACAACGGTGAAAGGAGCGCTTGCGGTTGCTGTGCGGTCCCGGAAGGAAGTTCAGGCTGATCAACAGAATGAGCCCCGTTCACGGAAGATGCCATCGACACCCACCAGGGCCAGCTCTGGGTCCAATACCTGGCCGGCACGCGCCGGCCCCCATGAGGGGGCCAACCGCATTCTATGGAGAAGCAAAGAATTCGACCCGGTACTGCCCGGTAGGACCTGTTTGGGTCTACGTTCCCCCCGCATCCTGTCATGTCACGCAAACCCGGCGTGGCAGGGCGCTGTGAGTGTCATGCTCCTGACTGCGCGGTTCCACCGCCGCTACGCGCAATCACGGGCCTGCCCATCCAGTGCGATACCCCACGTCAACCGGAGGCAGTACCCCATGCGTGAGTCACACCCGAGCGGGCGGAGACGGAGTCTGCGAAGACTCGTCACCGTCGCCTTCCCCGCCCTCGCCCTCACCGTCGCCGGATTCACCGCCGCACCGACGGCCGGCGCCCAGCCTGCCGCGACCCACCCTCAGACCTCCAAGGTCACGCAGAACAACAAGGCACTGACCGCCCCTGAGCGGCAGACCTACCACTCGACCGGCAAGGCCGGCCAGCAGGTGCCGACCCAGCACCTGTGCGCCACCGCCGAGCCAGGTCATGCGTCCTGTTTCGCCCAGCGCCGTACCGACATCAAGCAGCGGCTCGCCTCGGCGGTTGCCGCTGCCGCGCCTTCCGGCCTTTCCCCGGCCAACCTGCACAGCGCCTACAACCTGCCCACGGCGGCCGGTTCGGGTATGACGGTCGGCATCGTGGACGCCTACAACGACCCCAACGCCGAGTCGGACCTGGCCACGTACCGCTCCACGTACGGCCTGTCGTCCTGCACCAAGACCAACGGCTGCTTCAAGCAGGTCAGCCAGACCGGCTCCACCACCTCGCTGCCGACCAACGACAGCGGCTGGGCCGGTGAAGAGATGCTCGACATCGACATGGTCAGCGCGGTCTGCCCGAACTGCAGCATCATCCTGGTCGAGGCCAACTCCGCCAGCATGGCCGACCTCGGCGCCGCCGAGAACGAGGCCGTCTCGCTCGGCGCCAAGTTCGTCTCCAACAGCTGGGGCGGCTCCGAGTCCTCCTCGCAGACCAGCGACGACACCTCGTACTTCAAGCACCCGGGTGTCGCGATCACCGTCTCCTCGGGTGACTCCGCCTACGGCGCCGAATACCCGGCGACCTCCCAGTACGTGACCGCCGTCGGCGGCACCGCGCTCACCACCGCCTCCAACTCCCGCGGCTGGAGCGAGTCGGTGTGGCACACCAACTCCACGGAGGGCACCGGCTCCGGCTGTTCGGCGTACGACCCGAAGCCGAGCTGGCAGACCGACACCGGCTGCTCCAAGCGCATGGAGGCCGACGTCTCCGCGGTCGCGGACCCGGCCACCGGCGTGGCGGTCTACGACACCTACGGCGGCACCGGCTGGGCGGTCTACGGCGGCACCAGCGCCAGCTCGCCGATCATCGCCTCCGTCTACGCCCTCGCGGGCACCCCGGGCGCGAGCGACTACCCGGCGAAGTACCCGTACTCCCACACCTCCAACCTGTACGACGTGACCAGCGGCAACAATGGCAGCTGCTCCCCGTCGTACTTCTGCACCGCGGGCACCGGCTACGACGGCCCGACCGGCTGGGGCACCCCGAACGGCACCGCCGCCTTCACCTCCGGCTCCACCGGTGGCAACACGGTGACCGTCACCAACCCCGGCAGCCAGTCGACCACCACCGGAAGCTCGGTCAGCCTGCAGATCAAGGCCACCGACAGCGGCGGCGCCTCCCTCACCTACAGCGCGAGCGGCCTGCCGACCGGGCTGTCCATCAACAGCTCCACCGGCCTGATCTCCGGTACGGCGTCCACCGCGGGCACCTACCAGGTCACGGTCACCGCGAAGGACTCCACCGGCGCCTCCGGCTCGACCTCCTTCACCTGGACCGTCGGTTCCGGTGGTGGCGGCTGCTCCTCCTCCCAACTGCTGGCCAACCCCGGCTTCGAGTCGGGCAGCACTGGCTGGAGCGCGACGAGTGGGGTCATCACCAACGACTCTGGTGAGGCGGCGCACGGCGGCTCGTACTACGCCTGGCTCGACGGCTACGGCTCCTCGCACACCGACACGCTGTCCCAGTCGGTGACGATCCCGGCAGGCTGCAAGGCCACGCTCACCTTCTACCTGCACATCGACACCTCTGAGACCACCACCAGCACCCAGTACGACAAGCTGACGGTGACCGCCGGTTCGACCACCCTGGCGACGTACTCGAACCTCAACCACAACTCCGGTTACGCGCAGAAGACCTTCGACCTGTCCTCGCTGGCGGGCCAGACGGTCACCCTGAAGTTCAACGGCGTGGAGGACTCCTCGCTGCAGACCAGCTTCGTCGTGGACGACACCGCCCTGACGACCGGCTGATCTTCCGGTACGGCCTACCCCGCACGCGGAAGCCGTCCGCGTGCGGGGTAGGCCGTACCCACCTGGTCGTGGCAGATCGCCCGTGCCGGTGCCGCCGCCCGCCCCCGTTCAGGATGGCGGAAGGCGCGTTCGGAGCCGGGCACAGATGCGGGCTGCGTTGCCGACGCGCCCGTTGTGAGCCCCTGGTGTGCCGGGTCACCAACTGCTGTTGGTCACGCCAGGGAGCTCGCCCGCGTGGGCCATCTCGCGTACTCGGATGCGGGACAGGCCGAAGGCGCGCAGGCAGCCGCGGGGACGGCCGTCCACGGAGTCGCGATTGCGCAGGCGGGTGGCGTTGGAGTCACGGGGCTGCCGGCATAGTTCCCGCTGGGCGGTCGGCGGCGCGGCCCTCGTCGGAGCTTCCGGGGAACGCGACGATCGCCTTCAATGCAGCGCGGCGCGCGGCGTATCGGGCCACGACGAGGCGCCGCTGGTCGTTCTTCGCGATCTTGCTCTTCTTCGCCATCAGACCGTCCCTCCACGGGCGCGGATGCGGGCCACCGCGGCCTCGATGCCGATCGTGTCGACCGCCTTGATGCCCTTGACGGAAAGAGCGAGCCGGACGTGCCGGCCTTCACTCGGCAGCCGGTAGCGCTTGCTCCGCGCCTGCTGCGCGCTGCGCGAGGACCTCGTCCCCGAACTGCTGCGGCTCGCCCAGGAGGGAAGGTACCGGCCGGCCGTCGTGGAACTGTGGGACTCCGTCGAGCCCCAGGCCATGGCCGGAGTCATCGCCGCCGCGGGTGCACCGCTGGCCCTGACCGGGGTCGCCACCGTGGTCGCCCCGGCACTCGTCCTGCCGTACCTGTCCAACGGCGACGACCTGGCCGACGTCGGCCTCGCTGCCGCTCCGACCGACCAGCGCACGGTCGCCGGCACCTTCGCCCGGCAGCTGGAGTACCCCACGGTGATCGCCCTAGGCGACGACGATTCCTGCGACGAGGTCGCCGACGACACCGACCACGCGCTGCTCGCCCAGCTCACACCAGGCGCACGAAAGGTACGCGTGGAAAGCGTCGGCGCCCTGGGCGCAAGTCTGCTGGCGGGCTTCAACGTGGCAGCGGCCGCCGCCCGTGTGCATCCTGCGTGCGCGCTGCTACCGCAGTCGTGCGACGAGCACGGCGTGAGCACCTTCGTCTGGCGGCGCGAACGGCCCTTCCATCCGCAGCGCCTGTACGCGGCGCTTGAGGACGTCACCTGCGCCGCCGCGCGCAGCCGGGGCCGGTTCTGGCTGGCGGACCGCCCCGACACACTGCTGTCCTGGGACGCCGCCGGCGGCGCGCTGTGCGTGGCGTCGGCCGGCCCCTGCTGGCAGCTCTGCCCGACGCCGCCTGGGAGATGGTGCCCGCCGAGCGCCGCCTCGCCGCCTCCGTGGACTGGCACCCGGAACACGGCGACCGCTGCCAGTACCTCACCTTCACCTCGCCCGGCCTGGACCGCGACGGCCTGTCGGCCCTGCTCGACTCCTGCCTGCTCACCGACGACGAGTACGCGGCGGGCAGGGACCGCTGGCAGCAACTCCCGCACGCCTTCGACGACTTGCTCGACCCCGTGGCTGGTGCTGCGGGTCCTGCCCGGTGTTCGTACGGGGGGCCGAACCGGCCTTGGCGGACACGCACTTGACCGAGCTGATGCCCGCGGCCCGACACGGCCGTATGCTCGCCCGTGCCTATGCCTTCGGGATTCTCGCCGTCTCCCGGTGGCGGGCGTTCCGGCCGCCGGGCTGCCCCACTCGATCGCGGGGATCCCCCGTCGGCGGCGGCTGTTGCCGCTGGCCCGGGCTGGTGCGGCTGGGTGTGGCCGCTGCGTCGTCAGCTGCGCCGCAGCCCCGCCCGGGAGACCGGGTGATCTCTTCGACGCGTCCACCGACGCGGCTGTTACCGCTGTGGCCGAACCGGGTCCGAGGACCAATGCGGCCGCTGGAAGGTAGAGCGGGCGGACCTCCTGGATCGCCCGGACGATCGTGGGAGACCCCACCTTGTAGAGCACGCCCAACGCCGCACGGGTGGGCCGAGTCCGCAGATGGACCCGTGTCCCCAGGAGCCGGTCGATGAAGACCACTGGCTCACCCCCGGTTCCACCTTCATTTCACCCCGACCGGCTCGGCCTGGCTGAACCTGGTCGGGCGGTGGTTCGGCGAGCTGACCTGCAAGAAGCTCCAGCGCAGCGTCCACCGCTCCGGCCCCGCCCTCGAACGCCAGATCCGCGCTTGGATCAAGGACTGGAACGCGAACCCCCGCCCGTACGTATGGCACAGGACCGCCGAGCAGATCCTCGACAGTCTCGCCGGTCACTGCCGACGCATCAACGAGGTCACCAGGTCACTCTGGATTCGCCTTCGAGGCCGACCACCACCGCACTATCCCGGGCTGCGCGGCGGTAGCCGGTGTGTGATCCGGTTGAACAAGTCCGTCAGCGGCTCGCTGACGTCCTGACCGAACTCGGACAGCCCGTAGGTGACCTGGGGCGGCGTCGTCGGCTCCACCTCCCGCCAGATCAAGCCGTCCTGGACCAGCGCGCGCAGGGTCTGAGCGAGCATCTTCTCGCTGATGCCCTGGATGCTGTCGCGCAGCTCGTGGAACCGAAGGTCGTTGCTCCGCAAGGAGATCAGCACCCAGATACCCCATCTGCTGGTCACGTGGTCGACCACGTTTCGCGCGGGGCAGTCGGTGTGAAACACCTCATACCGATTGCCTATCTCAGCCTGCGTCAGCTGCGCACCTTCCTTCATGTCGGGAGCTTACCTCTGGGTATGTTCTTACGAAAAGTAAGCCCGCCTCCTAGCGTCAATTACCGAAGCGCACAACGGACTAGGAGCTGAACATGATCGTGGTGACCGGGGCTACCGGGAATGTGGGCCGACCTTTGACGCACGCCCTGGCCGAGGCGGGCGAGCAGGTGACGGCGGTGTCGCGGCACGCGGTGGCGATGCCGGACGGAGTCCGGCACGTGACGGCGGACCTGGCCGAGCTGACAAGCCTCGCACCCGCGTTGGACGGGGTGAAGGCCCTGTTCCTCCTGCTGCCCGGAGACCTGCACGCCCCCGAAGCCAGGCCGGCCGACATCATCGGCCTGGCCGCGGCCAGTGGGGTCCGCCGGGTCGTCCTGCTGTCTTCGCAGGGCGTGGCGACCAGGCCGCTCGGTCCGTCGCGGGTCGCGATGCGCGCGGTGGAGGACGCGTTGCGGGAGTCCGGCCTGGACTGGGCCGTCCTGCGACCGGGCGGTTTCGCCTCCAACGCGTTGGCCTGGGCGGAGTCCGTCCGCACGCAAGGGACGGTCGCCGCGCCCTTCGGCGACGTAGGGGTGCCGGTCATCGACCCGGCAGACATCGCCGAGGTCGCGGCGGCCTGCCTGCTGGACGACCGGCGCGCCGGCGGGGTGTACGAGCTGACCGGGCCGGAGGTCATCACGCCGCGTCAGCAGGCGGAGGCGATCGCCGCCGCGCTCGGCTCGCCTGTACGGTTCCACGAACTCACCCGCGATGAGGCCAAGGCCACGATGACCCGGTTCGTGCCGGCGGAACTCGCCGACGACACCCTGGACATCATCTCTGCCCCGAACCCCGCCGAACTGCGGATCAGCCCGGACGTGGAACGAGTCCTCGGCCGCGCCCCGCGCCCCTTCGGCGGCTGGGTCGCCCGCAACATCGCCGCTTTCCGCTGAGGCACAACCCCACTGAAGCACCAGGGCAGTCTCGTGCGGCTGCGGCCGCACGAGGCGAATTGAAGCTGCGGGTGGGGGCCGGCCGGGGCGGCGGGGGCCAGGGCGGGGGCCGCCTGCGATGCCGCCGTCAGCGCGCACAGATTCACCAGGAACGTACGTATCGAGTGGCGGAACACGACTTCCTCCTCCAGGGGCCCCTTGGGTGACAGCGCCCCTTCCGCATACGACCCGTTGGGGTGCACCCACGCCGTGTCTGCTGAGCCTTCCGGGTGATGACTGAGCGTGATCAGGGACGGGGTGAGTCACCGCGACAGCGGTGGTACGGCGGCGCCTGGGAGCACGTCCACGGACGCGTATGGCGCCGCTGTCCAGAAGGTGCCGGGAAGGCCATCCGATGCGCTGCGCGGCACCGTGGCGGAGGATGGACGCAGCCGGGCAGGCGGCCGCGAAGCCGGCCTGGCGAGGAGGCGCGGCATGGCGAAGCCGGTCGTAGTGGGAGTCGACGGCTCACCGTCCAGTCTGGACGCGGTCGAGACGGCGGCACACGAGGCGGTGCTGAGCGGGGTTGGCCTGCGGCTGGTGCACGCCTTCGGGTGGCCGTCGATCCATCCACCCCCTAGTGGGCCTCCTTGGAGTCCTGCCAGGGCGGGGGTGCGCGAGCTGGTGGACGGTGCGCTGGCCGAGGCCGAACAACGGGCACGTGAGGTCGCGCCGCGTGTGGACATCGCACGAGAGGTCACCGTGGGCGAGCCGCTGATGGTGCTGGAGATCGAGTCGCGCACCGCCTCGCTCGTCGTGGTGGGCAGCCGCGGGCTGGGCGGGTTCGGCAGCCTGCTCCTCGGTTCCACTGCCGTGCATCTGGCCGCGTATGGCCACTGCCCGGTGCTGGTGGTAAGAGGCAGGCCGAATCCGACCGGTCCCGTGCTGCTGGCGGTGGACGGCTCCCCGGCGGGCGAACGCGCCGTCGAATTCGCCTTCGCCGAAGCGTCGATGCGCGGTGCGGACCTGCTGGCCCTGCACGTGTGGAACACCTGGAGCGAACGGGCCTACGAGGGGCCGGGCGACCCGCTGAACATGGTGGTCGACATCGACCGGCTCCGCGAGGAAGAGCAGCGGCTGCTGGACGAGACCCTGGCTCCGTGGCAGACGCGCTATCCCCAGGTCGCTGTGGAGCGGCGCCTGGTGCGCTCCCGGATCCGCCCGGCCCTGATCGAAGCGAGTCACGAGGCGCGGCTGGTCGTGGCCGGTGCGCGCGGACGCGGTGGCTTCACCGGTCTGCTGCTCGGCTCGGTCAGCCAGGCCCTGCTGCACCACGCGCACTGCTCCGTCGCGGTGGTCCGAGGCAAGGAGTGACCGCCGCCACCCGTGCGTCGGGCCTTCGACGTCAGCACCGGTCAGGAGAGCCGACCGCCGGCGACGGCGGCTGCGGAGTGGGTGGGTCGACGGCCAAGCCCTGGGTGGTGAACGGCCTGGGTGGCACGTCGTGCTCTGCGAAGGGTTTCCACACAGCTGCCAACGGCGGAGCCGAATGGGGCGTTGGGTCCTCCGGCCCCACATCTGGGAACTGTGGCCCAGCGCGGCTGAGGTCTCACTGATTCATCCTGGTATCACCGGAGCAGAGCAGTCAGCCGAGGGAAGTGATCGGCATGATGTGGTACGACGGAGGATGGGGCTGGGGCGGCTGGATCGTCATGACGGTGTTCATGGTGCTGTTCTGGGCCGTCCTGATCGTTGGCCTCGTCGTACTCGTGCGCTACCTCGCCGGTGCCCGTCATCATCAGCAGCCGGGCTTGTCTCCACCGCCTGGCGAGGAAGGGTGGCAGGACCGGCGGGCCGAGAACCTGCTCGCGGAGCGGTTCGCACGCGGGGAGATCGACGAGGAGGAGTACAAACGTCGGCTCGCGCTGCTTCGGGAGCACCGATGAACCCGCATCGCCGTCGAGGGGTCTGGTCGGCGATCGCCATTGCCGCGGCGGCCCTGGTGCTGGGTGTCGCCACGACGGGTCTGATGGCTGCGTCCGGCGCCTTTCACAGGGCGGGACCGGCGTCCTGGCGAGCGCAGGGCGCCCGATGCGCCGCGCCGGCCGCGACAGGCAGTGCGGTCGACGTGACCGTGTGGGACACGGGACGCATGATGCGGGGCCCGAACTGGCCCGCGCCGAACAACGGCCACCCAGGTTGGTACGGCATGGGCATGATGCGCCTGGTAGCCCACCCCACGACCGTTCCGGCAGGGAAGGTCACACTGCGGGTAATCAATGCGGGAACCCTCACGCACGAGGCGATCGTGTTGCCGCTGCCGGCGGGGCAGGGCGCAGGACAACGTGCCATCGGCTCCGGCGGCCGGGTATCGGAAGCCGGCAGTCTCGGCGAGGCGTCCCGCACCTGTGGCAGTGGCGCTGGAGACGGCATCGCCCCCGGTGCCGCGGCCTGGACCACGGTCACGCTGCGACCGGGTCGCTACGAGCTGCTGTGCAATGTCCCGGGTCACTACGCGGCTGGGATGTACACGGAACTGGACGTCACTCGGTGAGTGGCCCTCACCAGCGATAGGGGTCCGCCGTAGAGGGTTCCCGATCGTCGCCGGATTCAGCGGGAAGCCGCTGTCCCGGTCCGGCCGCCAGCAGGGCGATGCGGGCCTGGAACGGCGGCCAAGTTGCTGGTGGCAGTGGAACAGGGACAGCTCCGGCTGCTCGGCGGTGAAGTAGAAGTCAGGGTCTGGTAGCCGCCGAGCATGATCACGTCATTGCGCGGACCGTCCTGACTCGGCTGGAAGTGCGGCGGGTGGACCCGGGTGTGGGCGGCGAGGTCCCGGCGCTGGTGGCGGTCCAGGCCGGCGGTCAACCGGGCGGCCTCCAGCCAACCCACCTCGGGCAGCTCCAGCGGGGCGTCCTTCATTTGCTGCTCCCGGGCTGGGCGAGGCGGAGCGGCTGGGGCTCTGGTCCCATGGCGTGCTTGGGCTGTTCGGGCACGCGGGCGATCGGTGCGGATCGGTGAGCCGTCGTCGGTGCTGCGGGCCGGGCGAGGGGCGGGCGCCGGTCGTGGGCCGGGGGGACCGCGTGGACAGGGCGGCCAGCGCGGCCGGGCGGACGGCTGCGGGCCGATACGCGGGACCGGGACTGCGGTGCCGGGTGACCGCGGCGAGGCGCGCTGTGCCGGCCCGACTCGTCGCGTACCTTCGGCATCGGAACCCTCACGCTGCCTGGCGGGAGTGATGGCCGATGTCCGGGCGGCGGGAGCCCGAAGCGCTGGGTGGTGCTCGGTGGCCGGAGGGACGTCCCGCGCGACCGGGCCCGGTGTGGTGGTCGGTGGCCGTTCTCCTCGCGGCGGCAGTGGTCCTCGTCGCAATCCTGCGGCGGCGTGAACTGGCGCAGGCCTACCACCTCATCGTGGGAGTACACCCGCTACCGGTGGCGGGCGCCGTGGTGTGCCAGGTGCTGTCGATCGTGTGTTTCGCCGCCATGTACCGCTGGCTGCTCGGGGCGGGCGGGATCCGTTGGAGCCTGCGGCGCGCGACGGCGATCGTGGTGGCCGCCAACGCCGTCGCGGGTGCGTTGCCCGGAGGGGCGGCGTTCTCGGCCGCCTGGGTTTTCCGGCAGCTGCGCCGCAGGGGCGTGGAGCAGGTACTCGCGGCCGCCGTGCTGGTGGTGGCCGGTGCGCTGGCGGTACTGGGTCTGGCCGTCCTGCTCGTGGCCGGTGTGGTCGCGGCGGGACCGGCGGGGCTGCGGACCGTTCTGCTTCCCGTGGCGGGTGCGCTGCTGGTCCTGGGGGTCGCCTTGGCGGTCGTCGGGGCATCCCGCTTCTCGGGCTTCCGTCACGCGGTGGGGCGAGTCTGGGCGAGTGCCGGGACGCGCTCCCGCCGCGTCCGACAGGGCCAGGAGGCACTCGCCCGGCTGGTCGCACAGGCCCGCGGTCTGCAACCCGGCCTGCGGCCGTGGCTTCGACCGTTCGCGTTCGCGCTGCTGAACTGGGCCTTCGACGTCGCTTGTCTGGCTGCCAGCCTGTGGGCGCTCGGCATCGGCGTGCCCTGGCACAGCCTGCTGCTCGCCTACGTCCTCACCCAGATCCCCGGCAGCCTGCGCCTGACCCCGGGCAGCCTCGGCATCGTGGAGACGAGCCTGTCCGCACTGCTCGTGCTGTACGGTCTCCGGCCCGGCCCGGCGATCGCCGCGACGCTCCTGTACCGCGCCGTCAGCTATTGGGCCCTGCAACCCGTCGGTTGGGCGTGCTGGCTCGCCATCACCCTGCATACCGGTGCGCCGGGCTCTCCGCCACGCCACCCGGCACGACGCGGCAGCCCCAGGGAGAACGAACGGTGAGTGGAGATCCCCATGGTGGCCGAGCCGGCGACCGCCGCAGCGTCAGTCCTCCGGCAGAAGGAGCGTGCACGTCTCCCCTGGGGCGATGGTCACCGCGCGGTCGGCCAGCACTACGCGGATCGGCGATTCCTCCGAGTCGGGTACGGCGATCTCCAGCTGCCCGCTCCGGCGCCGCATGCCGATGCCCCAGTGACCGCGATAGTGCAGTGTGAAGCCGTACTCGGAGAGCGCCGGAAGCGGGACCGGGTCCAGCCAGAGGGCGTCCTCGCGTGTCTCCAGTCCCGTCAGGCCGCGCTGGATCAGGTCGAGGGTTCCGGCCATGGCGCCGAGGTGGATGCCTTCGCCCGTGGTGCCGCCCTGGATGTCGGCGATGTCTGCCTCCAGGGCTTCATGGACGTACTGCCATGCGTCGGTCCGTCTGGCTCTGGCGAGGACCAGGCCGTGGACGAGTTCGCTGAGGGTCGAGCCGTGGCTGGTGCGCTGGAGGTAGTAGTCGACGGTGCTGCGCCAGATCTCGTCGTCCAGGTGGTATCCGAGACGCCGGAACAGAGCACGCAGTTCCGTGGGCGAGAACAGGTAGCCGAGCATGAGGACGTCGGCCTGCTTGGACGCCTTGTAGCGGTTGACCGTGTCGCCCTCGGCCTCGAGAACGCGGTCCAGCCGCCGGATGGTGCCGTAGCGGGCGCGGTAGGCGTCCCAGTCGAGTTCGGTGAGGTCCTCGTAGCCCTCGAACTGACTGATGACGCCTTGGTGGAAGGGCACCCGCAGGCGTCTGGAGACCTCCTCCCACTCCGGCAGCGCGTCGGCGCTCAGCCGGACCCGCTGGAACAGTTCCTCGCGCCGCCATGCGGGAAGGCGCCGCACGAGCTCCAGAGTGCGGGTGAGGACCCAGGCGGCGGTGACGTTGGTGTACGCGTTGTCGTCCAGCCCGGGCTTCGCGGTACCGGGATAGCTGTCGTGGTACTCGTCGGGGCCGACGACACCGCGGATCCGGTAGCGGCGCGTGTCATGGTCGAAGACTGCGAGGTCCGCCCAGAAACGGGCGATCTGCAGCAGCATTTCCGCGCCTTTGGTGTGCAGGTACTCCGTGTCACCGGTGGCCTCGCAGTACTGCCAGACGTTGTAGGCGATCGCCGAACCCACGTGGTGCTGGAGGCGCGAGTGGTCCGGCAGCCAGCGGCCCGAGGCGGGGTTGAGATGCCATTCCTGGGATTCCTCACGCCCGTTGCTGCCGCTCTGCCACGGATACATGGCCCCGGTCCTGCCGGCCGCGCTCGCCGCCGCGCAGGCCCGGGAGAGGCGTCGGTGACGGTAGTTCAGCAGTGCCCGGGACACTTCCGGAAGGTGCAGGTTGAGATAGGGGAGGACGAAGAGCTCGTCCCAGAACACATGACCCCGGTACGCCTCGCCGTGCAGACCCCGGGCCGGGACGCCTGCATCCAGCTCCGCCGTGTGCGGTGACAGCGTCTGCAGGACGTGGAAGAGATGGAAGCGCAGGATGCGGCCGGCCTCCCCGGGCACCTGTACGTCCGTGCGTCGCCACAGCCGCTCCCAGGCCGCGACATGGGAGTCGAGCAAGGCCGGAAAGTCCGCCGCCACGGACACCCGCTCGACGGCCTCGCCGAGGGCATCGCTGATCGCTGTGTCCCGCGAGGTGTGCAGTGCCACCGTCTTGTCCACGGTGACGGGCCTGCCCCGGGTGATCGGGACGACCAGACGGTGGACAGCGCGGTGGCGGGCGGGCCGAAGCACTGATGAGGCCGGAGCCTCGTCCGCGCGGACCGCCGTCCGGGCTGCCAGGGCGATGGTGATGTCCGAAGTGCTGGTCCGGCAGCTCAGCCAGATGGTGTGGGGCTCGTGCGCACCGGTTCGCACGTGGTTCAGGTGGTGGCGGTCGAGTGCGCGATAACGGTGCACATTGCCGTTGGTGACATCGCCGTCCAGAGAGCTTTCGATCTCGATCTGCCCGGTCCAGTCCTCGGCCGTGAGCACCGTCCGCAGTGCGGCCAGGTGCGGGTCCTCCATGTGCACGAGGCGGGTCTGCTCGACGTGGAGCACACCCAGTTCGTCGTTCCGGTGGCGGGAGGACCGTTCGAGTGTGCCCCGGCGCAGATCCAGTGTGTGCCGGTGGTCCAGGAGGGTGTGCGTGCCGGGGGAGAACCACGGGCTCCACGTCCCGTCCGTGCGGCGCGCCCGGAACCGGAGAAGGAGCCAGTTGGGGAGGTTGACCACGTCCTCGTTCACGACCTGCCGACCCGCCACGGTCGACTCCAGGCGGTTGTAGCACCCCGCTGCATAAGTGCCTGGATAGTGCACCAGGCCGGCCCGGTGTTCCGGCAGGGCGCCGCGGGTGGCGAAGTAGCCGTTGCCCAGTGTGCAGAGGGACTCACGCAGTTGCTCGGCGGCGGGGTCGTAACCCGTCCACTCCCATGTCCACTCCGACATCCGCCACCTTTCCCTCTCCTTCGCAGGCTGTGCGGGCCCAGGTGCCTGTGGCGGGCCTCAGACCGGCTGGGGGACGACGGCGACCGGGCAGTCCGAGTGGTGCAGCAGGGTGTGGCCGACCCGGCCGAGCTGCAGACCGAAGTGGCCGTGCCGGCGCTGAGCGCCGACGACGATCAGGTCCGCTTCTGCCGATTCCCGCAGGAGGACCCGGTGGGCGGTGCCCTCGACCGCCTTGCGACGGACATCCACCTGAGGGTGCTCTCGTACCGCCTCGCGCAGGGCATCTTCGAGACTGGTCGCGGCCCGCTCCTCGCGCAGCCTGGCGGCGTCGTCAGCGATCAGCATGTGGTCCACGGGTTCCTGTGACGGATTGCGCCAGGCCCGTACGGCTGTCAGGGCACAGCCGCGCACCTCGGCTTCCCGCACGGCGAACCGTACGGCCCCCGCACCACCGGACGCGTCACCGACCCCCACCACCACGCGGCCGTAGGCTCCCCGCCGGTTGGCTTCCGCGCCCCGGATGACGACGACCGGGCAGACGGCGCGGGCCGCGACCGCGAGGCTGACGGATCCCAGCAGCATCCCGGCGATCTCGCCGCGCCCACGTGACCCCGTGACCAGGGCGAACGCCTCGGGCGCCGTCCGCAGCAGCGCGGACACGGCGTCCTCCGGCAGCGCCTTGCCGGACACCTTGACCTCGGGATTGCGTCGCCGGGCCCGGTCCACGCACGACGCGACGATGTGCTCGGCCATGACCTCCTCGGCCGGACGGTCGGTGCTGAAGGACGGTTGGGCTCCCTCGTACCGCTCCCAGAGAGAGGCATGGACGAGATGGAGGGGCAGACCGTGCCGTGCCGCCTCGTCCACGGCCCAGTCGACCGCTGCCAGACTGGAGTCCGATCCGTCGACGCCCACGACCAGTGGGAGTTCCATAGCTGTCACCGCCTTCTCGCCCGGCTGCCGAGGTCCTCCTGTGAATACCGTCGCACTGCCTGCCCGGCGCCGCGACACGCCATCGGGTCCCGGGCCAGGGTGGCTCTCCGGCCGGTTTGCGACCTGTCAGGTCATGGTGATGCTTGAGGCATCCGCCGAGCCGGGTTCCCCGGCCGCCCTTCGAGGACCGAGACATGCCCGTCACTGTTGTGCACATCGTGAGCGATGTGATGACCACGCCCGCGGTCGCCGTCGGGCGCGATGCGCCGTTCAAGGAGATCGTGCGGGTCATGGACGAGCGGCACGTGAGTGCCGTGCCGGTCGTGAGCGGCGAAGGGCGGGTCGTCGGCGTGGTGTCCGAGGCCGACCTGCTGCCCAAGGAGGAGTTCCGGGATCGTCGGCCCACCCGTTCCGAGCGGATGCGACTGCGATCCGACCTGGCCAAGGCGGAAGGTGTGACCGCTGAGGAGGTGATGAGCGCGCCCGCTGTCACGGTCCGCCCGGACGACACCCTGGCCCGGGCAGCGCGCCTCATGGCCGTGCACCACGTCAAACGGCTCCCGGTCGTCGATGCCGAGGACGGATTGCGCGGCATCGTCAGCCGTGGCGACCTGTTGCGGGTCTTCCTGCGGTCGGACGAGGACATCGAGGAGGAGGTCCGCCGTACGGTGGTGTCCTACCTGTTCCCCCTGCACGCCCACGCCATCCACGTGTCCGTGCGGGACGGCGTCGTCAGGCTCCGCGGGCCCGTCCACGACACCTCGCTCACCTGGGTCGCCGAGCGCCTCGTGCGCGGGTTGGAGGGCGTGGTGGGCGTCGAATCCCGACTGGGCGGCGAGGGTTCGGGACCGGACAGCCCTGCGTCCGAGCCATGACCGTCTACTGATCGGCAGGGGTGATCCGGCGGCCCGTGAGGTGGGTGGGCTCGATCGACACCCACATCTCGCGCTCGCCGCCCGCCCACGGCGTGGTGTGCGCGCGTTGGGCGAGCTCGCGTACTGCCTCGGGGTCCGTCACCACACGTGCCGGTCCGACGGCGAGCACGCTCCAGCCCTGGCTCAGGGCGTCGTCCACGTGGTCGACCTCGAAGGCGACCTCCGTCTCCGCTGCCGCCGCCGTCACGGAGTCGGGCGCGGTCCGGAAGACGATGGCGTCATCGACGAATTCGTAGTTGACCGGGACGACTGCCGGGCGGCCGTGGGCCGTCGACACCGCGACCCGCCCCACCCCGTGCGTGGAGAGCAGGGTGCGGCACTCCTGGGGGCTGAGGTCCCGAAACTGGGGGTGCAGCAGTGCGTGGCCCTGACCGGGCGGGAGATCGATGCCTCCGCCGCGCAGTGCGGCGACCGAGGTGCCCAGCGCGTCGGCCAGTCTGATGAGCGTCGCCAAGGTCGGATCGGCGGGCTGTTCCTCCAGATGGGCCAGATAGCAGGGCGACATTCGCGCGCGGCCGGCTGTCTCCTCTCGGCTCAGTCCGCGCCTTCGGCGTTCGACGGCCACCCGCCGGCCGATGTCACCGGGATTGCCCGTCCCGGCCGGCCTGCTCACCGTGGACGCGGCCGCCGCCTCGCCGGCTGTCGGCGGCGCCTCGCCCACCCCCGGGGGCCGCTCGTGCTCGAGATGGCGGATGTGGGCGTCCGGCCCGGGAAACACGAGCGTCACGTCGTCCGTGTCGGACCAACGCACGTCGTAGGGGGGTGTTCCGTCCTCGTGGTGCAGTCCGACGATCTCGCCGTCGCGCCTGGCTGCGCCGGTCGCCGGACTCTCGATGACGAGTTGGTCGCCGAGGTGAGCTCGCATGATCGCCGCCCTCTCCTCAGAATGGTGCTGTATCCAACCTGCCACGCGGGCCGCACCGCCGCACGGGGCGGCGGCCTCGTATCCGCGAGGTGGGTGTCCCGCACCCGGGAGGCACCATGCATCACCGAACAGTCGAGGAGCTCATGTCCCGGGACGTCGTCCGGGCACGGCCCGACACGCCGTTCAAGGAGCTCGTCAGGCTGCTGGAGGAGAACGACGTCACCGCCGTACCCGTGGTGGACGAGCTCGACCGTCCGATGGGCGTGGTGTCCGAGGCCGACCTGCTGCGCAAGAGCGCCGACCAGGCCGACCCGACCGGCAGGACCCCCATTCCGCATCTGGAGGCCTGGGAACGTGCCAAGGCCGAGGGATCCCGGGCCGAGGAACTGATGTCCGCTCCCGCGGTGTGCGCACGGCCCGAATGGACCGTGGTCGAGGCCGCCCGCCTCATGGAGACCCAGAACGTCAAACGCCTGCCCGTGGTCGACGAAGCCGATCGGCTGCTCGGCATCGTCAGTCGTGGTGATCTGCTGAGGGTCTTCCTTCGCCGTGACGACGCCATCCGCGAGGAGATCACCGGAGACGTCCTGCGGCGCACCTTGGGGCTCGATCCGAGGGACGTGACCGCGGAGGTCCGCGATGGGCGGGTCGCCCTTGCAGGCACCGTGGAGCACAGGAGTCTGATCCCCGTCATCGAGCAGTTGTGCCGGGGCGTCGACGGCGTGGTCTCGGTCACCGCGCAGATCTCGTTCCGGACGGACGACGCCCGGGACACACCTACCGGGACCCTGTGAAGCGGTTGGGCATCAGAGAGGTCGTCCGGCTGTCTGACGGGTGCTGGGTTGTGGGGCGTTGGCCTGGACGCCGCGTTCGGCAGTCTCCAGCAGCTGATGAGCCAGATGGACCAGCGCCCTGCCTGCCGCCAGCTCATCGCCGATCTCCGGCACGTTCGTGTCCGCCGGATGGCAGTGCGCGGTTCCGTGGCCGGTGAGCGCCGTGGTGCCGGTGTCCAGCACCAGGTGGGCTTTCGTCGTGCCGTCGTCGTCCTCGAAGAGGTCGAGACGTACCTGGATCGCGGAGCCGCAGGTCCCGGGCTACCGGCGACCGGCCCTGGAAAGCCGGTCGTGCGGCCGGGTCCTGCGGCGGTCACATCTGGGGTACGACGGCCACGGGACACGGCGCGTGATGCAGCAGTGCGTGGTTGACCAGGCCGAGTTGCAGCCCCGGATGCCCAAGTCGCCGCCGGGCACCCACGACCAGCAGATCTGCGGTCGACGCGGCCTCCAACAGCGCCTGGCGCGCCGGTTTCTCGATCAAGCGCCGGCTCACTGCGGCGTCGCCGTACCTTTCCACGGGCTGGCGCAGAGCGTCGTCGAGCACCTGCGCCGGGGGACGCCGGTGGGCCTCCAACAGCCATGAGGGTGCCTGTGGTGTCGTACAGGCACCGGACGGTGCGCTCCAGGCGTGTACGGCGTCGAGTCGGCAGCGCCGCACCTGGGCCTCGCGCACCGCGAAGTCCACGGCCGTGCCGCTGCCCTCCCCGTCCTCGACACCCACGACGACACTTCCGAACCGGGCAGCGCGGTGCTCCGAACTGCCGCGGACCACGACCACCGGGCAGTCGGCGCGTGCGGCCACGGCGAGGCTGACCGAGCCGAGGAGCATGCCGGAAAGATCTCCGAGTCCCCTGTTCCCCAGGACCAGTGCGAAGGCATTACGCCCCTTGTCGACCAGGGCGGAAGCCGCGTCATCGTGCGACACCTCGCTGGACAACCGCACCGCCGGAGCGCCCTCCCTGGCGCGCGCCGAGGCAGCGCTGATCACGGCGGACGCCTCCTGCTCACCGGCCGCCGCGTGCAGCAGGTGGAGCGGGATCCCGTGCCGGGCCGCCTCGTCGGCGGCCCAGTCGACGGCCTCAAGGCTCGCCTCGGATCCGTCGACGCCCACCACCAGGGGAATCGTCACCGCGCCTGTCTCCTCTCCTGCCGCACGCCCCGCTTTCGCGCCCGCCCCCGGGGTCCACATGCGCCGTGGCGAGGACCGGGAGATCCTCGAAGGGGAGAAACTCGCCGCTCCCGGTATGCAGGCGATGTCCGGACCGTCCACGCGACCGGACTCGTTCGCCGTCCCCTCCAGCTTCTTACGAGACGGAGACCGCCGCCATGCAACCAGTCGTCACCGTGGGCCTCGACGGCTCGCCCGAGAGTCTGGCCGCCGCCCGGTGGGCCGCCGACGAGGCCGGGAGGCGAAAGCTCGCTCTCCGGCTGCTGCACGCGTGGCCGATGCTTGCCCCGGAACCGGCTCGCCTCCCCGCGGAAGTCGATCAGAACTACTGGGCGAAGCGTCTCGTCAACACAGCACAGGCGGAACTCCGGAACCGCCACCCGGGCCTGGCCATCGACAAGAGCCTGGTCGCCGACGATGCCCAGCACGCCCTGCTCCAAGCGGCCTCCGAGTCGGAGATGGTCGTCCTGGGCTCCCGAGGACTCGAGTCCGTCGAGAGCTACTTCCTCGGCGACGTCAGCATGCCCGTCGTGGCACGGGCCGAGCGGCCCGTGGTGCTGGTGCGCGCCGAACCTCTGGACGAGGGGAGACCGGCCACGGCGGCGAGCCGTGTCGTTGTGGCCCTGAAACTGCACGGATCGCCGGACGACCTACTCGATTTCGCCTTTCATACCGCTGCGGCCAGGGACGTTCCCGTCCTCGCCGTCCACGGCCGCAGCGTGCCGCTCCGCGCACGTACGCCCTGGGGAGTGGACCACGGCTTCAGTGAGGAGACGACCCGGGACGCGCAGGAGCAGGTGAGCAGAGCGCTGCAGCCGTGGCGGGAGAAGTACCCGCGGGTGGACGTGGCCGACAGCATCCGTCTCGAAAGCCCCGCCAAGGCCGTCGTACGAGCCGCGGAGGGCGCCTCACTGCTGGTCGTCGGCCGACGCCGGCACCGTACCGGTCTGGCGCCCCACCTCGGTCCGGTGGCGCAGGCCGCCGTCCATCATGGACGCTGCCCGGTCGCCGTGGTTCCTCATGACTGAGCCCGGTCTCCACGAGCCGCGTGCTGACGTGTCCGCTCTGCGGTCGAGTGCTCCGCACGACGGGGAGCCGCCGTCGCGCGCTGCGGTGTGCGAGACCCACACCGCGACGCTGTTCTTCGTCGGCGACCGAGCCTACAAGCTCAAGAAGCCGGTCGATCTGGGGTTCCTGGACTACACCACGGTCGCGGCCCGCCGAGCCGCCTGCGAGCGCGAAATAGCCCTCAATCGCCGGTTCGCCCCCGACGTCTACGTGGGACTCGGTGAGTTCCGCAGTCCCGACGGGGAGTCACCTGAACCAATCGTGGTGATGCGTCGCATGCCGGAGGAGCGCCGCCTCTCCCACCTCGTACGGGCGGGGGCTGTTGTGGACGACGTCCTTCGCACCGTCGCCCGGCAACTGGCGGCATGGCATGCGCACGCACCCCGTGGCCGCGACGTGGACGAGCAGGGCACGCGGGACGCGCTGTCGGCACGATGGGAGGCGAGCTTCGCGCAGGTCCGGACCCTGGCCGCGGACGGCGCCGTACCCGACTGCCTGACGGAGACCGAGGGGCTGGTGCGCCGCTATCTCGCAGGTCGCAAGCGGCTGTTCGACGCCCGCATCGAGCAGGGGCGGGTGGTCGACGGCCATGGCGACCTGCTCGCCGAGGACGTCTTCTGCCTCGACGACGGCCCCCGGGTCCTGGACTGCCTGGAGTTCGACGACCGACTCCGCTACGTCGACGGCCTCGACGACGCCGCCTTCCTCGCCATGGACCTGGAACAGCTCGGGGCTCGGGAGGCCGCGGCGTACTTCCTCGCCCGGTACGGCGAATACTCCGGGGATCCCGCGCCCCCGTCCCTGTGGCACCACTACGTCGCCTACCGCGCCTTCGTCCGGGCCAAGGTCTCGGTGATCCAGGCCCGACAGGGCGCGCCCGCCGCCGAAGCCGCGGCGCGGCGGCTCGCCTCCATGGCACTGCACCACCTGCGCACCTCCGCCGTCGGCCTCACTCTCGTCGGCGGACTGCCGGGCAGCGGGAAGTCCACCCTCTCCGGAGCCCTGGCCGACCGGCTGGGGGTCACCCTGCTCAGCAGTGACCGCATGCGCAAGGAGCTGGCGGGCATCCCGGCGGAGCAGTCCGCCGCGGCGGGCTACGGCGAAGGGCTGTACACGCCCGAATGGACGGCCAGAACCTACGCCGCACTGCTCGACCGCGCGGCCGCACTGCTTTCCTCCGGTGAATCGGTGGTCCTCGACGCCACCTGGTCCGACGCCGCACAGCGCGAGGCAGCTCTGCGCCTGGCCGACCGAACCAGCGCCGACCTGGTGGCCCTCCACTGCCAGGTGCCGGGCGAACTGTCGGCGGCTCGCCTGAGCACGCGCGCCCCGGGCATCTCCGACGCCGGTCTCGACATCGCCAACGCCATGGCTGCCAAGGAGCCGCCGTGGCCCGAGGCCGTCCCGGTCGACACCAGTGGCGCGCTGGAGTCCGCGGTGGCCCAGGCGCTGGCGGCCGTACGCCCGTGGGGCAGCGGTCAGGCACCGGTCTTCCGCCGCCCGTACATGGAGCCGGACTGAGGTGTTGCGAGTGGCCGTGTTGCCCGGGTGCGGTGCGGGGGTGACCGTGGAGGTGGGGGAGCGAGGGAGTGAAAGCGGTGCGAGCGCTCGTCTACCACGGCCCGGCACACACCTCCTGGGACACCGTCCCCGATCCGGTGATCGAGGAGGCGACCGACGCGATCGTCCGGGTCGACGCAACGACCGTCTGCGGCACTGATCTGCACATCCGGCGGGGCGACTTCCCCGAGGTGAAGCCGGGGACGGTGCTCGGCCACGAGGCAGTCGGCGAGGTCGTCGACATCGGTGAGCAGGTCCACCACCTGCGCCCCGGCGATCAGGTGATCGTGTCGTCCGTCTCGGCCTGCGGTGACTGCGCGGAGTGCCGTGACGGCAGGTACGGACAGTGCCGTGGGGGTGGCGGATGGATCCTGGGCAGTCTGATCAACGGCACCCAGGCCGAACTGGTCCGCGTGCCGTTCGCCGACCACTCCACCACCCGACGGCCCCCCGACCTTCCGCCCGTCGACGCCGTACTGCTCGCCGAGCTCCTCCCCACCGCCTACGAGGTCGGGGTCCGCAACGGACACGTCGGCCCGGGAGACACCGTCGTCGTGGTGGGCGCCGGTCCCGTCGGTCTCGCCACGGTGGTCCTTGCGCGGCTCTACTCGCCCCGCAGGATCATCGTCGTCGACCTGGCCGGCGCTCGGCTGGAGAACGCCAAGCGTGTGGGGGCGGATGCCGCCGAATCGCCAGGGACCCTGATCGCCGAGCTGTCCGAGGGTCCGGGCGCCGACGTGGTCATCGAGGCGTCCGGCGACCCCGACGGTTTCGTGCTCTGCACGCGCGCCGTCCGCACGGGAGGGCACATCGCCAACATCGGCACCCACGGCAAACCGGTGTCACTGCATCTGGAGTCCCTCTGGCGCAAGAACGTGACGATCAGCACCGGCCAGGTCGACACGTCCTCCACGCCGTGGCTGCTGGAGCTGTTGAGGTTCGGGCATCTGCCCGTCTCCCCGTTGGTCACCCACACGCTCGGCCTCGGCCGGATGGAAGACGCCTACGAGGTGTTCGCGCGCGGCACCAGCACAGGCGCCCTCAAAGTCGTGCTGCAGCGGGAGTCGTCATGACCCCTGGCCGGTCCTTTCGACCAGGAACCGCGTCGCGTCGGACAGCGTGGTCAGGTCCGGGTAGTCCTCTTCGTCGATACGGGCGCCTGCCCGCTCGGACAGCAGCTCGACCAGGCTGAGGAAATCGAGCGAATCCAGTTCGAGCACATCGCGGAACTTGTCGTCCGGTCCGACCAGGGTGAAATCGGCGTCGGGGATGATCTGCGTGATCGACTCCTTGATCAGTGACAGGGCCTCCGCGTTGTTCAGTGGCTTCATCTGACTCACAGTTCCTCCGGTCTCTGCAGAAGTCGGTCGACCGACATGAGATAGCGCGCCCCCACGGCGCCGTCCGTGGCCCGGTGGTCGGCGGCCAGGGTCGCGGTCACCACCGGACGCACTCCGAGCATGCCGCCCGCGGCCCAGGGCCGCTCGACGACCGCGCCGAAGCCCACCAGGGCGACCTGGGGCGGGTGGATCACCCCGAACACGGCCTCCACGCCCTGGTCGCCCAGGCTGGTGACGGTCAGGGTGGCGCCGGCCGTCTCGCTCCCGCGCAGCCGTCCTCGGCGGGCACGCTGTACCAACTCCTTCAGACGGGTCATGAGGACGTCGGGCGGCAGTGTGTCGGCGTTGTGGATCACCGGGGCGAGCAGACCACCCTGCCGGAGCGAGACCGCGATGCCCAGGTTGATCTCGGCGGCGGGGACGAATCCACCGTTCTGCCAGTAACCGTTGAGCGCCGGCACCTCGCGTGCCGCGACGGCGGCGGCTTTCAGCAGCAGGGCCGCCGGTACGAGTCGGTCGGTGGGCGTACGAGCGCGGTTGATCCGGCGGAGCCAGTCCTCGGCGGCCGTCAGGTCGATGGTGGTGGACAGGTAGTAGTGCGGGATCTCCCGCTTGGAGCGGCTCATGAGGTCGGCGATGGCACGGCGCATGGTGTCCGTACGGTCCTCCGGGCGGCTGTCTCTTCGTACGGCGGCGTCCGGACGCTTGTCGCCCATCAGCGGGCCTCGATCGGGTCGCTCGGGTCCGTTTCCTCCGGCAAGGGTGCGCATGGCCGTACGCACGTCCGCCGCCCGCACGGCTCCGCCGTCCCCGGTGCCCCGCACCGCCGCCAGGTCGACGCCGAGGTCCTGGGCGAGGCGCCGTGCGTACGGCGTGGCCCGCACCCTCGGGGTGAGAGGCGGCTGGGCGTGCTCCACGTCGGCACGTGTGATCCGGCCGCCCCGGCCGGTGCCGTGCAGTGTCGTCAGGTCGACACCGCGCAGCACGGCCAGGTGCCGTACGAGCGGACCGGCGCCGATCACCGAGTCGGCTCCACCGGGCGGCTCCGGGGGCGCATGTAGGTGTTCGTCGGTCGTCTCCTTCCGGGATGCGGCGAGTGCCGGCTCCGGAGCCGCCTCGGGCTTGCGGGCCGCCTTCTTCCGAGGCGCCGGACGCTGGTGCCGTGCGGCCGGTTCCTGGTCGGCCGCCGCGTGCGTGGGCGCCTTGTTCAAGACGGCGTCCCCGGTCGGCTCGGCGGACCTGGCCGGGACCCGCTCTGCCCCGGCTGTCACCGGCCCGCCTGAGACGCCCGCCCGCACGTCCGGTACGGCTTCGTCCTCGATCAGCGCGAGCGGTGTTCCCACCGGTACCCGGGTCCCCGGCTCGACGAGCAGCCGCCCCACCGTCCCGGACTCGAAGCACTCGACCTCGATGGCCGCCTTGTCGGTCTCCACGACCGCCATGACATCGCCCTTGTGCACCCGGTCCCCGGGACTCACGAGCCACTCCTGCAGCAGCCCCTCGTCCATGTCCGCGCCGAGCGAGGGCATGGTGAACGCGGTCATCTCAGCCCGACCTTCCGGTCCCCGGTTGCCGTTCCGCCCCGTTGGCTCCGGTCGGCACCGGTTCGCCCACGGCGCGGTGCGCGGCTGCGACGATTCCGCCGACCTGAGGCAGCGCGGCCTGCTCCAGCCTGCGTGCGTAGGGCATGGGCACTTCGGCGCTGCACACCCGCTCGACGGGGGCGTCGAGGTCGTAGAAGTGCTGTTCCGTGAGGCGTGCCGAGATCTCCGCGGCGAGGCTGCCGGTGCGCCAGCCCTCGTCGACGACGACGGCACGGTGCGTGCGCGCGACCGAGTCGCCGACGGTGGCGTCGTCCAGGGGGCGCAGCGTGCGCAGATCGATGACCTCGGCGCTGATGCCGCCGCTCGCGAGGTCGTCGGCGGCGGCCAATGCCTTGGGCAGGGAGCCGCCGTACGTGATCAGCGAGACGTCCGTGCCGGGCCGACGGACGGCCGCGTGGTCGATGTCGACCGGACCGGCGTGGGCGGGCAGGTCGCCCGAGACGTTGTACAGGCTGCCGTGCTCGAAGATCAGCACCGGGTCGGGGTCGGCGAGCGCGGGAGCCAGCATGTACCGGGCGTCGGTGAGAGTCGCCGGGGCGAGGACCCGCAGGCCGGGGATGTGCGCGTACCAGCCCTCCAGGCTGTGCGAGTGCTGGGCCGCGAGCTGTCGTCCCGCGCCCGTGGTCATCCGGATCACGATCGGTACGGGCAGTTGGCCGCCCGACATGTGCAGCAGGGTCGCCGCGTTGTTGAGGATCTGATCCAGGGCCAGCAGGCTGAAGTTGACCGTCATGATCTCGACGATCGGCCGCATGCCCGCGAGGGCGGCACCGATGCCCGCACCGACGAACGCCGACTCGGACAGCGGGGCGTCGCGGATCCGTTCGGGGCCGAACTCCTCCAGCAGGCCGAGGCTGACGCCGAAACAGCCGCCGTACCGGCCGACGTCCTCGCCCATCAAGAACACCCGCTCGTCGCTGCGCAACGCCTCGCGCATGGCCTCGCGCATGGCCTCCCGATACGTCGTCTTCCGGTCGGAAGGCGCGGCGGCTTCGGCGACACGCGTGTGCGTCGTGGTCATGGCCGGGTCACCTCCACCGGGCTGGTGACGTACTTCAGCAGATCCTCGACGGGCTCTTCCGGAGCCTGTTCGGCCGCTTCCACGGCCGCGTCGATCTCGGCGGCCAGACGGTCCTCCAAGATGGTGCGGGCCTCGTCGGAAAGCTCCTTCGCATCCCACAGCCGCCGGGCGAGCCCCTCTACCGGGTCGCGTTCCTTCCAGTGCTCGATCTCGGCCTTGTCGCGGTAGCGGTCGGAGTCGTACATGGAGTGGGCGCGGAAGCGGTACGTGCGCATCTCCAGGAAGTGCGGTCCGGTTCCGGCACGCACCCCTTCGGCGGCCCGCCGGGCGGCGTCCTCGACGGCGAAGACGTCCATGCCGTCGACGGCCCAGGAGACCATGCCGTACGCGGCCGCGCGCAGCGCGAGGTCGGTCTGGGCCTGGTGGCGGGCCAGCGCGGTGCCCATGGCGTACAGATTGTTCTCGCAGACCAGCAGCAGGGGCAGTTGCCAGAGCGCGGCGAGGTTGGCGGTCTCGTGGAACTCACCCTCGGCGAAGGCGCCGTCGCCGAAGAAGCAGCAGGTGACGCGGCCCTGTCCGGTCATGCGGTCGGCGAGGGCGAGGCCGGCCGCGAGGGGGAGCCCGCCGCCGACGATCGCGTTGCCGCCGTAGAAGCGGCGGCCGGCGTCGAAGAGGTGCATCGAGCCGCCACGGCCGCGGCTGCATCCGGTGACCTTGCCGAACATCTCGGCCATGATCGCCTCGGCCGGGACGCCGCGGGCGAGTGCGTGCCCGTGTTCGCGGTACGTCGACACGACCGCGTCGTCGTCCGTGAGCGCCTCGTTGACGCCGACGGCCACGGCTTCCTCACCGATGTAGAGGTGCATGAATCCCCGGATGCGCGCCGCGCTGTACAGCTCCACGCAGCGTTCCTCGAACCGGCGGACGCGCAGCATCGACTCCAGCAGGGCCAGACGATGTGCGGCCTGACGGTTCGGCCGGGCGGCGGGCCGTGGTGCGCGGGGGCTGCGTGTGGTGGTCATGCGGGCTGCTCCGTCCTCGCCGTGGAGGCGGCCTCCGAAGCGGAGTCCTCAAGGGTGGAGATGTCGCCCTCGGGCAGCCCGAGTTCCCGTGCCCGCAGCAGGCGGCGCATGACCTTGCCGCTGCGGGTGTGCGGCAGGTGCTGGTCGAAGGCGATCTCGCGGGGCGCCACGGCCGGGCCCAGCCGGCGCCTGGCGAAGGCCAGCAGATCCCGCCGGGTCGCGCTGCTCGCGTCGAAGCCCGGCCGCAGCGTGACGAACGCCTTCACGATGTTCCCTGCCACGGGGTCCGGCCGCCCGATCACCCCGGACTCGGCGACCGCCGGATGCTCCATCAGAGCGCTCTCGACCTCGAACGGCCCGATGAGGTGTCCTGCCGACTTGATGACGTCGTCGGCGCGCCCGACGAACCAGTACCAGCCGTCGGCGTCGCGCCGTACCAGGTCACCGGTGAGGTACCAGCCGTCCGCGAAGGCCGCCGCACTGCGTGGCTCGTCGTGCAGGTAGCCGCGGAACATGGACGGCCAGCCGGGCCGGAGCGCCAGCTCGCCCTCAACGCCCGGCTCTTCCAGTACGGTGACGTGCCCGTCGGCGACCTCGGCCCGGCCGTCCTCGCCGCGCCGCAGTACCGCCGCCTGCACACCGGGCAGTGGGCGCCCCATCGAGCCGGGGCGGATGTCGCAGGCGGCGAAGTTGGCGATCATGATGGCGCCGGTCTCGGTCTGCCACCAGTTGTCGTGCACCGGCAGGCCGAGCACGTCCCGACCCCACACCACCGCCTCCGGATTGAGCGGTTCGCCGACCGACGCGATGAACCGCAGCGCACTCAGGTCGAAGGAGCGGGGCAGGTCGTACGGCCCCGTCCTCGGCGTCGTGCGCATCAGCATGCGCAGAGCTGTCGGTGCCGTGTACCAGACGCTCACCCGCTGCTCGGCGAGGATCCGGTACCAGCGGCGGGCGTCGTAGTCGCCCTCGTCCACCACGACGGTCACGCCGTGCATGAGAGGGGCGACGATCCCGTAGGACATGCCGGTGACCCAGCCCGGGTCGGCGGTGCACCAGAACACGTCGTCCTCGTGGAGGTCGAGGGCGTACAGCGCGGTCATGTAGTGGGCGACGGCCGCCTCGTGCACGTGCACCGCGCCCTTGGGGATGCCGGTCGTGCCGCTCGTGAAGTGCAGCAGGGCCATGTCGTGGGGGCAGGTCGGCGGGATCGTGAAGGTGTCGGCCGCGTCGGCCATCAGCGCGGTGAGGGACAGGGTGCCGGGCAGGTCGTCCGCCCCGTCGCCGACGATCAGTACGTGGCGCAGGGCGGCGAGCCGGGCGCGCTGCCGGGCGACCTTCCTGCGGTACAGGTCCGCCGTGGTGACCAGCACCTGTGCGTCGCCCAGCGTCATCCGCTGGAACACCGGGTCCGGTCCGAAGGCGGAGAACAGCGGGCACAGGACACTGGTGTTCTTCAGCGTGCCGAGGACCACGGTGTACAGCTCGGGACAGCGCCCCAGCAGCGTCACCACCCGGTCGCCGTACCCGATCCCGAGGCCGCGGAGCACGTTGGCGAACCGTGCCGTCTCGCGGGCCAGCTCCCCGTAGGTCACCGAGGTGACGGAGTCGTCCCGTCCCACGCAGCGCAGCGCGACCGCTGTGGCCCGCTCCGACGCCGCGTGCCGGTCCACGGCCTCGTGCGCGATGTTCAGTCCCCGCCCACCGGGCAGCCCCTGCAGCCCGCCGCGTGCCGCCTGCCACGAGAAGTTCGCGCACTCCTTGTCGTAGTCGCGCAGGTTGGGGGCGGTGCGCGGCGCGGGATCCTTAAGGATGGTCGCCCAGGGCATGCCGACCCTCCTTCCTTCGGCCTGCTTCGACGATCCGCCCCGGACCGCCCCGCACGCACTGGGTCGAAGGGCCCCCGTCCGCGGCCGGACGGCTCAGATCCGCGTCATCCTTCTCGCCCGCCGGCGCGGAACGAGGTGGCTGATGATGCCGTCCTTCAGGGAGCGAGGGAGAAGTAGTTCTCCTCCTCCTGGGTGAAGTGCAGGCGCAGGACCGTGTTCAGGCCGTAGAGACACGAGCGCAGGTCGTCGAGCTGCTCGGGGGAGAGGCCCCCGCTTGCGTGAGCAAGTTGCAGGTGGGTGGCGATGCGGCGGGAGAGACGTTCTATTTCGGTGTGGGCACGGCTCATGGTGGCGGTGGCCTCGGGTCCGCCGAGCGTCGGCGCGAGGGCCGGGTACAGCTCGTGCTCCTCGGCGTACTCGTGCGGGAGGAGCCGTTCCATGAGCAGCCGGTGGGTCTCCTCGACGGCTTCCAGGGCCTGGGGGTCAGGGGAGTCGGAGAGTCGGTCGGCGGTGTCGCGGACGGATTCGAGGACGTCCTGGAGCCCTTCGTGTTCGGCCGCGAAACGGTGGATGAGGGCCTCGGCGGCGGGGGCGAGGGCCGGCCGTGCGGTGCGGTCGGTGCGCAGGGCGCGCAGGGCGTTGAGGATGACGGCGACGTCGATGCCCTCCTGGAGCAGCGCGCCGGCGGCGGGCGGGAGCAGGCCGACAGCGGCCGCGGCCATCGCCGCCAGGGACATCAGCATGCCGCCGAGGGCGCTCTGGACGGCGATGCGCCGCGCGCGTTGGGCGATGGCGACGGCGTCGGCGAGGCGGTCGACGCGATCGGTGGTCAGGATGATGTCGGCCGCTTCGGAGGACGCGGTGGAGCCGCGTGCGCCCATGGCGACGCCGATGTCGGCGGCGGCCAGGGCGGGCGCGTCGTTGACACCGTCGCCCACCATCACCGTGACCGCGTGCTCGCCTTCGGACCGTACGGCGGCGACCTTCTCGGCGGGGGACAGTTCGGCACGTACGTCGTCCAGACCGAGGATGGTGGCGACTTCGCGGGCGGGTGCGGCACGGTCGCCGGTGAGCATCAGCAGCCGCGTGAAGCCCGCCGCCCGCAGGTGGCGCAGGGTGCGCGGTGCGTCGGGGCGCAGCGGGTCGCGCAGCAGGATCGCGCCGGCCAGGTGTCCGTCGAGGGTCAGCCAGGCGACGGCCGCGCCGTCGAGGAGGGCGCGCTTGTCGACCGCACGGGCCCAGGTCGGCCGGTCCTCGCCGGCGGCGATACGGCCGATGGCGAGCCGGTGCCCATCGGCGGTGCCGGTGGCGCCCCGGCCCGGTTCCTCGGTGACGTCGGAGGGGATCGACAGCTCCAGCTTGCGATCCCGGGCGGCGTCGACGATGGCCTGGGCCAGTACGTGGGGCGAGTACTGGTCGAGGGAGGCCGCCAGGCGCAGGACTTCCGTGGGTTTGACGCCGGGGGCGGCGGTGACGTCGACAACGCGTGGCCGGCCTCGGGTGAGGGTGCCGGTCTTGTCGAGCAGGAGGGTGCGGGCGCGGCCCAGGTTCTCCAAGGCGCCGCCGTCGCGGATGACGACGCCGATGCGGGAAGCACGGGAGAGACCGGAGACGATGGCGACCGGTGCCGCCAGCAGCAGCGGGCACGGGGTGGCGACCACCAGTACGGCGACCGCTCGTACGGCCGAGCCGCTGATCAGCCACGCCAGTCCCGCCCCCGCCAGGGACAGCGGCAGGAACCAGGCCGCGTACCGGTCCGCCAGCCGCACGACCGGCGCGGACCCGGCGCCGGCCTGCTGGGCCAGTCGCACGATCCCGGCGTATGTGCTGCCCTGCTCGGTGGCCGTGGCCCGCATCTCGAAGGCGCCTCCGGCGTTGACCACGCCGCTGCGCACGGTTTCCCCGCCTGCCCGCTCGACCTGCAGGGGCTCACCGGTGAGCACCGACTCGTCGAGGACCGCGGCGGCGCTCTCCACACGGCCGTCGACGGGAACCACCTCACCGGGGCCGACGACGAGCAGGTCACCGGCGGCGACCTCCGCCAGCGGCACCGTGGTCACCCCGCGGCGAGTGCGGCGGCGTGCGGAGCGTGGTGCGTGTTCCAGCAAGGTACGCAGGTCGTGCGAGGCGCGTCGCTGGGCTGCGGCCTCCAGTGTGCGGCCAGTTGCCAGCATGAGTGCGATCAGGGCACCGGCCAGGTACTCGTGCACGGCCAGAGTGCCGCCGAGCGCGAGTACGGCGATGAGGTCCACACCTGTGCGGCCCTGCCGCAGCGCGGCCAGCACCCATCCCACCGCGGGAACGAGGGCGAAGAGAGTGCCCAGCTCCCAGAAGAGGCCGGCCAAGTCACCGGCGTCCATGAGCCAGGCGATGCCACCAGCGATCAGGGCCGCTGCGGTCACGGCCAGCAGGACGGGTTCGAGCCGCGGCGAGACACCCGCCACGATCGAGCGACGCAGTCGTGCCGTGAGGGAGGGTCGGTCATTCATGGCATACCTGAGTGTTGGGTGCGATGACTCTCGGGTCGGTCCTTCTTCATGACATCGCCGCACCACGAGTGCACGCCAGGGGACGTTCGTCCCTGTTCCAGGGCCGACCGCTGAACGCATTCGGTCGCACTCGCCGCCTTCGCTGAGAGGCGTGGTCGGAACGGACCGCCGCCGTCACGACTGGTGCGGTGCTGCTGGTCCTGTTCGCCGTCGCTGGGCCGCCGGATGGCCGTGCACGTCCTCGCCTACCTGTGGCGCCTGCCGCGCCTCATCGGCGCCGACCAGCGCCGCCGTCCCGCACGTCACGGGATCGCAGCCCCGCGACGCGCCCGCCGCTGGTCCCTGCTGGCGCTGTCGGTAGGCGCGGGCCTGATCGTCGCGCTCGCAGGAGACCACCTGGTCTCCGGCTGGACCAGGTAGAGCCTGAGCCCGCCCATCTCCGCGAGAGATCGTCGCCGCTCCGGATCACCTGCCCGTAGTTTCTCTCAGCCACCACCACTGTCGGCTCCGGTCAACGGGACCAATGGACCCCGCATACGTGTCCACGTGGCTCTGTCGGAACGGCACCACAGCGGAAATGCTGCGATCGTGGGTCTGAGGGGACGGCGGGGCTCCACGTGCCGTCCGCTGTGCCGAAGGAGGCCGGTCATGAGCACCGACGCCGATGTGCATGCCTCCCAGCTGCCCGCGTCCGACGGACTCGTCATGGGCAAGGACGGTATGGCCGCGCTCGTGGACGTGCTGATCCGCCGCGGCTTCACCGTGGTCGGGCCCACCGCGCGGGACGGCGCCATCGTGCTGGCGGAGCTGCGGTCGGCCGACGAGTTGCCGTACGGATGGGGTGTGGAGCTGGAAGCCGGGCGGTACCGGCTGCGGGAGCGGCCCGACGGCGCGGCCTTCGCGAACGCGGCGGGTCCCCAGTCGTGGAAGTCCTTCCTGCACCCGGCACGGGTGCGGGAATGGAGCGCCGACCAGGTGGATGGCGATCTCATCATCACGGCCGACCAGGCCACGCCGCCTCGGTACGCCTTCCTGGGTGTGCGCCCCTGCGATCTGAGGGCCATCGCCATCCAGGACCGCGTACTGACCGGTGGGGCGTACCGCGATCCCGGCTACGAGGGGCGGCGTTCCGGGGCACTGCTGATCGTGGTCGAGTGCACGGAGCCCGGCGCCACGTGCTTCTGCGTCTCGATGGGCACCGGGCCCGCCGCTGGTCCCGGCTACGACCTGGTGATGACCGAAGTGGTCGACGAGGACGGGCACCGCTTCTGGATGCGCAGCGGCAGCGAGGAAGGCGCGGAGATCCTGGCCGAACTGCCCGCTCGTCCGGCCGACCCGAAAACCCGGGAGACGGCTCGCGCGGGCGTCACGGCCGCCGCGGACCGCATGGGCCGGACCATGCCCGAGGCAGACCTGCGGGAGCTGATGGCCGGAACCCTCGACGCCCCCCGCTGGGACGACGTCGCCGGGCGGTGCCTGACGTGCGGTAACTGCACCATGGTGTGCCCCACCTGCTTCTGCACCACCACCGAGGACGTCACCGACCTCACCGGCGACCACGCGGAGCGGTGGCGGCTGTGGGACTCCTGCTTCGACCTGGACTTCTCCCAGCTGCACGGCGGTCCGGTCCGCGCCTCCTCGCGCAGCCGCTACCGGCAGTGGATGACCCACAAACTCGGCACCTGGTACGACCAGTTCGGGTCGTCCGGCTGTGTGGGCTGCGGACGCTGCATCGTGTGGTGCCCGGTCGGCATCGACATCACCGAGGAAGCGGCCGCCCTCCACGACTGGACACAGTCCCGCGGGCCGACAACGGAGTCGGAGCAGGAATGACCACCGTGCTGCCACCGCTGCCGTACCGGGTCGCCGACACCTGGGCCGAGACCACCGACACCCGGTCGGTCGAGCTGGTCCCGGCCGGACGGAAACTCCCGCCTTTCGCACCAGGGCAGTTCGCGATGATCTATGCGTTCGGGGTCGGTGAGGTGCCCATCTCTGCCAGTGCCCTGCAAGGCAGCCACGGAGGGCTCGTACACACCGTGCGTGCGGTGGGACCGGTCTCCGCCGCCCTCTGCCGACTGCGCCCGGGCGACAGCGTCGGGCTCAGTGGGCCGTACGGCACCGGCTGGGACCTCGAAGCGGCGGTCGGCCACGACGTACTGATCGTCGCCGGCGGCATCGGCCTGGCACCGTTGCGGCCGGTCGTCCACGCCGTCCTGGACCGGCAGGCGGCCTACGGTCCGCTCGCGGTCCTCGTCGGCGCCCGTACCCCTGCCGATCTAGTCTATCACGACGAGATCGAGAGCTGGCGCGGTCGGGCCCGGGTGGAGGTGACCGTCGACCGGCCCGCCCCGGGCTGGCAGGGCGCGGTGGGCGTGGTCACCACGCTCCTGGACAGCCTCGAACTGCGCCCGGAACGGACCTGCGCGTTGGTGTGCGGGCCTGAGGTGATGATGCGTCACACCGCGCGCGACCTCGTGGCCCGGGGCCTGGCCCCGCACCGCATTCAGGTGTCCCTGGAACGCAACATGCACTGCGCCACCGGCCACTGCGGCCACTGCCAGCTCGGTCCGCTCCTGCTGTGCCGCGACGGGCCGGTCGTCGGCTACGACCGCGTGGCGCCCCTGCTCCTTGTGAGGGAGTTGTGACATGGCCACCGAACCTGGGCATGCCCGCGACCCGCGGCCGACGCTCGCCGTGTGGAAGTTCGCCTCCTGCGACGGTTGCCAGCTGACCCTGCTGGACTGCGAGGACGAACTCCTCGGCCTCACCGAGCGCCTACGGATCGACCACTTCCTGGAGATGACACCGGCCGAGGGCGCCGACGGCGACCGGGCGCGGCTGGAGGGCCGGGGGCCGTACGACCTCTCCCTGGTCGAAGGGTCGATCACCACCGCCGAGGACGCCGAGCGGATCCAGCACGTCCGCCGCATCTCCCGGTACCTGGTGACCATCGGGGCCTGCGCCACCGCGGGCGGCATCCAGGCACTGCGCAACTTCGCCGACGTCGACGACTTCCTCGCCGCCGTATACGCCCGGCCGGAGTACATCGCCACCCTGGAGACCTCGACACCGATCTCGGCCCACGTGCCGGTCGACTTCGAGCTGCGCGGATGCCCCATCGACCGACGCCAGCTCCTCGAGGTCATCACCGCCTACCTGGCCGGCCGCAGGCCCCAGATCTCCAACCACAGCGTCTGCTTCGAGTGCAAGAGGCGCGGCACCACCTGCATCACCGTCGCCCACGGCACCCCCTGTCTGGGCCCGGTCACGCATGCGGGGTGCGGTGCCATCTGCCCCGCCTACGGACGCGGCTGCTACGGCTGTTTCGGACCCTCGAGCAAACCCAACCTGCGCTCCATGATCGCCCAGTTGCGCCACGACGGGATGAGCGAGCGGGACGTCCAGCGTGTCTTCCGCACCTTCAACGCCGCGTCGCCGGAATATGCCCCCGTACCCGACCTCGCGGCCGAGGAGCGACAGGGCCCTCCGGCCTGACGGACCCTCGCCCGGAAAGGCTCGCATGAACCATCGCGGAACCCGCGTCCTGCGGCTGGACGCGCTGGCCAGGGTGGAAGGCGAGGCCGCCCTCCACCTGCGCGTCGAGGGTGACACGGTCGCCGAGACGCGGTTGCGCATCTACGAACCCCCACGCTTCTTCGAGGCCTTCCTGACCGGCCGGGGCCACACCGAACCCCCTGACATCACCGCCCGCATCTGCGGCATCTGCCCGGTCGCCTACCAGATGAGCGCCTGCCAGGCGATCGAGAACGCCAGCGGCGTCACGGTCGACGGCCCCCTCGCGCAGCTGCGCCGCCTGCTGTACTGCGGCGAGTGGATCGAAAGCCACACCCTGCACATCTACCTGTTGCACGCCCCGGACTTCCTGGGGCGTGCCGACGTCGTGGAACTCGCCCGCGACCAACGAGCCGCCGTCGAGCGCGGCCTGAGGCTCAAGCAGGCCGGCAACGCGATCGTCGAACAGCTCGGCGGACGCCCCATCCACCCGGTCAACGTCCGGATCGGCGGCTTCTACCGGACGCCGGCACCGGACGAGCTGCGTCCTCTGGCGGAACGGCTGCGGCAAGCCCGGGACGACGCGCTGGAGACCGTCCGGTGGGTGGCGGCGTTCGACTTCCCCGACGCGGTGTGCGACCACGACCTGTTCGCGCTGCGCGACCCCGGCCGGTACGCCATCGACACCGGAACACCGGCGGTCATGGCCGTTGCCGACAACGGCCGGGCGCCGCACCCGATCCCCCTGTCCGACTTCGAACAGCACGTCCGGGAAGGGCAGGTACCCCACTCCACCGCCCTGACGGCCACGCTCGACGGCCGCCGCTACCTCACCGGCCCGCTGGCCCGCTACGCGATCAACGGCCAGTGGCTGCATCCCGTGGCCGCCGAGGCGGCGAGGGAAGCCGGTCTCGGTGATCCCGCGGCCCGCGCCATCTGCGACAACCCCTTCCGCAGCATCGTCGTACGGGCCATCGAAGTGGTGCAGGCCGTGGAGGAGGCCCTGCGGATCATCGACGCATACGAACGACCTCCCCGGCCGGCCGTCGAGGTCCCGCCCCGCCGGGGCGTGGGCGTCGGGGCCACCGAGGCGCCCCGGGGCCTGCTGTACCACCGCTACGCGCTCACAGAGGACGGCACGCTCACCGAGGCCCGCATCGTCCCGCCCACGGCCCAGAACCAGACGGCCATCGAGGAGGACGTGCGCAGAGCTGTCCAGGCTCGCCTCGACGGGCCCGGACCCGCCGCCGACGACGAGGAACTGACTCGTCTCTGCGAACGGGCCATCCGCAACCACGATCCCTGCATCTCCTGCGCCGCCCACTTCCTCGACGTGACCGTGGAACGCGCATGAGCGGGCGGGTCGTGGTGATCGGCGTGGGCAATCTCCTGCGTGGCGACGACGGGGTCGGCCCCGCAGCTGTGGAGGCCTTGCGGGGCCGGGTTCCCGACGGAACCGTCCTGACGGCCAGCGACGGTGAACCTGCCCGCATGCTCGACCTGTGGCGCGGCGCTGACACGGTGGTCGTGGTGGAAGCGCTCCGCGCACGGCCGAGCCGGCCAGGGGAGCTGCACACCCTCACGGCGGCGGACGCCGCCGCCCGAACAGCGGGTACGGCGAGTACGCATGCGCTCGGCCTCGGGGAGTGCCTCGCCCTGGCGGAGGCCCTCGACCAGCTGCCGCCGAGTCTCGTGGTGCACGCCATGGAGGTGGCCGACGTCGAACTCGGCGCCTGCCTGAGCGAAGCGGTGCGGTCGGCGCTCCCGGGGTTGGTCGACCAGGTCGCCGCCTCCGTGCGGCAGGCGTACGAGCGAAACCACGAGCGGTAGCGGGGCCGAAGGTCCCCCGGCACGGGTCGAACCGCCCTCGCGACCTGTGCCACGGGGATGCGACGGTGAAGGTCACCCCCCAGGTGCCGTCCGCCAGGCACCCAGGAAAGGCGGTGGGGACGATGACACTCCCTCTGGTGGTGGGCGTCGACGGATCGGACCCGTGTCTGACGGCGGTCGACTGGGCCGTGGACGAGGCCGTCCGCCACGGTGCTCCAATGAGGCTCGTGTACGCCTCCCTGTGGGAGCGCTATGAGGCGGGCCTTCCTTCGGTGGGCCCGGGGCGCCCTTCCGAGCAGGTGCTGGCCGAGCACATCGTGGCTTCGGCGGCCGATCGTGCCGAACGGCGCAACCCGGATGTCAAGGTCACCACCGACATCATCCCCGAGGACCCGGTGGCCGCTCTCGTTCACGAGGGCGCCCAGGCCTTCACGCTGGTGACTGGTTCGCGTGGCCGGGGCGAGGTCAAGGGACTGCTTCTCGGGTCGGTCGGTCTGGCCGTGTCGGCTCGGGCGCACTGCCCGGTGATCGTCGTCCGAGGCGATCCGGCGGGGCTCGCGGGCACGCATGAGCGGATCCTGCTGGGCATCGGTGACGCCGACGACACCAGCACCGAAGCCGTGCGGTACGCCTTCCGGGAGGCCGAAGTACGCGGCTGTGTCCTGGACGTGGTGCATGCCTGGCGCAGGCCCGCCTTCGACAGGAACGGCAACCGGATAGGTACAGGAGGGCCGGCGGACACGTACGAGGAGCGTGCCTCCGCTGTCGTCGATGCTCGGCTCAAGGCCGCGATCGCCGAGTATCCCCATGTTCGGACGCGCCCGGCGACGCCGGAGGGACCGGCCGCCAAGGTCCTCGTGGACCGGTCGGCCGCCGCCGACCTGGTGATCGTCGGGGCCCGGCGCCGAACGAGCGCCTTCGGATTCCAGCTCGGCCGCGTGAGCCATGCACTCCTGCACCACGCCCAGTGCCCGGTCGCGGTCGTGCCCGAACGGCGGTGAAGGGCCGAGGAATCGGCACACGATGGAGAGCGAGGCACGGACTCAGCCGAAGAGGCTCTGCACCCTGATGGTCTCGATGTGCCTCCACGTGCCGTCGGGCAGCAGCATGCGATCGCCTTCCGCGCTGCGAGCAACCGATCGGACGGGGCCGATGGCCGGGCGATGTGGCTCGCCGCCGAGCGCTCCTGGCAGAACCCGCCGGAGCACCGCAGGAGTCGCCCTGCGGAACGGCTTTGGGTGCGCCGGCTCATCGGCCCCTCCCGGAACGGTCGACACCCAGCATCGATCCCCTGGGCACCGTGACGGATGGGCCGAACGGCACTCACAAGGACCGTGAGGCCCATGTCCGGCCGGTTGGCGAGGCGGGAGGGTCAGAAGGGCGCACAGAACCGACGACTCCAGGGCGGAGGCCGTGCCATGCGGACACCCCGGACTCCCGGTCACCGGCCCGCCTCCGGCTCGCCCGGTGAGTCCTCCCGCAGGACCGGTGTTCGAAGCCCTTTGGAACGCCCGGTGGACCGGCTGGAGCGCGGGCTGCGCGTTGTCCTGACAGTCGTCGCCCTTGTGGTGCTGCCGTTGGCGGCGTGGGGTGCCGGACAAGCGGTGTACGGCCACTACACGCAGGTATGGCAGGTTCGGTCGGCCCGACTGCATCCCGTCGCGGCGCGGCTGCTGACGGACGCGAGGTCGTCCGGTGACCGCCGCGGGGCGCAGCCGGATTTCCATGCGCTGGTGCGCTGGAGCGACCGGGAAGGCAGCCGAACGGGCATAGCGCCGGTCAGGGCATGGCTTCACCGGGGAGCCACCGCGACGGTATGGCTCGACGCCCGCGGGGTCATCGCCGATCCCCCCGAGAACCGGGACTTCGCGGTGACCGCCGGTGTGGCGGTGGGCTTCGCGACGGCGTTCGGCGGTGTGGCTGCCGCCTACGGCGTCTGGCGGGCCGTCGACCGCAGCCTCGACCGCCGTCGCCTCGCCCAGTGGAACCGCGAGTGGGAGCGGGTGGAGCCCGGGTGGGTGACGCGCTACGGGCGCTGACGGCACCGTTGCTCCCGTCGCCCGTCATGCCGCCGGATGCTCATCCCTGGCGGTGCGGCGAGGGGCCCGCGGTGTGGAGAACAGAGGTGCACCGGCCCGGCGGGCACAGACACCGAAGGAGAGGTGGGACGCATGGACAAGGATGCCTCCGAGCACCGGGTGGTGGTCGGTGTCGACGGGTCGCAGTCCTCGTACGAGGCCCTGCGCTGGGCCGTGCGCTATGCCGGCCTGGTCGGCGGCACCGTGGACGCGGTCGCGGTGTGGGAGCTGCCGGGCCTGTACGGCTGGTCGGCGCCCGCCGTGGACATGGACGTCGACGAGGACGAGACCCGGCAGAAGATGAACCAGGAACTGACCGATGTGCTCGGCGCGGGAGCTGCCGGCTCGGTGCGGACCCACGTGGTGCACGGCAACCCCGCCGACGTCCTGCTGAGAGCAGCCGAAGGAGCCGAGCTCCTGGTCGTCGGCAGCCGGGGCAGGGGCGGATTCGCGCGTGCCCTGCTCGGTTCCGTCAGCCAGCATGTGTCGCAGCATGCGAGCTGCCCGGTGGTGATCGTGCGCTGCCAGAAGCAGTGACGCGAGGCCGGTCCCGTGCTGGGCCAGCTCACTGGAAGGCCGCGTGGATCTCCTGTTCGGTCGCCTCGTGCGACACGAGCAGCAACTCGTCGCCGGGGAGCAGCCGTGGTGCGGGGCACCATCGCCTGCAAGGACTCCGCGGTGCGCTCGGCGGAGTACTCCTGTGCGAAACCGATGCCGGCGTTCAGCAGCACCACACCGAGGATGGCCAGGGCCAGTTGCAGGGTGGCCGGGTCCCGGGGCTGTCCCAGCCAGTAGGCGAGGAACGTGATCGCCGAGGAGACGAGCAGGACGACCGCGAAAAGGTCGGTGAACTGGGCGAGCAGCCGACGCCAGACCTGGCCGTGGCTCGCTCCGGGCAGCTCGTTGGGGCCGTAGCGGTCCTGGGATGCTCGGCCGGTCCGCGGGTGGTGCCTGTGCCGCGGTCTCGCCGGCCGCCGCCGGACCGTCCTCGTGGAGCGCCGTCCTGTTCTGCCGGGTCTGTTCAGGGCTCATCCGGGGCTCCGGCCTCCTGGGGCGGTCCCGGCGGTTCCTGCAGGACGCTCCAGGCCACCGGCCCCAGCAGGTCGGCGAACCGCCGGAACAGGTCGAGGAACAGGTCGTCGATCGTCAGCACCCCCACCACCCGGCCCGCGTCCAGGACCGGAAGCCGGCGGACCCCCGTGCGACGGAACGCGCGATAGGCAGCCCCCAGATCCTCGACGGCCTCGACCGTGACGACGCGGGCCGACATCACCGCGTCCACCCGGGCCCTCCCGTCCAGGCCGCCGCCCGTGCCACGAACGGCGAGGTCGCGGTCGGTGACGATGCCGTGCAGTGCGCCGCCCTCGACCACCAGCACAGACCCGACGGCGCTCTCGGCCATCAGCCGGGCCACCTCGACCAGGGTGGCGCTCGGTGCCACGCACACCGGAGGAGCCGTCATCACTTCGGAGACCTTCATGCGCTTCTCCTCGCTGTCCCATCGCTCGCAGGGTCCGACTCAGAGAACGTCGAGTACTTCGGCCACCGCCCGCCGTGGGCTCGCGGGGCCTTCCGGGCCGTGACCGAGCCGGATGACCATCTGGACATGAGCCATCGCGGAGACGGGGTCGCGGACGGCCCACCGGATCTCGGGCCACTCCAGGGGCTGGGAAGTGACCGAGGCGACCAGCCCGTCCGTCGTGGCCTGGAGCAGGACCCGTTCCAGAGCCTGACCGGCCGACAACCAGTGCGCGGGCCCGTCGTGAGCCGTACCCAGCAGGGCGATGTTCGGTTCCCTCTCGAAGGGCGCCCAGCCGCGTTCAGGCACCGGACGGCCGACAGCGAAGTCCCGCACAGGGACCGAGGTGTGGCGCTGCCGAGGACCGAAAGCCTCGGCGGCGATGCCGTCAACGGCCCCGGCATCGCCGGAGGAGCCGGTGTGCGTCCAGCGCGCCGTCTCCTCACGCACGTCCGGCGCGAGCGCCTCCCTGCCCTCGGCGTCCCGCACCAGCTCCAGGATCGACTGCACGTGCCATGCGCCGGGGAACAGCAGCTGTGCGCCCTCGGCGAACGCGGCTTCCTGCAACGTCTCCTGCACGGCGACGGGGAGCGTCTCCTCGCGGAAGGGGAAGCGGCTGGAGTGACGGCGATGGATCGCAGGACTCAGCCTGGCGAGCGCCTTGTCGGGGGTTCCCGTGCCGCACAGATGCGCCTCGGCGAGGAACTCCGGGCAGGCCGGGTCCGGTAGCAACCGGACGACCGGCGCGAGCCCGGCTGCCGCGGCGGCCACGCGCAGGTTGAGCAGCGCGGCGCCGCACCCCACGTGCAGGCCGCGGTTCTCGGGGTCGGTCCGCGGGAGTGCCCGCTCCAGGTCCGCGTACAGCCGCAGGACACCGATGTCCCGCAGGTAGCGGAAGGTCCAGGGCTGGGCGTTGTGCAGCGAGGGCGCCGCCGCGGCGTTCGCCACGAGCCCGGTGACGGTGTCCACGTCGGGAGGTTGTGCAGTCACGGCGGCTTCCCTTCGTGCCGGTCTGCCGGTTCACTCGCGGGTCGGTACGGCGATGACAGGGCAGCGGGCGTGGTGCAGCACGCCTTGGCTGACCGAGCCCAGCAGCATGCCGGCGAAGCCTCCACGGCCCCGGGTCCCCACCACCAGGCCCAACGCATGCGCCGACGCGTCGGTGAGCACCTGGACGGGATGCCCGACGAGCACTTCGTGGTGCAGGTCCACCTCGGGACAGCGGGCCTGGCGTCCTGCCACGATCTCGGAGAGGAGCCGTCGGCACTCCTGCTGCGGCTGGTGCTCGTCGAAGACCCTCAGCGGTCCGGGCTCCCAGACGAGCAGGGCCCGCAGCCGGGCGCCGCGCAGGGCCGCCTCCTCGAACGCCACGTCGACCGCGGCGGCGGAGTGCTCGCTGCCGTCCACGCCGACGACGAAGTACGCCGGCTCCTCGGTGACGTGTTCCGGCTCGGGGACGACCACCAGGGGACAGCGCGTACGGGCCATGACCGGCAGGGCGACCGACGCGGAGCCGAGCACCTCCTGCTTCCGGCTCAGGTGCCGCGATCCCAGCACGACGGCGGTGGCGTCGTGGCTCTGCTCGCGCAGCACCCACACCGGGTCGCCCTCCGCGAGCAGCGCGTCGACCTGGAGCTGCGGGTGCCGGGCCGCGACGAAGTCCACGGCCTGCCCCAGCACCTGCTGGCCGGCCTTGTGCAGAGCCTCGTTCCATCCCTCCCAGGACGGCGGGACTTCCTGCCTCCGGTAGCCCCTGGTGGGCACGCCCTCCGCGTGGACGGCGCGCAACGGCAGCCGACGGCGGGCGGCCTCGTCGGCCGCCCAGGCCAGTGCCATCCGGTGCACGGGATCGGGATCGACACCCACCACGATCGGTCGGCCGTCACCGGGCCCGGACATGCCCGCCTCCGCTCACCAAGTGCCGGACGTACGCGTCAGGACCCGGGAAGTACAGGGTCACTCGTCCGTCCTCGGCCCACCGTACGTCGTAGGGCGGGCTGCCGTCCTGATGGTGGAGGCCGACGATCTCGCCGTCTCGCGCGACGACCCCGGCCGTGGTCCCACGTACCACGATCTCGTCGCCCACGCGGGCGCGCATGGAGGTGCCGGTTGCCTCTGGACCGGCCTGCGCGACGGCCTGCGCGTTCTTCGCTGGTGCGGGAGCGGACATCGCCCTCGCCTCCTCCCTGCGGTGGCGCAGAAGGATCGCGCCGCCACTTCCATGGAAGGTGTTGGCAGCGCCTGTCTGCCAGGGGCCGATGGTCCCCACCGGAGGCCCGCCGACCCTCCGTCGTCACGTGGCAGGTCTGTGTCCGGAGACCGAGAGCGTGGCGGAATGCGGGCCGTTCATGTCCGACGGCGCGGTGCGGTGCTCCTGGCACCGGCGGACTTCGATGTCGGCTCGTACCGAGGCCGTCAGGCGGTCGAGCGCCTCGGACCGCACCGGCCGGACCGGCTCGGGGCTCTCGATCCGGCGCGCCGAGTCGGGCAGACCGGCCAGGTCCTCGCGGAACCGCTTGCGCGCGTCCAGCCAGTGGTCCGGCGCCCCCGTCCGCCGCCCACCGCGCATGACCGTGGACAACAGCGGCTGTGCGGAGTCCGGTGGTTCCTCGGCCGCCAGGGCGATGACGTCCGGCCGCCCGGGCCGGCGGAAGACCTGCTTGCGGCCCGGGGCCGTGACCTTGGCCGAGGACAGCTTCATAACGGGCCGGCCGTCGTACTCGACGAGCTTGTAAGCGGCGTCCAGGTAGGGGGCGTCCGCGGCGACGCCCACCTTCGTGCCCACGGCGTACACGTCGATCGGGGCTCCGGCGCGTACCAGCCGGTCCACCCCGTACTCGTCGAGTCCGCCGCTGGCCACGATCCGTACATCGGTCAGCCCGGCGGCGTCGAGCAGGGCGCGCGACCGGCGTGAGAGCGCGTCGAGGTCGCCGCTGTCCAGGCGGATCGCGCAGCCGGGACCACGCCGCAGATCGGCCAGGACCCGGGTCGCGATCCTGACACCTTGTTCCGTGTCGTAGGTGTCGACGAGGAAGGTGACCGGACCGGGGTGGCAGCGCGCGAACACGCGGAACGCCTCCTCCTCACCGGGGAACGCCTCGATGTAGGAGTGGGCCATGGTGCCCGACGCCGGAATGCCCAGGGAGGTGGCGGCGGCGACGTTGCTGGTGCCGGCGAAGCCCACCACGGCGCCCAGCCGGGCGGCCTGCAGCCCCGCCCATGGGCCGTGCGTGCGGCGCAGCGAGAAGTCCACGACCGCGCTGCCGGCCGCGGCCAGGACGCAGCGTGCCGCCTTGGACGCCACCGCCGTCTGGTGGCAGAGCTGGTTCAGCAGGTACGTCTCGACGAGCTGGGCCTGCGGGAGCGGTGCGGTCACCTCCAGCAGGGGCTCACCGGCGAAGACCACACGGCCCTCCGGGATCGCGCGCACTTCGCCCTCGAAAGTGAGCCCGAGGAGTGGTTCGAGGTCCGGGGCGGGCCGGTGCAGGGCGTCCGCGAACCTCTCTACGTCGTCCCTCTCCACGCGGAAGCGGGCCAGAAAGTCCAGGGCGGACTCCAGACCCCCGGCCACGAGAAAGCCCCGGCCCGGCGGAAGATCCCGCACGAAGAGGCTGAAGGTGGCCGGCGCCCACATGTCCTCCCGGAGGTAGGACATGGCCATGGTCACCTCGTAGAGGTCGGTGGTGGTGACGTCGGACATGGTGATCGCCGCCGAGTGTCGAGGTTCCTTGGTCCCAGTCTGGCCGCGCCCGTGCAGGAGGCAAGGGACTTCGGGGCCCCGCGCATGGGCTCTTCGGCCCGGGCGAAGGGGATTCCACCGCGCTGCAATGGATGTGCCCGCAGCGAAGACCGAGCGGAGCCGCAGCGTGTCGCTGCCGGCCGGTGCCGACGAGGACGACCTCACGCCCGAGTACACCGACGGCATGCTCACCGTCAGTGAGGGCCTGGGCGCCAAGAAGACGGAAGCGAAGCACGTGGAGATCGGGCCCGCCGTCGGTGAGCCGTGACGCAGACATCATCGGTCCGTGCGGATGGCGGCCCAGCGGCGTCGTACCGCTTCTTCGTGCTCCGCCTCCTCCAACGCCAGCTCCACAGCGTCCAGTTCGGCCCGCAGCCGCGGAATCCAGTGTCTGCGGAGGGCACGGACTCGCCGGCGTGTCCGTCCGGCCTCGGCGGCCAGCAGGTCGGCGGCTGCCTGATGGGCGGCGAGCTCCGCCGCCGCGCGGACCGCGGCGCGGTATGCCGTCTCGGCGTGAGCGAGCGCCGTGTTGGTTGGGGTCGGTTCCGCCGGGGAGCGTACGGGCGCCGCGCACTCCACTGCCGTCGGGTGGCGTACGCCCATCAGCGCGGCCCACCGGATGTCGACGCGAGCCCGGTCAGCGGGCGCCGCCTCGACCAGCGCGCGTTCGCCTCCGAGCAGCACCCCGCGCAGCAGCCAGGTTTCCGCGTCGGCCAGCCTCTCCTCCCACACCCGGCGCGCGTCCTCGGCAGCCCGGCGTGCCGTGTGCTCGCGGTCCAGCAGGAGCCGGAGTTTGCGTTCGAGCAGGTCCGCTCCGCGCAGCGCCGTGGCGAGACTGCGGCGCAGCCGTAGGCGCCCGGCCCGCCCTGCCGCGACCCGGCGTGCCCGTGGGCTCATCGCCGTTCCTCGTGGCGTGGTGGAGCGTGGGTGTCGAGCAGGTCGGCCGGTAGCATGCCGAGTTGGCTGCGCGGCAGGGTCAGCAGCACCTCCCAGGCCCGATCCAGGGAATCGTCCAACGACCGGTCCTCGTCGGTGCTTTGCGCGAGAAAGCGATCCCGGAAGGCGTCCTGGAGGTCCAGGTGGCGCAGATCGGTCGGACTGAGCGCGGCACGGCCGATCAGGTCGGCGAGTTCCGCAACCTGCCGGGACCGGGCCAGCGCTGCGATCAGCTGTGCGGCGACGGCCGGATGATCAGCGCGGGTGCGTCCCGCCCCGGTTCCCTTGCGCATCAGACGCGACAGCGAGGCCAGCGGATCGACGGGCGGATACGTGCCGGCCGCTTGGACACCGGCGGACAGCACGATCTGACCTTCGGTGATGTAGCCGGTGAGGTCGGGTACGGGGTGGGTGATGTCGCCCGCGGGCATGGTGAGCACCGGCAGGATGGTGACCGATCCCGGGCGGCCCCTGATTCTGCCGCAGCGTTCATAGAGGGAGGCCAGGTCGCTGTAGAGGTAGCCGGGGTAGGCACGCCGTGCCGGTATCTCGCCACGTGCGGCGGACACCTCGCGCAGTGCCTCCGAGTAGGCCGTCATGTCCGTCATCACCACCAGAACGTGGCGGCCCTCCGTGAACGCCAGGTGTTCGGCGACGGTCAGGGCGAGCCGCGGAGTGAGCAGCCGCTCGATCACCGGGTCGTCGGCGGTGTTGAGGAACAGGACGAGTTCCCGTGCCGCGGAACGCGCGGCCAGCCCGTCACGGACGAACGCCGTGTCGGCGTGGGTGAGCCCCATCCCGGCGAACACGACGGCGAAGGGCTCACCCCCACAGGTCGCCTGGGCGGCGATCTGCACGGCCAGTTCCAGGTGCGGCAACCCGGCGGCCGAGAACACCGGCAGCTTCTGTCCCCGCACCAGCGTGGTCAGCACGTCCACCGCGCCCACCCCGGTGAGCACCGGTTCGTTCGGCGGCTCCCGGCGTACCGGGTTGATCGGCGCGCCGCCGACCGCCTCGTACGACCCGCCCAGCACCGGCGGTCCACCGTCGGCCGGTTCTCCGCGCCCGTTGCACACCCGCCCCAGCCACCCGGGACCGACCGGGATCCGCATCGGCGACCCCGAGAAGGCGACACGGGTGCCGGTGCGGTTCATGCCGGTCGTGTCCTCCAGAACCTGGACCACCGCGAGGTCGCGGTCCACCTCCAGGACCAGCCCGTGTCGCCGTTCACCGGAGTCGAGCACGATCGTGGCGAACTCGTCCCAGCCCACCCCGCTCACCCCTTCGACGACCACGAGCGGACCGCGCAGTTCGCGCACGCCCGTGTACTCGACCTCCGCCGGGCCGCTCATGCCGTCTCCTCGAGCCGGGCCAGCACGGTGTCGCGGGCAGCCGTCACCGGAGCTGTCTCCGCGGGGCCCGCCGCCTCGCGTGCCCGCAGCAACGGGCTGAAGTCGACCGCCTCGACGACCTCCGCCTGGGTACCGGCGTCCACCACCTCCAGACAACGGTCGATCACGGCCAGCACGGCATCCACCAGAGCCGCCGTCTTCGCCGGGGCGCTGTAGGCGTCCGCCGGGGACAGCGCGCTCTGCTGGATCGCGGCCTCGCGCAGCAGCCGCCCGGCAAGCACACTGATCCGTTCCCGGGGCGGCAGAGCGGTGATCCCGACCAGCTCGACAAGGTCGGCCAGCCGGTCCGCCTCCGCCAGCTGCCGCGCGACGCGCCCGCGCCGCTCGGCCCACCCGGGGTCACCGGCACGGGCGTGTGCGACCGACAGCGCGGCTGCGTCCCGGGAGAACGACTCCGACCAGGACACGGCCGGATAGTGCCGTGCGTAGGCGAGGTCGCGGTCCAGGCTCCACAGACACCGCACGAACCGTTCGGTGTGCGCGGTGACGGGCTCGGTGCGGTCGCCGCCCGGTGGGGACACGGCACCGATCACCGTGACGGACCCCGTCGTGCCGCCCAGCGTCCGAACGGCCGCCGCCCGCTCGTAGAACGCGGCCAGTTGGGAGGCGAGCGAAGCGGGGTAGCCCTCCTCGGCGGGCAGTTCGCCCATGCGGGAGGCGAACTCGCGCAGCGCCTCCGCCCACCGGGAGGTCGAGTCGGCGATGAGGACGACGTCAAGGCCCATGTCGCGGAAGTACTCCGCCACGGTCGCGCCCGTGTGCACACTCGCTTCCCGCGCCATCATCGGCATGTTCGAGGTGTTCGCGATCGTCACGGTCCGCTCCGCCAGCCGGCCACCGGTCCGTGGATCGGTCAGCTCCCCCAACTCCTCGATGACGTCCGCCATTTCATTTCCGCGCTCGCCGCAGCCGACGTAGACGATCACGTCCGCGTCGCACCACTTGGCGATCTGCTGAAGCAGCATGGTCTTACCGGTGCCGAAACCGCCTGGGACGGCGACCGTGCTGCCGCGCGCCACGGGGAAGAGCAGGTCGACGGCCCGCTGCCCGGTGTTCAGGGGCGTGTCCGCCGGCATGCGCCGTCCGACCGGCCGCGGCTTGCGCACCGGCCACGACTGAACCATGCGCACTTCGTCTCCGCCTACGACGGCGAGCGGGGCGTCCGAGGCGTACGCGCCCGCCGACGCGATCCGCGTCACGTCGCCCGACAGGTCCGGGGGTACCAGAAGCCGCAGTGGGACACGCGCGCCGATGTCCCCGAGCACCCCACCGGGCCCGACCCTTTCCCCTCGTACCACCCGGGGCGTGAACGACCGTGCAGCCGCTTCAGCGGTCGCCGGCCCGCTCGTCGTCAGAAGATCACCGGCGCCCGCCAGGGGGCGCAGGAGGCCGTCGAACACGCCACCGAGCAGATCCGGGCCCAGCCGCACCGTGAGCGGCCGCCCTTGAGGCTCCGCCGGGTGTCCGGGCGCCAACCCGCCGGTGTACTCGTACGCCTGGACGGAGGCGGTGTCCCCGTGGATGGCGACGACCTCGCCCGGCAGCCCGGCGCTGCCCAGCAGGACGAGATCGTGCATGGCGACCGTGGGAGGGCAGGCGATCTCCACGAGGGAGCCGGCCACACGGAGGATGTGGAGGCGATCAGCCCGGCGGGCGGTCGGGGCACCGCCCGCGACGTGTGCAGGCGTGCCCGCGCCGGACCGGTCCGGCCCCGGGTTGTCAGGAGTGATCACGGCGGTCCCCAGAGCGTCTCGGCCCGCACCCCCAACCGGTCCAGGGCGCCGTCGGCAAGGGCGTCCGCCGACAGATCGACTCGGCGGCCAGGCGTTTCGGCCGTCACCCCGCCTTGCGCGGCGGTCGTGACCTCTGCCTCCGCACCCAGTGCGGCCCGTGCCAGGTGAGCAAGGTGTGCCCGGGCAACCGCACCCTCCCGAGCCAGCGCCCGCCGCACGCCCGCGCGGATCTCGGCCCTGAGTACCGCGTAGACCTCGGCGCGGACCGCGAGTTCCGTCTCCCAGGCCTCCTGCGCGGCCCGCACCCGTTCCCGGTCCGCCTCCTTGGCGCCGTCGGCCTCGCCCAGCCGGCGGGCCTGCGCGAGCACTGTTTCAGCCGAGGTGCTGGCAGCGAGCAGGGTGTCGGCCGCGTCGGCGCGTGCCCGGGCCAGGGTGGCGTCGGCAGCGGCTCGTGCCGCGCGCAGCAGCTCGGCGCGGACGGGGTCCAGCTCATCAACCGGAGCGGTCATGAGGGCATCACCACCGTCAACGGCCGGGCCGGGGTCGGCGCCGTCGCCGCGTCCTCCAGCACATCGGCGGCCTCGGCCGTGAGGATCACCAGGCCGACCGTGCCGGGCAACGTCCGCCAGGCCCTGCGAACGGCATCCGGGTCCTCCGCCACGAGGACGTCGACCCCGGCAAGCGCCAGTCCGCACACGCTGGTCCGTGCGCCGATGGCGGCCACCGTACCCATCGTCAGGCCTTTCCGATCAGCAGGATCGCGACGACGAGCCCGTACACGGCAATGCCTTCCGCCAGTCCGACGATCACCATGGCCCGGCCGAACATCTCCGGTCGTTCGCTCAGCGCGGCCAGTGCCGCGGCGCCGGTGTAGGCGACGGCTATCGCGGCTCCTATCGACGCTCCGGCCACCGCGATGGCCGCACCGATCAAGGCGGATCCGTTGACTCCACCGGATGCGGCGGCCCGCGCCGAAGCCTGCGCGGGCCCCGTCAGCGCCGTGGCGAGGACGACCAGGGCGCCGCCCAGCAGAGCGAGGTTCGTGGCCAGGAGCCAGCGGAAGGCGTGTCTCGTCCGGCGCCGCCGCAGCAACCGGACGGCACCGAGCACCGAGACCAGGACCGGCAGGACGATCAGCCAGGTGAGCATGCGATCACCTTCGCAGCGGGGTCGGCAGGTTCCGCCGGGGGAACGTGCCAGGGACGGAACGGGCGGCCCTCGGTCTCGAAGAGCCGGGAGAAGAGTTCGTAGAACTCCAGCCGCAAGGCCTGCACGCCGGCCACCAGTGCCTCCACGCCGAAGGAGACGGTCGTGCCCACGACGAACAACACAGCGGCGCCCGCGACACCGGCGGCGCCACGCCCCGACAGGGCCGTGGTGCCGCGCCACACCAGGTCGGCGAGCGCGGCATGGGTGAGACCGAAGGCCGCGAGCCGGGCGAACGACAGGGTGTTGGTGCCGGTACGCAGCACGACGTCGAACAGCCGCACCACCGTCTCGGCGACTCCCGCGCCGCCGCCCGCCGTCGCCCGGAACAAGCCGAACGCCACCAGCGCCAGCCCGGCCGCGGCGCACGCGGCCCCGGCCACTGCCAAGGCCTGCCAGCGCAGGAGCAGGCCCGCCGCGGCCAGCGCGAGCCCCAGGTAGAACAGCAGCCCGGCACAGCCGGAAGCCGCGTACAGGCCCACGGCCCAGCCCTTCTCACGCACGCGGTTCACCGCGCCCGCGGCATGGGCGAGCACCAGCAGACCGGCCCCGAAGACCACTGCGGCGGCCAGCAGGCGGGCGGGCTCGTCCAGCGGGCTCAGCCACAGCACCGGCAGCAGCCCGGTCGGCCCGAAGAACTCGCCGTAGGCGGCGCCCGCGACCATGGCGGCGACTCCCGCGCCCGCCAGGAACGGCCACAGCCGGGTGAATCGCGTCAAGGGGCGGGGCCACCCCAGGCGCAGAGCGAACGCGCCGAGCACCAGCAGCGCGCCGTGCCCCACGTCACCGAACATGATCCCGAACAACACGAGGTAGGACAGGCCGGCAGGCCACGAGGGGTCGAGATCCGCGTAGGCCGGTGTGCCGTACGTCGACACCAGGGGAGCGAAGGAGGCGGCCCGGCCCGAGCGCAGCAGTGTCGGCGGATCCGTGCCGCGCGGCAGGGGCAACGGCAACAGCGCGCCGCCCGCCGCGGCCAGTCGGCACGCGACGCGCGGTACCTCGGCGGCCGGGCACCATCCGGCCAGCGCGGCCACCTCCCCCTGCCGCACGGCGCCCTGCGCACGCTCCTCCAGCTGGGCCTCACCGGCCAGCAGGGCGACCTGGCGCCGATGGTCGAGCATGTCGAGATCGGGCGCAGTGACGGCCAGTACAGCTGGAGCGGCGCTCTCGGACTCGGATGTCGTTCCCTGTCCGCGCAACCGCTGCAGCCGCACGGCCGCCGCCCCCGGAGCCGCCTCCTCGGCGCGGTCCAGTTCCACGCAGCCCTCCTCGGCGATCCGCACCAGCGCGTCTCGCAGGCCCGTCTGCGGTACGACCACCGCCACGCGGCGCATCCGGACCGGTGTCATCGCCTCAGACCAGGGCATCGAACGCCTCTCCGGGCCGTCCACCCCGTGCCGCGGACTCCAGCGCGGCCCGTACCCGCCAGGCGTCCACGGACAACAACGCGACCGCGCCGACGACGACCACGGGCCCGTACCGGCCCTGGCGCAGCATCGCCGCGCCCTCGGTCTGTACCGTCCGCCACCAGCGGGTCTCGGCCCGCCACAGCTCACCGGGCTCGTCGATCTCCGCCAGGACCCATTGGGCGGCTGAGGGAAGGCTGTCGCGGAACTCCTGGTAGGACGAGGCGGCCGACGCCCGTGTCCCGAGCAGTCGTGCCGCATCGCGACGCACGGACTGCGTGAGAGAGCGGTGGTGCACGAAGAGTTCCCGCGCGGTCAGCAGCACTGCACGCCCCTGAGCCCAGCGGTGTGCGGACGGGACGGACACGGCGGTGCGCCGCGCTGCGGCCATGCGCATGCCTGTGACCAGGGCCCACGGAGTGTCGTCGCCTGGGTCACCCCAGGGCGAGGCGGCGAGCGCCGCCCGCAGTTCCGCGAGCGTCCCGGCACGTTCCAGACTCCGCCAGGCCGTCTCCAGGGCACCGAGCCGGTATGGCTCCGGTGCCTCGGGGCGCCGACCTTCCGGTGCCTGCAGCCGGGACACCACGTTGGCGATCTCGAATCCCGCCGCGAGCGGAACCAGCAGGCGGGCGCCGCCGGGCGGCAGCCATCCGGCCAGCACCCGCAGATGCCACAGGAGGCCGGCGGCCACCGCCCGCTGAGCATCGGGAAGGCCCGCGGTCGTCCGCGTGTACCGTGCGTACGGCGTCGTGGCAAGGCGCTGCCGAGCTTCGTCGAGGGTCGGACCGCGCGCGATCTCACGTGCCCCCTCGGCGCCCGGATACCGTGCGACGAGGGCTTGCGCCCGCACCGCTCCGGCGACCCAGCCGGCACTCACGGCTCTGCCGCCGTCCCGCTCGCCGGTCTCATGGCGTCGGTCACGGCGAGGTCCACCAGGTGCGGCATGCATTCCCTTGCCCGCTCGCGGATCGCCGAGGCCGTACGGTCTCCGGCTGCGCGTAGCGCGTCGGCCTCCTGCCGGGCTTCTCGGAGGAGGGGTTCCGCGGCCTGCCGGCGAACGTCTGGAGCCTGCTCCCGCGCGTCCGCCAGGAGATGTTCCGCTTCCCGTACGGCGTTCTGTCGAAGGGCTTCTGCCGTCTCCTCCGCGGCGGCCCGGATCCGTGCCGCCTGCTGCTGAACATCAGTCAGCCGAGCAAGAGCAGGCTCCAGTTCCGCCGTGCGCTCCGCCATGCGGTTGGCAGGCACGCCGGTTGCGGACGCCCCCGGCGTCCCCGCCGGACGGAACCGCTCCAGGAAGTCCCGCAGGCTCATCGGCAGCCTCCTGCCGGTCGGTGCTCCTCCAGTTTCACCGTTCCTGGCCCACCTCGCACCGGATAGGGCCCTTACGTCGTTCCACCAGGGCCGTTCGGCTCTTGGCACGGGTGGCGAGAACGGGAGACTGGGACGGTAGGCGACTCGACGGAGTCAGGAGGCCGCTGTGAACGCGCACGAGAACTTCCGCGCGGAGGCCGATGCTCGGCAGGGTGTGCCCGCACATGCCTGGAGCCCGGGAGAAGCGGCTCGGCAGGACATGCTGCTCCGCTACCTGGGTGCGGTCGCCTCAGCCGCGGCCAAGCACTCCGGCAGTGCGGCCGAGAACTCGGACACCGAGGAGCGGGCACCGTCGGCCGTGACGCCCACGCGGCGGCCAGGCCTCCCGCAGGAACCCGGTATGCCACTCGTGCGGGACGTGATGGACGTGCCCGCCGCCTCCTTCTGCGAGGACCAGGCGTATCGCGACATCGCCCGGCTGCTGGCCCGCGAGCAGGTGGGCGCGCTCCCGGTCGTGGACACCGAGGACCATGTCGTAGGCGTCGTCTCGGAGTCCGATCTGCTGGCCAAGGTCGCGTTCGAGGCCTCCGGCCACCGGCCCGGACGCATCGGCAGACTGCGCGAACGCCGGATGCACGACAAGGCCCGGGGCGAGACGGCCGCCGACCTGATGACGAGTCCCGCGATCACGGTACTGCCGGGCACGACGGTGGCCGAGGCCGCCTGGCTCGCCGCGTTGTCCCGGGTGAAGCGGATGCCCGTCACCGATCGCAGCGGCCGACTCGTGGGCGTCGTGCGTCGTGACGCGTTGTTGCAGGCGCTGATCAGGGATGATTCCAGTATCCGTGCGGAAGTTCAGGCCACGCTCGAAGCCTGCTGCCCACCGGCTGACCGGCAGGGTGTCGTCGTGACCGTGCACGACGGGATCGTGGAGCTGACCGGGAGGCTGCCGTCGGCGACGATGTCCCGGCTGGTGGCGGAGGTCGAGGGGATCGCCGACGTCGTCGAGGTGAAGAACCTGCTCACGGCCGACTGAGTCCGGCTGCTTTCGGGCCCGTGCGGCTTCCTGGCTGCAAGTGGGACGCTTCCGGCCGCACAGGGTCGGTCGGGCCCTGATGGGGCCGTGTGGCCCCTGATCCCCTCGGCACCGCGACGCCACGCTGGTGTCGGAACCCTCGCCCTGGAGGTGGAGACCATGTCCCGCACCGTCACCGTAGGTGTCGACGACTCGCCCGAGAGCCGGGCCGCAGCCGAGTGGGCGGCGCGAGAAGCGCTGCTGCGCGGCCTGCCCCTCAAGATCATGTGCGTCTCGGAGCCGACTCCCAGGTTCGTGGCCCGGACTCCACTGCTGGATCCCGACGCTTACCGGCACTGGGCAGCGCAGGTGACGAGCGAATCCGCGGACGGCATCCGGCTTCGCCACCCGGGCATCGAGGTGATCACCGAGCAGCTGACCGGGACCCCGGCCGACGTCCTGTGCGAGGCGGCGGGCTTTGCCGAGTTGCTGGTCCTGGGCTCGCGGGCCCTCGGTGGGCTGGAGGGGTTCATGGTGGGCTCGGTGAGCCTGGGCGTGGTCGCCCGCGCCGAGCGGCCGGTTGTGCTGGTGCGGGCGGGAGAGCGGGCCGCCGATGAGCGCGAGAGGGATCCGGCGGGTGTGCCGTCCGCTGCGGCGCCCTTCCGGCCCGTCGTGCTGGGGCTTGACACCGCCCAAGCGGACGACACCCTGATGGCGTTCGCCTTCGACGCCGCCGCCCGGCGGAAAGCCACCCTGCGGGTCGTCCACGCCTGGCCCGAGCCGCCGACCTCCTTCTACCGCTTCGCCGGCGATGCCGAACTCTACGACTCCCTCGAACGCGGACAGGCCACTCTCCTGAGCAAGGTGCTGCATCCATGGCGGCAGAAGTTCCCTGACGTCGAGGTGATCGAGACGAGCCGGTGCGGCAGCGCCGCGCAGGTTCTCGTCGACGACTCCCGTGACGCCTCCCTGGTGGTCGTGGGCCGGCGCATCCGCACCCGGTCGTTCGGTGCCCGCATCGGCCATGTCGCCCACTCCGCCCTGCACCACATCGCCGCTCCCGTCGCGGTCGTCGCCCACAGCTGACCACCGCTCCGGAGAAGGAGAAGCCATGAGTGCATCAGCCGCACATGCCTACGGGGAGCCCCTGGAGCTGCCCGTGGTCGTCGGCGTCGACGGCTCCGAGCCGAGCCTGCGGGCCGTGGACTGGGCGGCCGACGAGGCCGCCCTGCGCGGGGCGTCGCTCAGGCTGGTGTACGCCTCGCTCTGGGAGCGCTACGAGGGCGCTTCCATGGCCACCGACCTCGGCAGGCCGTCCGAAGAGGTGATGGCCGAGGACATCGTCCGGACCGCCGAGCGGCGGGCCCGTCACCGGCAACCAGGCGTGAAGGTCACCACCGATGTGCTGCCGGAGGAACCGGAATACGGCCTGGTACGCGAGAGCCGCAGCGCCCTCGCGATGGTGCTGGGCTGCCGTGGCCGCAGCGGGGTGACGGAGGCCCTCCTCGGCTCGGTCGGTGTCGCCGTAGCGGGACACGCCCACTGCCCGGTGATCGTGCTCCGGGGAAGCCACGACAACCGGGCACGCTCGGTGACACACGGCCGCATCGTGCTCGGGGTGGGAGAGAAACCGGCGGGTTCGGCCGCGGCACGATTCGCGATCGAGGAGGCCCTGCTGCGCGGAGTCCCGCTGGAAACCGTACGCGCTTGGCGCCGACCGCTGCACGAGCCTCCCGCACATCCCCTGATCGTCGGCGGCCCCGCCCACCTGGAGGAGCAGCAGGCCGCGGACCTGGTGGAAGAAGCGCTGCGGGAAGCCCCGGCCGACTTGCGGGTACAGCGGCGCACGGTCGAGGGCTACGCAAGGGACGCCCTGATCGCGGTGTCCCGCGAGGCCGACCTGCTCGTCGTCGGTGCCCGACGACGCCAGGGCCACTTCGGGCTCCAACTCGGCCGAGTCGCCCACGGCGTGCTGCACCATGCGGCCTGCCCGGTGGTGGTCGTACCCGAGCCCGTCTGAGCCCCCGTACAGGCTGCTGTCGGCATCCGCACGCACGGAGGGGGCTCGGCGCGAGCAAGTCAGGCTCGCAGCAGTTGGCCTGATCGCAGCCGGGGCCGGTGACCGGGAGGTGGCCCGGCGATCATTTCAGAGTGAGGATCTGAGCCGCCTCAAACTCCGGCACCGTGCCGGAGCCCAGCCCACGTCCCTCGTCGTTCGCGCCGGAACACTGGTTCCGCAGCAGATCGTCGGCCTCCTCGGCGCGGGACGTCAGGGCCGCGCCTTCCTGGGTGCGGATGACGATGTCCCCACTGTCCAGGGCGTGGTTGACGGGGCGGACCGTGCGCAAGGCCGGCCGGGGTGAAGACGATTCTCCCCAGCGATACGCTGCCCAGCAACCGCAGCGCCTCAGCAGGGTCCAGGTCGATGCGCCGGTTCGCGGGGGACTGGTTACGCCCTCGGAGCTCACCACGGGCAGCCGTTTGACGTGCCGCAGCGCCATGATGCGGGCCGCCTCGGCGAGTGTCGCGTCCGCGTGGACGGTGACGGCCGGCGTGCTCATCAGCTTCTCCGCGCATACCGCCCCGGCCTTGGCGAGGTCGGGCAGCCGGCGCAGCTGGGTCGACCGGTCCGGGTCGCTGTCCGGAACTCCTCCTTGGGCAGCAGATCGGCCTCGGAGACCACCCCGATCACCCGGCCGTCGCCCTCCAGCACAGGAAGGGCGCTGACCTGCCACTGTTCCATGCGCTCGACGACGTCCTTGAACACAGCCTTGCGGCCCACCGCGACGGCGGCACGCGTCATCACGTCGCTCCCCGGTGCGGGCTGCTGTCCATGCTCTCCTCCTCGAATTCCACGGCAGGGCCGGGCGCCCGGGCGGTCACGTCAGGCCTCCGCTGCCGTACGGGGCGTAGAGGTCGAGCAGTCGGACACGCGAGGCGTGCAGCCGCTGAGCGACCACGCGTCCCACCCACACCGCTACGGCCCGCCCGAACTCGGCGTCGGCGGCGCACATCGAGCGCACCGCCTCCGCGTCGAACTCCCAGGCCCGTACCGGGCTCATCGCCTCGGCCCCGAGGTGCCAGATGTGCGGCGGGAGGTGCCAGGACCAGCCCACCAGCTCGCCGTGTCCGAGCGTCTCGATGACGGCGGGGCGCCGACCGGGCACGTGCAGGTCGAGGGCGACGGTGCCGGTGCGCACGATCCAGAAGCGGTCGGCCCGGTGGCCCTCCTCGAACAGGCGGGTCCCGGCCGGGAAGGAGACCTCATGGGCGAGGCCCATCAGCCGTTCGCGGTGCACCGGCTCCAGAGCCGTGGTCATGGTGGTCGCGGAGGTCATCGCATCGGCTCCCTTCGTGGGCTGCTGATCCCAGCCTGCGCGCCCTTGCGTACGCGCGCCACGGGCCGCCCGGACCCGGCTCGGGTACTTCGGCCCATGCGCTGGATCAGCTGCTCCCGCGCTGGCCATGGCAAGGCTGGACGGGAAGGGCCACCGCTTCTCGCGGGTCCGGATCGCGCGGTGCACGGCTGCCGGCCGCTTCTCCGCATCCCAAAGGGTCCTTCCCGCCACTTGCGGCGCTTCTGGGCCGGCTCGGCGCCGACCCTGGCAGGAGGGAGCGTGCTTCCGCGTCGGCCTGCCGGCGACCAGGGGAGGCGTGTCCCCGGTGCGACCGACCGGACCTGGTCGGTGCCGCAGCGCAGACATGGTCGGGATGCGGTGGCGGCGCTGGTAGCAGGTGCGGCAGAGGGTGTCGAGGGGCCGGGCCGTCTTCACGTCCTTCACCTCACCGCAGTCTTCGCATCGGCGGGAAAGCCGTGGAGCCGCTTCCCCGGGCCTCGACGTGGCGACCGCGCCGGCGCTGGCGGCACACTTTCCGAGTGCCCCGCGGTAACAGCGGTCGCAGATGTCGGGCTGCCCGACGTCCGCTGGGTCCACGACATTCCCGGGGGCAAGGATGTCCGCGGTTCCGGCGCAGTCGCAGTCGCTGTCCGGCGGGATCAAGCCCGCTACCCACCGAGGCCGCTCGGCACGAGCATGATGTCGCAGACCATCAACAGTCTGCAGGTGATGAACGCCCGGAGGGACGCCACCTCGGCGGTGGCGTCCCTCTCCGACGGCATGACCGAGGTCGCTCGTGCATGGGGTCCGACGGTCAACTGGTCTTGTGGCCCCACTGCGGCCCGACCAGGGTCCACTCCCTGTCCCACTCCTTGATGCGCCGACGGTCGAGGTACCCACGGCCGACGCTCCCGATCCCGAACACCACGCCGCTCAGGGCGAGGGCGGCGGAGGCTCCGAACAGCCCCGCCTCGACGGCCGCCCTGCCGGGCGTGGGCGGCTGTGTACTCAGCTTCCCATGGGCGTCGATCCAGATCCTGACCGTGGAGCCGGCCTTCTTCCCGGTGGTCACCAGCGTCATGCCGCTGTGCGCGGAGCCGTCCGAGTTCGTCCAGCGGACCCTTGCCGATGCCAGGTCTCTGCCCATCCCCGAGGTCGCGGTGCGCGGGACGTCATCGAGGAGAAGGGCGCGGACGGGGGTCCGATCGGCCCGTTGCTGGGCGAAGACCTGGTCGGCCGCATGGGCCGTCACCACCCCGACCGCCGTGCCACCCACCGCGATGAGCACCCATATGGCCAGCATGAGCCATGCCTCGAGGACGTCGTCGCGACGCCGGATCGGGTTACTCCGCCATCGCCACAGCGGTACCCTCGTTCGCTTGCGCTTCCTGTTCGCGGGCCTGTCCTCGCGCATCTCTCCGCACCTCCTCGTCGTCACACACACGAAGGTGACAGCGGCGGCCTTGCGGTGGCATGGGCCGGTCAGGTGGAAGCGGAGGGCCGATCGGGCCAAGCCCAGGCCGGCGGCGGGCCGTTCGGCCCAGCACCCGTACGGCTCGTTGACCCGCCGTGGTGCTGTGCCCGTGCGCAGTGGTCGGTGTGCCCTGAACGGGCCTGCCAAGGGGACCATCGGCCCCTCACCGTACGGCTGTGGTGCTCTCACCCTCGTAGCGCACCCGTATCTGTCCGACTTCGTACGGGAGGAGGCCCCCTCATGCGAACTGCGCCTGTCGACGTCGCGTCCCTGGAAGCCTGCATCTCGGCCGCCGGGGCCGCGCCCTCGATCTACAACACCCAGCCGTGGCGCTTCCGGCTCGACCCGGACAACGTCGCGCTGGAGGTGCGCGCCGTACCAGAACGTGGCTTGCGCCACGCCGATCCTGTCGGGCGGGCTCTGCATCTGTCGGTGGGGGCCGCCGTCTTCAACCTCCGGGTCGCAATGGCGCACTTCGGCTGGGGAGCCGTCGTACGCCTGCTGCCGGATCCTGAAGACCCGAGCGTGCTGGCCACCCTTCGGCTGTCCGGGACGGGCCAGCGGCACACTGCGGGACACCGCCCCGACCTCTACCCGATGATCTGGCGCAGGCACAGCAGCAGGTTCCCCTTCTCCGGCAGGCCGCTTCCGCCGAACGTTCGTGCCGAACTCGCCGAAGCCGCCCAAACGGAAGGGGCCTCACTGACCCTTTCCGGGTCTGCCGAGACGGCACTGCTGCTGCGCGTGGCCACGGAGGCCGAACACCGCAACCACGCCGACCCGGACCGGGCAGCGGAGAGCCGCCGATGGGTGCACCGAGACCCGGACCACTCCAGCGAAGTCGGCATACCGCAGACGACGCTGGGGCCGCAGGACGCACACGAGCAGCTGCCCCTGCGTGACTTCACCGCACAACGGCACCCTGAGCGGCTCCCCGCCCAGCCCTTCGAGTCCCATCCTGTGGTAGCCCTGCTTTCCACCGAGCACGACCGGCGCAGCGACTGGCTGCGCGCCGGACAGGCGCTGCAGCACCTCCTGTTGGTGGCCACGGCGCACGGTGTGCGTGCCTCCCTGCTGCACCAGCCGATGGAGTGGCCCGACCTGCGCCGCGACCTGAGCCCCGTACCGGACCTCACCGGGCACGCGCAGATGCTGATTCGCCTCGGGTACGGCCCGGAGGGCCCGGCCACTCCGCGGCGTGCACCGGATCAGGTGTGGTGACGCTCAACGACCGGGCCGCCTGAGTGGCCGTGATCCTGGAGCCGTGGCGACTGCGAAGGCCCCGTGTGGTTGCGGGTCGCCCTCGGACGTATCAGTCCGCTGTGGCGGTGAGGACCCCGCCGGGCACAGCAGCCAAGGCTTCGGGCAGGTGGTCGTACATTTCGAACACGCCATCCAGCCCCGCGCCAAAAAGAATTCGAAGGGTGACAAGACGCAGCCGACCGTACACGGCACGGAGGCCCACGACGAGGTCGGGGAGAACGACGGCCGTCAGATCGTCCAGGCGTGCTCCAAGGGGCGGTGCCGTGAGGATGTCGATCTCACCGCGCAGCTCCAGGACGGTCGTCCCGTGGACGGCACGCTCGGTGTGGCGGGGTGCGAACGTGATGAGGGTTTCGGCCATGGTCAGAGGAAATCCGGGCCGATGGGCGTGCCGGAAGGGCCGTCCGGCCCCCCTTCGCCGCCACGTTTCCTCGGGCCGCTCTCCGGCCAAGGCGGGACCCGTGGCCCTCACCTCAGCCCCTGCCGGCGGGCTCAGCATGGAGTGTGATCCCCCACCGGGCGAAGGACGGGCTGACTCATGTACCCGAACGATGGCTTCCGCGAACTCGGTCGTCACGAGTGCCTGCGCCTCCTGGCGACGGCTCCCATCGGCCGCATCGTCTACACGCGCCAGGCGCTGCCCGCGGTCGTGCCGGTCAACTTCGGCCTGGACGCCGACGGAGCGGTGCTGGTGCGCACCTCGGCGGCGTCCGAGCTGGCCCGCGCCGTCGACGGCGCGGTCGTCGCGTTCGAGGCGGACGCGGCCGATGTGGAGACGCACTCCGGCTGGAGCGTCGTCGTCACCGGCCGGGCCGAGATCGTGACGGATCCGGCCGAGGTGGCACGCCTGGAGCGGATCGGCCCGCGCTCCTGGGCTCCCTCGCCCGAGGAGGTCTTCGTGCGCATCGAGCCGGAACTGGTCACCGGCCGTGAACTCGTCGGGGGCCGCACGATGTACGGCCTGCACCTCTCCGCCTGACCACTGGGATCTGCGCCGTGACCTGGCCCGAAGGGCCCAACGGTGCGGGGCCGGACGGCGCGGCGACGGGTTCCCGCCGGCCCTGCCCCGGGCCGGGGCACGCGAGGAGCATCGTCGGCGGAGCCGCTCACGGAACCATCCGTGTGCGGTGTCGCGAACGATGCGGAGGCAGTGATGACCGTGGCAACCCGTCCGGACGTGGACGCACCCGCCGAGGCCTGGCGTGGATTCGCCGGCCGGCGCTGGCGCGTGGGGGTGCCCCCGGCCGAAGGCTGGGGGAGGATCGACGTACGCGACTTCATCCAGGCCAACTACACGCCGTACGAAGGCGGTCCGGAGTTCCTGACCGGTCCGACCGAGCGCACGCTCGCCGTCTGGCGCAAGGTCAGCTCCCTGTTCCCCGAGGAGCGGCGCAAGGGCATCCTCGACGTGGACACCTCCACCCCGTCGACGATCACCTCGCACGCTCCCGGCTACATCGACCGGGAGCGCGAGCTGATCGTCGGACTCCAGACCGACGCCCCGCTGAAGCGCGCGATCATGCCGAACGGCGGCCTCCGGATGGTCGAGAACGGCCTGAGGGCGTACGGATACGAGCCCGACCCCTTCGTCACCAGGGTCTTCGGCACTTACCGCAAGACCCACAACGACGGTGTCTTCGACGCCTACACCCCCGAGATGCGGGCCGCTCGCAAGGCCGGCATCATCACCGGGCTCCCGGACGCCTACGGCCGCGGCCGGATCATCGGTGACTACCGGCGCGTCGCCCTGTACGGCACCGACCGGCTGATCGAGGCCAAGCAGGCCGAGCGCGCCCTGCTGGACAGCCGGCCATCCGCCCCGCACGTCATCCGTGACCGCGAGGAACTCGCGGAGCAGATTCGGGCGTTGGGCGAGCTTGCGCGAATGGCAGCCTCCTACGGCTGTGACGTCACCCGCCCCGCGTCCACCGCCCACGAGGCCGTGCAGTGGCTCTACCTCGGCTTCCTGGCCGCGGTGAAGGAACAGAACGGCGCCGCGATGTCGCTGGGCCGCACCTCGACCTTTCTGGACATCTACGTCCAGCGCGATCTCGACGAGGGCCGTATCGACGAGGCCCGGGCGCAGGAGCTGATCGACGACTTCGTGATCAAGCTGCGGATCGTGCGCTTCCTGCGCACACCCGAGTACGACCAACTGTTCTCCGGCGACCCGACCTGGGTGACGGAGTCCATCGGCGGCATCGGCACCGACGGCCGCACACTCGTCACCCGCAGTTCCTTCCGCTTCCTGCAGACGCTCTACAACCTCGGGCCCGCGCCGGAGCCGAACCTCACGGTGCTGTGGTCGCCGCAGCTGCCCGAGGACTTCAAGCGGTTCTGCGCCCAGGTCTCGATCGACACCAGCTCCATCCAGTACGAGTCCGACGACCTGATGCGCCCGCGCACCGGCGACGACACCGCGATCGCCTGCTGCGTCTCCGCGATGGCGGTGGGCAGGCAGATGCAGTTCTTCGGCGCCCGGGTCAACCTGGCCAAGGCCCTGCTGTACGCGATCAACGGCGGCCGGGACGAGATGACCGGCGAGCAGATCGCACCCGAGATGCCCGCCCTGACAGGGGAGTACCTGGACTACGAGGAACTGTCGGCGGCCTACGACCGGATGCTGGACTGGCTGGCGAGGACGTACGTCAACACGCTCAACGTCATCCACTACATGCACGACAAGTACGCCTACGAGCGCATCGAGATGGCCCTGCACAACCACCCCGTTCACCGCTACATGGCATGCGGCATAGCCGGGCTCTCCGTGGTCGCCGACAGCCTGTCAGCCGTCAAGTACGCCCGTGTGAAGGTGATCCGGGACGAAACCGGGCTGGCCGTGGACTACGAGGTCGAGGGCGAGTACCCGGCGTACGGCAACAACGACGACCGCGCCGACCGCCTCGCCGTCGACCTGGTGGAATCCTTCATGGCCAAGGTGCGCAAGCACCCCACCTACCGGGACGCCGAGCACACCCAGTCGGTCCTGACGATCACCTCGAACGTGGTCTACGGCAAGCACACCGGCAACACCCCCGACGGGCGGCGTGCCGGACAGCCCTTCGCGCCCGGCGCCAACCCGATGAACGGCCGGGACCGGCACGGTGTCGTCGCCTCGGCCCTGTCGGTGGCGAAGCTGCCGTACGAGGAGGCCCGCGACGGAATCTCCCTGACCACGACCATCACGCCCGAGGGACTGGGCCACCATCCCACTGAGCGGGCCGGAAACCTGGTCGGCATCCTCGACGGGTACATGACCTTCGGCGGGTTCCACATGAACGTCAACGTGCTGAACCGGGCGACGCTCGAGGACGCCATGGAACACCCGGAGAAGTACCCCGAGTTGACGATCCGGGTCTCCGGATACGCGGTCAACTTCGTCCGGCTCACGCGTGAGCAGCAGCTCGACGTGATCAGCCGCACCTTCCACGGGTCGCTGTGAACACCGCGGCGACCTCCGCGTCACGGCAGGCGGTCCCGGCAACGGGACCGCTCACGGGGCGGGTGCACTCCTGGGACCTGTCCACCGGCGTGGACGGTCCCGGGACCCGGTTCGTCGTGTTCGTCAGTGGCTGCCCGTTGCGCTGTCTGTACTGCGCCAATCCGGACACCTGGCACATGCGCGACGGCCGGGAGACCTCGGTCGACAAGATCATGGGGGAGATCGAGAAGTACCGGGGCTTCCTGACCACGGCTGGGGGAGGGGTGACCATCACCGGCGGGGAGCCGCTGCTCCAGCCGGCATTCACCGGCTCCCTCCTGCACCGCTGCAAGGAGGCAGGACTTCACACGGCCCTGGACACCTCCGGCTTCCTCGGCACGCGTGCCTCCGACGAACTCCTCGCCGACACAGAGCTGGTGCTACTGGACATCAAGTCGTTCGACGTCACCACCTACCGCAAGCTCACCGGCGGCCGGCTGGCCCCCACGCTCAGCTTCGCCACCCGCCTGGACCGGCTGGCCGTCCCCGTGTACATCCGTTACGTCCTCGTCCCAGGTTGGACAGACGACCCGTCCGCCGTGGACGCTCTCGGCGCCTTCCTAACTGGGCTGAGCAACGTCGACCGGGTGGACGTCCTGCCCTTCCACAAACTCGGCGCCCACAAGTACGACGCCCTGGGTATCGACTTCCCGCTGCGCGACACGCCCGTGCCCGATCCGGAGCTGACGGAACGCGTGCGCGAGCAGTTCCGGGAGCACGGGCTGCGGGCGTTGTGAATTGCGTCGATCGCCGTCGCGGTTCACCCACGTGGGGGCCACTCGGCCTCCGCACAGGGACCTGGGGCCTCTCCTGTTCCAAGTAGCCGGTCATGACACTGAATTCGTGACTTTGAAGGAGGCCGAGATGCCCCGCACCATCACCGCAGGCCTGGACGGATCCCCGGCGAGCCTGGCCGCCGCCGAATGGGCAGCCAGGGAAGCCCTGCTCCGGGACCTCCCGCTGCACTTGGTCCACGCCCTTGGGCGGCAGCTCTACGCACCCCTGGGCGGGGCACCCCAGCCGTCCCCGGGCCCGGACGAGCAGATTCGCTGGGCGGACCACATGCTTCGCGAGGCCGAAGCGACGATCGCGCGGCGCCACCCGGGCCTGCGGATCACCACCGACCGTCTTACCGAAGAACCCGTCACCGCCTTGCTTGGCGCGGCTCGGACAGCCGACCTACTGGTGCTGGGATCTCGAGGCCTGGGCGGTATAGCCGGATTCCTGGTCGGGTCCGTCGCCCAGGCGGTCGTGGCGGGCAGCCGGCGGCCTGTCGTCCTCGTGCGGGGCGGCCTGCGCTCCGAGGACGAACACCAGCCTGGTGCTGTTGGGTCCGGGGCCATAGCGTTCCGGGACGTCGTCCTGGGCCTCAACTCTGCGGCTCCGAACGACACCGTGATCGAATTCGCCTTCGAAGCCGCCTCTCAGCGTGCCGCGAGGCTGCGCGTCGTCCATGGCCGGAGCCCGGAACTGCCCTACTACGACAATGGCGGCGACCTCAACGGCGAACTGCACGACGAACTCACCGGGGCGATGCACCGTGCCCTGTCCGAGGCGCTGGAACCCTGGCGGGACAAGTTCCCCGGCGTCGAGGTGACAGAGCAGGCCGTGATCGGCAAGGCCGGCTCGCACCTCGTGGAGGCCTCGCACGACGCGTCCCTCGTCGTGATCGGCCGCCGCCGGCGCCGGACACCGATCGGCACGGTGATCGGCCCGGTCGCCCAGGCGGTGCTGCACCATGCCACCGCACCGGTCGGGGTGGTCCCCCACGATTGACAGGTTGCCTGGCGAGTCAGAGCCCGTTTCCGACTGAAGGCGGCGTGAGAACTGGAGGGTTCTCACGCCGCCTTCAGTCGGAGACGAGACCGCGATCAGGCGGGGCCGCCCTCCTCGTCCGCAGTGAGCCGGACCCCGGTGATCAGGTCGGGTCGGATGCGTACGGCAAAGTCCATGGTCTGGTTCACCCTGGGGGTGAGCAGTTCCTGGTAGCGAGTCAGCTCATGCGAGTCGGTCACCAGTTGGGCGTAGCCGGTGACCACGGGCATGTACGACGTCCGTTCGAGGCCTGCGCGGCTGCCTGTCCGCGGCGTACCAGGTCGGGCGGCCGCGGGCAGGCTCGATCAGGTCATTGGAACGGCCTCGGGGCTCTTCACGCCAGGGCCGTTCGGCCCTTGTCCGTGTCCGGCCGCCCCGGTTCGTCGCCGTAGTAGGCCATGCGCATGATCTCCTGCATGTCGTCGAGCATCGGCATGCGTGGGTTGGCGGGCGCACACTGGTCTTCGTACGCGTTCAAGGCCTGTCGGGGCAGAGCGGCGAGGAAGGCGCGCTCGTCGACGCCGAGGGCCTGGAACGACGGCTCGATGCCCACGGCGTCGCGTAGCCGCTCCACTGCGCAGGCCAGCGACTCCACGCCCTCCATCGCGGTGGAGGCGGGCAGGCCGAGGGCGCGGGCGATGTCCTGGAAGCGTTCGGGAGCGCGGTAGTTCTCGTACTTGGGCCAGCCCGTGAGCTTCGTCGGAATGGTGCCGTTGTAGCGGATGACGTGCGGCAGCAGGACCGCGTTGGTGCGGCCGTGGGCGATGTGGAAGGTGGCGCCGAGGGTGTGCGACATGGCGTGGACGATGCCGAGGAAGGCGTTGCCGAAGGCCATGCCCGCGATCGTGCCGGCGTTGTGCATCCTCTCCCGCGCGTCGGGTCGGCCCCTGCGGTCGTTCACCGCCGCTTCGATGTTGTCGAAGATCAGGCGGATCGCGTGCAGGGCCGGGCCGTCGGTGAAGTCGTTGGCGTAGACGGACACGTACGCCTCGATGGCGTGGGTGAGGGCGTCGAAGCCGCTGTCGGCCGCCAGCGCCGGGGGCAGGTCCGCGGTGAGCAGTGGGTCGACGATGGCCACGCTCGGGGTGAGTGCGTAGTCGGCGAGCGGGTACTTCTTGCCGCTCGCGGGGTCGGAGATCACCGCGAAGGGGGTGACCTCGGCGCCGGTGCCGGACGTGGTGGGTACGCACACGAGGCGGGCCCGGGTACCGAGGACCGGGAAGCGGAAGGCGCGCTTGCGGATGTCGGAGAACTTCTGCCGCATGTCGGCGAAGTCGACGTCCGGGTGCTCGTACAGCAGCCACATCACCTTGGCCGCGTCCATCGCTGAGCCGCCGCCCAACGCGATGATCGTGTCGGGGCGGAAGTCGCGCATGAGCTGGGCGCCGCGCTGGACGGAGTCGATGCTCGGCTCGGGTTCGACGTTGTCGATGATCTGGAGGGTGACCGGTTCGTGACGGCGTTGCAGGACGCGGCTGACGCGGTCGACGAAGCCGAGGCGGGTCATGGTGGCGTCGGTGACGACCGTGACGCGGTGGACGTCCGGCATGGAGGACAGGTAGCGCAGGGACTGCGGCTCGAAGTAGATCTTCGGCGGGACCTTGAACCACTGCAGGTTGTTGCGGCGCGCGCTGACCCGCTTGATGTTCAGCAGCTGGACTGCGGAGACGTTGTTGGACACCGAGGTGTGACCCCACGAGCCGCAGCCCAGGGTGAGCGACGGCAGCAGGCCGTTGTAGATGCCGCCGATTGCTCCCTGCGACGACGGGGCGTTGACGATGATCCGTACGGTCTTCATGTGTCGGCCGTACGCCTCCGCCAGCGCCTCGTCCTCGGTGTGGATGACCGCGGTGTGGCCCTGACCGTGGAAGGCGACCATGTCGGCGGCGAGGTCGAAGCCCTGCTGTCCGGAGTCGGCGCGCAGGACCGCGAGCACCGGGCAGAGCTTCTCGCGGGTCAGCGGTTCGTCCCGGCCCACCCGTTCGGCCTCGACCAGGATCAGTGAGGTGTCGCCTGGGACGGTGAAGCCTGCCTGCTCGGCGATCCATGCCGGGCTCTGACCGACGGCTCCGGCGTTGACCTTGGGCTCGCAGCCCGCGTTGGTGCGGCCGGTCGGGAACAGGAAGGCTTCCAGCTTCGCCTTCTCCTCGGCGGTCGCCAGGTGGGCGTGCAGAGTGCGGAACTCGGCCAGCGCCGCGTCGTAGATCTCGTCGTCCAGGATGACGGCCTGCTCGGAGGCGCAGATCATGCCGTTGTCGAACGACTTGGAGAGCACCAGGTCGTTGACGGCCCGGCGCAGCTTCGCGCTCTTGTGCACGTATGCCGGGACGTTGCCCGCACCGACTCCCAGGGCGGGCTTGCCCGCCGAGTAGGCGGCCCTGACCATGGCGTTGCCGCCGGTGGCGAGGATCAGCGAGACGCCGGGGTGGCGCATCAGGAGGCCGGTCGCCTCCACCGACGGGGTCTCGATCCACTGCACGCAGTGCTCCGGCGCGCCTGCGGCGACGGCCGCGTCCCGTACGATCCGGGCCGCCGCCGCACTGCACCGCTGGGCTGAGGGGTGGAAGGCGAACACGATCGGGTTGCGCGTCTTCAGCGCCATCAGGGCCTTGAAGACGGTGGTGGAGGTCGGGTTGGTGACGGGGGTGATCGCGCAGACCACGCCGACCGGCTCGGCCACCTCGGTCATGTCCTCGATGTCGTCGCGGGCGATGACGCCGACGGTCTTCATCGGGCCCATGCTGTACGTGACGTGCTCGCACGCGAACATGTTCTTGGCCGCCTTGTCCTCGAAGACCCCACGCCCGGTCTCCTCCACGGCGAGCCGGGCCAGCGCGGTGTGCTGGTCCAGGGCGGCGACCGACGCCTTCTTGACGATGTGGTCGACCTCCTCCTGGGTGAGGGCGTCGTAGTCGGCGAGCGCCTTGAGTCCGTTCGTGACCAGCCGGTCCACGGCGATGGTGATGTCGGACGGCGCGTCGGCAGCTGCTGTTGCCTGGGTTCCGGCCTCATGACGGGTCATTGGGGAGCGCCTCCGTTGACGAGAGCCGTCGGCGGTGGCCGACGGTGTGCGGACGGGAGCGGCACCGCGGGGGATTCGGTGCCGCTCACGCCTCCACTCTCGTCCCGCCTGATCCCGACTCCCAGGTGCCGATGGTCCCTTCCGGGGGCTGACCGGCACTGGCCCGGCCTGGCCGGGCAATTCCCTCGCCGAGGTTCGGGAATCGCACGTACGCGGGAGGAGGTGACCGCCTCGCAGCGGAGGATCGTGAGGGCACTACTCCCTGCCGCTGTCGGCACGGCCGCCGCGCCACGGCGGTGGAGTGGCCGACCTGCGGGCCTCCTCCTTGCGGTGCAGGACACGGTTCACCTGGCTGCGCAGCCGGTCCTGCAGCCGGTCCGCCAGTTCATGTGCCGTGGCCTCCTGGGCATGCACGACCACGAGGGTGTTCCCCACCACGAGTTCGGCCCCGGCGGACCAGGGCCGCTCGGCGTGGTGCGCCACCGCCCTGGCGATCCTCACCGCACCGCTCACGGCCGGAACCCCGGGCCGGCCGAGGACCGCGTCGACCTTCTCCCGGAGGTATGCGACGGCTTCCGCGTCCACATCGCCTTCCACGCGCACCTCCACGGTGGCGGTGCTGGTGACCTGGGTGCTGGTGTCCTTGGCAGTCATGTGCTCCGCTCCTTCTGATCGTTTCGCAGCGGCTCCAGACTTCTGCGAGCACCGGTCCTGGCCCAGGGCTGTCGGGCCCCAGCAGCGGGGCCATTGGACCTTCACAGGGTGGGGTGGCGTGATTCGGGTTTGGGCGGTGCGGCGCCCCGTTCGGCGTATCGGAGTGTCAGGGTCATGACTCCTGACTGGTGAGGGGGCGACGGGCTGATTCAATACGGTGGCGGGGCATTCGTACCCTGGCGGCAGCGGTATCTCACCGCGGCGGGACCCTATGGGTGGACAACAGGGCCGACCGGCCCTGGCCCTTCGGCCCGGATACGGGAAAGGATCTCGGTACCGTACGGGAAAGGGTCTCGGTACGGAGGGCCGATCCGTCCACGAGCGGAATCGGTACGGAACGCGGAACCAGGGAGCAGTTTGATGGCGGACAGCGAGCAGCCCGACGCCGGCAACCCGATCCGGGTCTTCCTGCTGGACGACCACGAGGTGGTACGGCGCGGAGTGCGCGACCTGCTGAACGACGAGCCGGACATAGAGGTGATCGGCGAGGCCGGCACGGTGGAACAGGCGCTGGTGCGCGTCCCCGCGTTGCGCCCGCAGGTGGCGGTGCTGGACGTCCGGCTGCCCGACGGCGACGGCGTGACCGTGTGCCGGGAGCTGCGGTCACGCATGCCCGAGCTGGCCTGCCTCATGCTGACCTCCTTCGACGACGAGGAGGCGCTGCTCGACTCGATCATGGCGGGCGCGTCCGGTTACGTTCTGAAGCAGATCCAGGGCTCGGACCTGGTGTCCGCCGTGCGCACCGTGGCCGGCGGCCAGTCCCTGCTCGATGCCAGTGCCACCACCAGGCTGATGGCCCGGCTGCGCGGTGGCCAGCAGGAGGAGCAGCAGCCCGACGGACTGCAAGGCCTGACCGAGCGGGAGCGGGAGATCCTGGCTCTGATCGGTGAGGGCCTGACCAACCGTCAGATCGGACAGCGGCTGTACCTGGCCGAGAAGACGGTCAAGAACCACATTTCCCGTCTGCTGGCCAAGCTCGGCGTCGAGCGCCGCATCCAGGCCGCCGTCATCGCCACCCAGGTCCAGGACCGACAGCGGCAGGAAGGGATCTGAAACCCCGGAACCGGCGCGGACGAGGACGAATCGCGGGCAACGTACTGAGCGCCCGGCTTGTCGCCTCCTCCACCGCCGGGTGCCACTGCGCGCCTGGCCAGTGAGACTGACCTGATGGGCGCCGGTGGTGGAGGGCTATTACGGCCCGGTCAGGATCCCGCAGTTGCTCTGCAAGGAGTTGCCGGTCAGGCCGGAGACAGGGTTTCGCCGCCCTTCGCGGGAGCGGCGGTCGACTCCGTAGGGCCTTCGGGGCGCGTCAGCTCGAACTCCACGTCGACGACGCCCTCGACGGCCCGGACCAGGCGCGCGGCCACCGGGACCAGGGATGTGTCCCGGGCGTGGCCGATGAGCTTCACGACGCCGTTCCGCACCTCCACCCGCACGGCTGACACCGGCGCAGCAAAGAGATACGCCACGACCTCTCGCCGGACCTCCTGGGCGATCTCCTCATCCGTCCGCAGGAAGACCTTCAGCAGGTCCGCGCGGCTGACGATGCCTTGCAGCATGCCCACGTCGTCGACGACGGGCAGGCGCTTGACCTTGGCGTGCGCCATGGTCCGTGCGGCCTGGGCCAGGGTCGCGTCCGCGCGGACGGTGAGGGCGGGGGAGGTCATCAGGTCCTCGGCGATGAGGCCGCCGGCCTTGGCCAGATCGTCGAGACGGCGCAGCTGTGTGGCCCGGTCGGGGTCGCTGTCGCGGAGCTCTTCCTTGAGCAGCAGGTCGGCCTCGGAGACGACGCCGACCACGCGGCCTCCTCCCTCCAGGACGGGCAGGGCGCTGACCTTCCAGTCCTGCATGAGCTGCACGATCTCCTTGAAGGCGGCCCGTCGGCCGACTGCGGCGACCGTGTGGGACATGACGTCGCTGACGATGCGCGGGGTGCTGGGCATGGTGACTCCTTCGTCGGGACGGCCCGTTCACACGGTGCTTCCGGCGCCGTAGGGGGCGTAGAGGTCCAGCAGCCGGGTCCTGGTGGTGCGGAGACGGTGGGCCAGCACGTCGCCTACCCACTGGGTGACGGCATGGCCGAGTGCCGGGTCGTCCTGGCAGAGGGAGCGGACGGCCGTGGCGTCGAACTCGTAGGCCCGTACCGGTGTCGCCGCTGTGGCGCCCATGTGCCACACGTGCGGCGCGAACAGCCAGGACACTCCGACGAGTTCGTTGTGGCCGAGGGTCTCGATGACGGCCCGGCGCCGGCCGGGTACGTGGGTGTCGAGATCGATGGAGCCGGTGCGGATGATCCAGAACCGGTCCGCACGTCCACCTTCGTTGAAGATGTGCGTCCCCTGCGGGATGGTCACCTCCCGGGCGAGACGCATGAGCCGTTGCCGGTGCTGGGTGGGCAGCGCGCGCAGCATGCTCGGGGTGTTCATGGGCGGCCTCCCGGTCAGGGTGTACGAACTGGTGCCTCCAGCGTCTGGCGCCGACTCCAGTCGGGGGAGGGGCCATCGGGGCCGGAGCAGGGCCATCCGGCCCCAGAGCGGATGGCAGTGAAGACGGCCGCCGCCCCCGTGTCGGTGAGGGCGGCGGCCGCGGCGCGAGGACCGTGCCTCCCCAACACGAGACTCGCGCGGAAGCCCCCGCGGCTCATGGGGTGTGCGGGCCCCATCTCGAACGAGCCGTAAGGACATGGCACCGCCGGTCGGTTGGCATCGCGTCGCGAGCCCGGCCGCAGCTCCTGCCCTCGATTGTCGAGCTCGGCATGGTGCTGACGATGGGGCTGGGCTGGCCATGCCGTGGACCGAACGGCCCATGTCCTGTGACCAGGAGCACCGGGAAGCGGACGAGTTGGGCTGTCCAGGCCTGGGGCGGCGGGACCATCGGGGTCGCGCATGGGCCGTGTGGCCGCTGACCGTGCGCGGCTGAGGGGCAGAAAGATCAGTCGCGGATCGACTCACCCACCCTGGTCTGTAAGGAGCCTCAGCCATGCCCAGAACCACAGGAGGCGGAAAGGGGACAGCGCCCACGGCGGCGCTCGGCCTTCCCGCCGCCTCCGCGCTCGTCATCGGCAGCATCATCGGTACCGGAGTCTTCGCGCTGCCCTCCGCCCTCGCCCCGTACGGGCCCATCTCCCTGGTCGCTTTCATCGCCGTCACCCTCGGCGCGCTCGCGCTGGCCCTGACCTTCGGGGCGCTGTCCAAGCGTGTTCCGGCGAGCGGTGGGCCGTACGTCTACGCTCGCGAGGCCTTCGGGGAGTTCGCCGGGTTCCTCAACGCCTGGTCGTACTGGATCACTGCGTGGGCCGGGAATGCGGCGATCGTCGTCGCCTGGGTCGGCTATGCGGAGGTGTTCGTCAACACGGCCCATCACAAGTGGATTTCGGTGCTTCTCGCGCTGGTCGGGCTGTGGATTCCCGCCGCGATCAACCTCACCGGCATCCGGAACATGGGCGCGTTCCAGGTGATCACGACCGTGCTGAAGTTCGTTCCGCTGATCTTCATGGCCACCGTCGGGCTGCTGTTCATCGACTCCCACAACTTCGGCCCGTTCAACGCCAGCGGCCAGTCGGCGCTGGGCGCGATCTCGGCCGCCGGTGCCATCGCCCTGTTCAGCTACCTGGGCCTGGAAGCGGCCTCCGTCGTCGCCGGCCGGGTCCGCGAGCCGGAGCGCAACGTTCCCCGCGCCACCGTCTACGGGACTCTCATCTGCGCCGTCATCTACATCCTGGGCACCCTCGCCGTCTTCGGCACCGTCGCGCACGGCAAGCTCGGCGGATCCACCGCTCCCTTCACCGACGCGGCGAACAGCATCTTCGGCGGCAGCTGGGCCGGAGACATCGTGGCCGTCGCCGCGATCATCTCGGGCATCGGCGCCCTCAACGGGTGGACCATGCTGTGCGCGGAGATGCCGTACGCGGCCGCTCGCGACGGGCTGTTCCCGCAGGCCTTCGCCCGGCTGCGCGGCGAGAATGGCGTCCTGGTCTTCGGCATCGTCGCCTCGACGGTGCTGGCCTCGCTGATCACCGTGTTCAGCTACACGCGCTTCGACGACGTCTTCACCAAGATCGTGCTGCTGAGCGTGCTGACCGCCGTGATCCCGTACCTCTTCTCCGCCGCCGCGCAGCTGTACTGGCTCCTGGTCCGCGGCCGGGACAGCCTCAGCCCCCGCAGACTCGCCCGTGACATCACCGTCGCCGCGCTCGCCCTCGTCTTCTCGTACTGGTCGATCCAGGGAAGCGGCTACCAGACCGTCTACTACGGCCTGTTCGTCCTGCTGCTCGGCGTCCCCGTCTACGTCTGGCTGAAGCGGGGACAGGACACCTTCGGCGAGGCCACGGCGCCGAGGACCGCGGCGACCGTGGACCGGTCGGAACGCGCACCCGAGACGCCCCCGCCGGCCCAGCGGCTCTCCCGAGCGCTCCGTACCAGCCGTATCAGCGGAGCCCGGAAGCGCAACGACTTCCGCCACCACGACTGATCACCCCAAGCACAGAGGAACCCCCGCGATGAACACCTTCCACGTCGACTCCGAAGTGGGCCCACTGCGCCAGGTCATCCTGCACCGCCCCGGCCTCGAACTCTCCCGCCTCACCCCGCGCAACGTCGACGCCCTGCTCTTCGACGACATCCTGTGGGCCAAGCGCGCCCGCGAGGAGCACGACGCCTTCGCCCAGGTCCTGCGCGACCACGGCGCCCGCGTCCACTACTTCGCCGACCTGCTGGCGCAGACCCTCGACGTCGCAGAGGCCCGCGACTGGCTCCTGGACCGGGTCGTCACTCCCGGCACCGTGGGCCCGGCCCTCATCGACCCGGTGCGCGAACTGTCCGGCGAACTCGACGGGGAGACGCTCGCCGGCTATCTGATCGGCGGCCTCCTCAAGAGCGACTTGCCGCTCGCCACCCCGCACAGCCTGGTGTGGAACACGCTCGGCCCCGACGACTTCGCCCTCACCCCACTGCCCAACCACCTCTTCCCACGCGACAACTCCTGCTGGGTGTACGACCAGGTGTCGGTCAACCCGATGGCCAAGCCCGCCCGGCGACGCGAGAGCCTGCACGCGCAGGCGATCTACCGGTTCCACCCGATGTTCGCCGGCGTCGCGCCCGCACCGCTGCTCGACGGCCCCGTCGGCACCCTCGAAGGCGGGGACGTCCATGTGCTGGGCAACGGCACCGTCATGGTCGGCATGGGCGAGCGCACCACGGCCCAGGCCGTGGAGAACCTGGCCGCCCGGCTCTTCGCGACCGGCACAGCGAGCAGGCTGATCGCCGTCCAACTGCCCGCGGCCCGCGCGTACATGCACCTGGACACCGTGCTGACCATGGTCGACCGCGACGCCTTCGTCATCTACCCCGGCCTCGCCGACTCCCTGCGCTCCTGGACGCTGCGGCCCAGCTCCGAGCGTGAGACCGGGTTCGACGTCACCGTGAACTCCGATCTCGCGACCGCGCTCGCCGAGGCCCTCGACCTGGACAAGGTGCGGATGCTCTCGGCTCCCCAGGACATCCGCAACGCCGAGCGCGAGCAGTGGGACGACGGCAGCAACTTCCTCGCCGTCGCACCCGGTGTGGTCGTCGGCTACGAGCGCAACGTCACCACCAACACATACCTGCGCAAGCAGGGCATCGAGATTGTCACGATCGCCGGTGCCGAACTCGGCCGCGGCCGGGGCGGCCCGCGCTGCATGAGCTGCCCCGTCGAACGCGACCCGATTGCCTGACCCCGTAAGGACACCCACCATGACCGTCGACCTGCGAGGCCGCTCCTACCTGAGCGAACTCGACTTCACCGCCCGCGAGATCCATCGTCTCCTCGATCTCGCCCATGACCTCAAGGCGGCCAAGCGCGCCGGTACCGAACAGCCACAGCTGACCGGCAGGCACATCGCCCTGATCTTCGAGAAGACCTCCACCCGCACCCGCTGCGCCTTCGAGGTGGCCGCCGCCGACCAGGGCGCCCGCACCACCTACCTCGGTCCCGGCGACACCCACGTCGGACACAAGGAGTCCATCGCCGACACCGCCCGCGTCCTCGGCCGCATGTTCGACGGCATCGAATACCGGGGCTCCGCCCAGTCGATCGTCACCGAACTCGCCACCCACGCCGGCGTCCCCGTCTACAACGGCCTGACCGACACCGCACACCCCACCCAGAGCCTGTGCGACATGCTCACCATGCGCGAGCACAGCACCAAGCCGCTCACGGACGTCAGCTACTGCTACCTGGGCGACGCCCGCAACAACATGGGCAACTCGCTGCTGTCGATGGGTGCGCTGCTCGGCATGGACGTGCGCATCGCCGCGCCCCAGGCGCTGTGGCCGGAAGCCGCGCTGGTCGCCACATGCCGTGAAGTGGCCGGCCGAAGCGGGGCGCGCATCACCCTCACCGAGGACGTCGAGACGGCCGTACACGGCGCCGACTTCCTGCACACGGACGTCTGGGTCTCCATGGGCGAACCGGCCGACACCTGGCGCGAGCGGATCGAGCTGCTGCTCCCGTACCAGGTCAACGACAAGACACTCGCCCTCACCGGCAACCCGGACGTGAAGTTCATGCACTGTCTGCCGTCCCTCCACGACCACCGCACCCGGCTCGGCCAGGAGCTCTCCGAGGCGTACGGCCTCAACGGCCTCGAAGTCACCGACGAGGTCTTCTCCTCGCCCGCCTCGATCGTCTTCGACCAGGCGGAGAACCGGCTGCACACCATCAAGGCCGTGCTCGTCGCCACCCTGGAGGACTGAACCATGCGCATCGTCGTCGCCCTCGGCGGCAACGCCCTGCTGCACCGCGGCGAACGCCCCGACGCCGCCGTCCAGCAGGCCAACATCGACCGGGTCGCCACCGCGCTGGCCGCCCTCGCCCACGAGCACGAGCTGGTCATCACCCACGGCAACGGCCCGCAGATCGGCCTCCTCGCCATGGAGAGCGAGGCCGACCCCGCGCTCAGCGCCCCCTACCCGTTGGACCTGCTCGGTGCCCAGACCGAGGGCATGATCGGTTCCCTGCTCACCCGTGCCATGCACCACGCTCTGCCCGGGCACCGGATCGCCGCCCTCGTCACCCACACCCTCGTGCGGACCGACGATCCCGCCTTCGAACGGCCCACGAAGTTCGTCGGCCAGGTGTACTCCGCGCCGCTGGCCAAGGCACTGGCCCGCAAGCGGGGCTGGCACATCGCCCGGGACAGCACCGGCTGGCGGCGCGTCGTCGCGTCACCCGCGCCCGAACACATCCTGGAGACCGACACCATCCACGAACTCCTGAACAGCGGGACCCTTGTGATCTGCGCCGGCGGAGGCGGGGTACCCGTCACCGCCGACCGCGACACCGGCGCACTGACCGGCGTGGAGGCCGTCATCGACAAGGACCTCACCGCAGCCCTGCTTGCCGAGGATCTCAAGGCGGACTTCCTGCTCATCCTCACCGATGTCCCCTACGTCTACGAGGCCTACGGGACGCCCGACCAGCACCCGTTGCCCGACGCCACCCCGCGGGAGCTGCGGCACGGTGGTTTCCCGGCCGGCTCGATGGGCCCCAAGGCCGAGGCGGCTGCCCGGTTCGTCGAGCACACCGGCGGTCTGGCCGCGATCGGGGCCCTGGACGCGGCCTACGAGATCGTCCACGGCAGGTCGGGCACGCTGATCCGGCCGGACCTCACGGTCGGGTGACAGAGGGGTGGCCGGTCCCGCTCCGTGTCGCGTGTCCAGGACCGGTTCCTATCGCTCGCCATTCCACTCGCGGTAGGCGGCCACCGCGGTGGGCAGCGTGGGGAAGATGAGGTCCGTGCCCACGGAGTCCGCCAGGCCGTACGCCTTCAGGTCGTCCAGCAGGTCCTGCTTGACTCGGGCCAGGGCGAACACGATGCCGCGGTGGCCGAGTTCGCGGCGCAGCTCGTCGACCGCGTCGAGCGCCGTGATGTCGACCTCGACGTTCGCCTCCGTGTTCAGCACGAACCAGCGGACGGGAACGGTCTGTTGGTCGACGGCGGCCAGGGCCCGGCGCCGGAAGTTCTCCGCGTTGGCGAAGAACAGCGGGGAGTCGTAGCGGTAGACCAGCAGGCCCGGGATCGTGCGGGCCTGCGGATAGTCATCGATGTCGTGCATGCCCGCCAGTCCGGGCACCAGCCCTTCGACCGCGTCGTGCGGTCGCGCCACCCGCGTCAGCAGTTCGGCCACCGACAGGCCGACCGCCACGATCACCCCGTACAGGATGTCAAGAACGAGTACGCCGGCCAGGCAGCCGAGGGCGAGGAGGAGTTCGCGGCGGCGGAACGACGCCAGTCGGCGGAACCCGGCCAGGTCGATCATGCGGACGGCCGCGTACACGACGAGCGCCCCCAGCACCGCCGCAGGCGTCCGGCTCAGCAGGGGGCTCAAGAACAGCAGGACGGCGAGGACCACCGCTCCGGCCACCAGCGAATAGCCCTGGCTGCGGGCGCCCGTCGAGGCGGCGAGCGCGGTACGGCTGGCGCTGCTGCTGACCGGAAAGCCGTGCAGGGCGCCCGCACCGAGGTTGGCCGCGCCCAGCGCCAGGAACTCCTGGTTGGCGTCGAGGCCGGGCTCGTCGTCGGTGCGTCCGGTGAAGGCGCGCGCGGTGAGGATGAAGTCGGTGTACGCGACGATCAGGACGCCCAGTGCGGGCAGTACGAGGTGCGGCAGCTCGCCCAGGTCCGGCAGCGCGAGCGAGGGCAGCCCCGACGGCACCTCGCCGATCACCTTGACGCCGTGCCGGTGGTCGAGGTCGAAGACGGTGACGGCCACCGTGCCGAGGATCACCGCGAGCAGCGGTCCCGGCAGCGCCGGTACGTACCGCTTCACCGCGAACAGGAACACCAGCGCGACGGCGGAGAAGACGACCGTGGCCGCATCGACGTCCGGCAGGTGACGGACGAAGGACCACAGTTGGGAGAAGAGCTGTGACTCGGTTGTCCGCACGCCGGTGAGCCTCGGTAGTTGGTCCACCATCATGATCAAGGCCACCCCGGCCAGATACCCGAGCAACACCGGGCGGGAGAGCAGGTCCGCAAGGAAGCCCAGCCGCACCACCCGCGCGACCAGGCACAGCAGGCCGACCGTAACCGCGAGGGCCGCGGCCAGCGATGCGTAGCGCCCCACGTCCCCGTCGGCGAGCGGGCCCACCACGGTGGCCGTCATCAAAGCGGTCGTCGACTCGGGCCCCACCGACAACAGCCGGGAGGACCCGAACAACGCATACAACGCGAGGGCAGGCAGGATCGCCCACAGCCCGGCGACCGGTGGCAGCCCGGCCACCCCCGCGTACGCCATCACCTGCGGCACGAGGTACGCCGCCACCGTCACGCCGGCCAGCAGGTCGCCTCTCAGCCACGAGCGCCGGTAACCGAGCACGGCGTCGAGGCCGGGTACCAGCCGACGCCACCACGAAGACCGTCTGCCCGCTTCCTCAGCCATATGCCGCCCCTCTCTGTCTGGGCCCAGCATCCATGGCCCCGCGATCAACCGTGACACTCGCCCGGTGTCCAACCTGCCCGGTCCGCCACCTCCAGCCCAACGGGCCTCGCGCGCAGGGACGTTCAGCCCAACGGATGGAGACCTTCGGCATCCGGCGTGGCGTCAGGCATCGGACGAGAGTGAGACACGTCAAAGAGAAGACGATTCATACATCCCCCGAAGGGATCACCATCATGGCCGTGCACGAGCACCCTCACCGGAGCCCGGGCTTCCACCTGTCGGCCGCCTTCCGCCGGCACCGGACCGGCTCCGAGTCCGCTGTGTCGGCACGTCTCGGCACGCACACCGCGCAGGCTTACGCACTCGCGTCCCTGCGCATCCTGACCGGGTTCGTCTTCCTCTGGGCGTTCCTGGACAAGACCTTCGGCCTGGGTTACGCGACCGCCTCCGGCAAGGGCTGGATCGACGGCGGATCGCCGACGAAGGGCTTCCTCAACTCCGTCGCCGCCGGGCCGATGGAGTCGACGTTCCACTCCTGGGCCGGCCACACATGGGCGGACTGGCTGTTCATGCTGGGCCTGCTCGGCATCGGCCTGGCTGTGATGGCCGGTGTGGCGCTGTGGCCGGCCGCGGTGGCGGGCACGGCGATGATGGCGCTGATGTGGATGGCCGAGTGGCCGCCGGCCAGGCACCTGTCGGACGGCTCGCCGAGCATGTCGACGAATCCGTTCGCCGACTACCACGTGATCTACGCTGTCGCGCTGATCGCCGCGGCGGCAGCGGGCGCGGGCGCCACCTGGGGCCTGGGCCGGCTGTGGGCTCGGCTGCCGATCGTCCGCGACCACACCTGGCTGCGCTGACCCGCACGCGGCGGGACGGACCTCGCCCCGGGCTTGTTCCGCCGACCCGTTCCCGGGGCCCACGGTCCCCGCTGAAGGACCAGCGGCCCCTGTCCCGAGCAACCCCCCAACACGACGCTGGAACCGGGCCCCTTCGGGTCCCGGTTCAGGAGGTGGAGAACATGCCCCGCACCATCATGGTGGGTCTCGACGGCTCGCCCGAGAGCCGCGCCGCCGCGGAATGGGCGGCCCGCGAGGCGGAGCTGCGCGGACTGCCGGTGAAGCTCGTCCACGCCTGGGAGCCGATCCCCGAGCACCTGGCCGAATCCACGCATCGCGGCGCCGAGACTCTCCAGCACTGGACCGAGCGAAGCGAGATGGGGGTACCCCCGGCCGAAGGCTGGGGGAGGATTCCCCGCGAGGCCGCCGAGGGACTGCGGCTGCGCCACCCCGGCGTCGAGGTGACCACGGAGCAGCTCACCGGACTCCCCTCCGAGGCCCTGGCCCGGGCGGCGCAGGACGCCGAACTGCTCGTCCTCGGCTCACGCCGCCTGGGCGGCATCGGCGGCTTCCTGGTCGGCTCGGTCGGCCTCGCGGTCGTGGCGCACACCGAGCGGCCCGTCGTCCTGGTCCACGCCGGCGAGCAGGCCGCGGACGAGCACGAGATGGACCCCGCGGGCATCCCGTCCGCGGCCACAGCGTTCCGTCCCGTCGTCCTCGGGCTCGACGTCGCCGGCCCCGACGAGGCGCTGATCGGGTTCGCCTTCGAGGCCGCGGCGCGACGTTCGGTGCCGCTGCGGGTCGTGCACGTCTGGAACCCGCCGCCCTACTACGCCTATGGCATGGCCCTGGAGCCCGCGGTCGAGCGGGAGATGGCGAAGGGCAACGCCACCCTCCTGAGCGAGGTGCTGCGTCCCTGGCGGCACAAGTACCCCGACGTCGAGGTCGTCGAGCAGTCGCAGTACGGCAGCCCCTCGCTCCTCCTGATCGACGCCTCCCACGAGGCCTCCCTGGTCGTCGTCGGCCGCCGCGTCCGCCGCTCCTCCGCCGGCGCCCACATCGGCACCGTCACCCACGCCGTCCTGCACCACTCCACCGCCCCCGTCGCCGTCGTCGCCCACGACTGATGCGTCCCACTCCCGAGGAGAGCAGATCATGAAGGCAGCCGTCGTACGAGCCTTCGGCGAGCCCCTGGTCATCGAGGAACGCCCCGACCCCGAACCCGGACCCGGCCAGGTCCGCATCCGCGTCGAGGCGTCAGGGCTGTGCCACACCGACATCCACGCCGCCCACGGCGACTGGCCCGTCAAGCCCACCCCACCCTTCGTCCCCGGCCACGAAGGTGTCGGCATCGTCGAGAAGCTCGGCGAGGGCGTCACCCACCTGTCCGTCGGGCAGCGCGTCGCGGTGCCGTGGCTCGGCAGGGCGTGCGGGCGGTGCGAGCACTGCCTGTCCGGATGGGAGACACTGTGCGAGCAGCAGGTCAACACCGGGTACGGCTGCGACGGCGGCTACGCCGAGAAGATGCTGGCCTGGGCCGACTTCGCCCAGCCCGTGCCCGACGGCGTCACCCCGTTCGAAGCGGCCCCGCTGACCTGCGCCGGCGTCACCACGTACAAGGCCCTCAAGGTCGCCGACGTCCGCCCCACCCAGCTCGTCGCGATCTCCGGCGTCGGCGGCCTCGGCCACCTCGCCCTGCAGTACGCCAAGATCGCCGGAGCCACCGTCGCGGCCATCGACGTCACCGACGACAAGCTCGAACTCGCCCGCGAGCTCGGCGCCGACCTCGTCATCGACGCCCGCAAGCAGGACGTCGGCAAGGAGCTGAAGAAGCACGGCGGCGCCCACGCCGCGATCGCCCTCGCGGTGAACCCGGCCGCGTTCGAGGCGGTCAACTCCGGTCTGCGGCGCGGCGGCAAGCTCGTCATGGTGGCCCTGCCCGCGCACGGCACGCTCCAGGTCCCGATCTTCGACACCGTTCTGAACGGCACTTCGGTGATCGGTTCGATCGTGGGCACGCGGCAGGATCTCGCCGAGGTCTTCCAGCTCCACGCCGCCGACCGGACCGAGGTCATCTACGAGACCCGCCCGCTGGCCTCCGTCAACGAGTCCATCGACGCCGTGCTGCGCGGTGACATCAAGGCCCGGATCGTCTTCGACCTGGACGCGGGAAGGTGAGCACGATGGAACTGCCCCTGGTCGTCGGCGTCGACGGTTCCGAGCCGAGCCTGCGCGCCGTCGAATGGGCGGCCGACGAAGCCGCCCTGCGCGGGCTGCCGCTGCGGCTGGTGTACGCCTCGCTCTGGGAACGGTACGAAGGCACCTCACTCGCGGACGATCTCGGCAAGCCCTCGGACCAAGTGATGGCCGAGGACATCGTCGAGACCGCCGCACGCCGGGTCCGCACCCGCCGACCCGACGTGAAGGTCACCATCGACGTGCTGCCCGAGGAACCCGAGTACGCGCTGGTACGCGAAAGCCGCACCGCCGCTGCCATGGCTCTGGGCTCTCGGGGCCGGAGCAGCCTGGCCGAGGCGCTCCTCGGCTCCGTCAGCGTGACGGTGGCCGGCCACGCGCACTGTCCCGTGATCGTGCTGCGCGGCGGCCACGACAACCGGGCCGTACCCGGCAGGCACGGCCGCATCGTCGTGGGCGTGGGCGAGGAGCCGGCGGACGCGGCTGCGATGCGCTTCGCCGCCGAGGAGGCACGGCGCCGAGGTGTGCCGCTGGAGGCCGTGCGGGCCTGGCGCTGCCCCGCGCACGAGACGACCGACCACCCCCTGCTGGCGGGTGAACCGGCCCGACTGCACGAGGAGCGGGCCGCGGAGATGCTGGAAGTGGCGCTGCGGGACGTCCCGGCTGATGTGGAGGTGCATCGGCGTACCGTCGAGGGGCACCCCCGCCAGGTGCTGCTCGGTGCCTCGGCCGACGCCGACCTGCTCGTGGTCGGGGCCCGGCGCCGCGAGGGCCACCATGGCCTCCAACTGGGCCGTGTCGCCCACGCGGTGCTGCACCACGCCGTCTGCCCCGTCGCCGTCGTCCCCCAGCGGGCGTGAGCGAGGTGACCGGCTGTTCAGAGGCGCGCCGCGTGATCGGGCACATAGGTCTGCAGATCACGCGGCGGGCGCTTGTAGCCGGTCGACGGCGGCCGATGCGGAAGCTCCAGCACCGGCGGCGACACCTCGTGATACGCGACCGAGCTCAGCCGATGGGCCATCATGTTCAGCCGCGCCCGGCGCTTGTCGTCGCTGTTCACGACATACCAGGGCGCCTCGCTGATGTCCGTGTTGGCCAGCATCTCGTCCTTGGCCCGCGAGTAGGCCTCCCAGCGGGTGATCGACTCCAGGTCCATCGGCGACAGCTTCCAACGGCGCAGCGGATCCTCCAGACGACGCCGGAACCGCTCCTGCTGCTCGGTGTCGCTCACCGAGAACCAGTACTTGCGCAGCAGGCAGAAGCCCATCACGTGCTCGCCCCCGGCCCAGCTTGTACCAGGACCGGTCGAACAGCGCGATCTCCCCGGCCGCCGGCAGATGCTCCACATACCGCTGGAAGTACCACTGCGTGCGCTGACGCTCGGTCGGCTTCGCAGCGCCGCGATCCGTGCCACCCGCGGGTTCAGGTGCTCGGCGACCCGCTTGATGGTGCCGCCCTTGCCCGCCGCTCGAAGATCACGACCAGCCGGACGCCCTCCGCCCGCACCCCCTCCTGCAGCTTCACCAACTCGGTCTGCAGACACGGCAGTTCCTTTTCATACCCCTCGCGCGGCAGGTTCGCCTCCTTCTTACCGGCCATGCCGCCTCCACCACCGACGACTCACTGAGCCACTTCCGCCCACGGTAGGCCCCCGACTGTAAAGGAGCTCCTCACCATGACCGTACGCGTCGGCATCAACGGCTTCGGCCGCATCGGCCGCACCTATCTCCGCGCGGCCCTCGACCGCGCGGAGGCGGGAACCCAGGACGTCCACGTCGTCGCCATCAACGACATCGCGCCACCCGCCACCCTCGCCCACCTCCTGGAGTACGACTCGACGTTCGGGCACATCGGACGCGAGGTCATTCACGACGACAGCACCCTCACCGTCGACGGTCGGCGTATCGCCGTCACCGCCGAGCGCGACCCCGCCGCCCTGCACTGGTCCGACTGCGGAGCCGACATCGTCATCGAGTCCACCGGCCGCTTCCGCGACCGCGACGCCGCGGCCCTGCACCTGAAGGCAGGCGCCCACACAGTGCTTCTGTCGGCCCCCGGCAAGGGCGTGGACGCCACCCTCGTGATGGGCGTCAACGACGACACCTACGACCGACACCGTGACCGGATCATCTCGGCCGCCTCGTGCACCACCAACTGCCTCGCGCCGATGGTCAAGGTGCTCGACGAGAACTTCGGCATCGACCGCGGCCTGCTGACCACCGTCCACGGCTACACCAACGACCAGTCCCTGCTCGACGGCCCGCACAAGGACCTGCGCCGCGCCCGCTCGGCGGCACTGAGCATCATCCCGACGAGCACCGGTGCCGCCCGCGCCGTCGGCCTCGTACTGCCGGAGCTGGCCGGTGCGCTGGACGGGATCGCCGTCCGGGTGCCCGTGGAGGACGGTTCGCTGACCGACCTCACGGTGGTGCTGAACCGCGAGGCCACGCCCGACGAGATCAACGCCGCCTTCGCGGCGGCGGCCGAGGGCCCGCTGAACGGCATCCTGCGTGTCTCGACGGCGCCCATCGTCTCCCGCGACGTCATCGGCGACCCGGCCTCTTGCATCTTCGACGCCGCGCTCACCCAGGCCAACGGCACCCTCGCCAAGGTCTTCGGCTGGTACGACAACGAGTGGGGCTACACCAACCGGCTGCTGGACCTGACGGAACTGGTCTCCGACGGCTGACGCCAAGGGGAGCCCGCAGGGGCCGGCTCCCGCCGCCTTCTCACAACTTGAGGCTGAACCAAGTCGTCTTCCCCTCGTCCATCGGCCGTACCCCCCAGTCGTCGGCGAGGGCGCGAACCAGCAGCAGGCCGCGCCCGGACTCCTCGTCCTCCGCCGCGAGGCGCGGCTGGGGCAGGTGGGGGCTGCGGTCGCTGATCTCCACGGTGAGATCGGTGTCCGTGCGGACCACGTGCACCCCGATGGGGCCCTGGGCGTGCTGCACGGCGTTGGTGAGGACCTCGGAGAGCAGCAGGAGCGCGTCGTCCGTCGTGCCCGCGCAGTCCCACGTGCTCAGAGCTTTGGCGAGAAACTCGCGGCCCGCCGGCACGGATTCGGGCGCGGCGGGCAGGTCGGTGGTGGCCGTGGCCAGCGGAGCCGCAGGGAGCTGGGTCAGCAGCAACGTGACGTCGTCGTGGCCGTCCGCGTCGGGCAGCAGCGTCGACAGGACGTGGTCGGCGGCGGTCTCCAGGTCGGGCACCGTGGTCGGGAGCTCGTCCAGGGTGGCGACGAGCTGGGTGAGCTTGTCCTCGATGTCGGTTCCGGGGGTTTCTATCAGACCGTCGGTGTAGAGCACGAGGGTGGCGCCGGGCTCGATGGTGCCGCAGCACTGCTCGTAGATCACCCCACCGACGCCGAGGGGGGCGTTCACGGGTGCCGGAAGCGGCCGGGTGCGTGCACCGGGGACGGCTACGAGACCCGGCAGGTGGCCGGCGGAACACACGGTCACCTCCCCTGTGTCGGCGGCTATGACCAGATAGCAGCAGGTGACCAGCTGGTCGGGGACATCGAGATCGGCGACGACGGTGTCCATCGCCTGCATCAGTTGCCGCGGCTGAAGCCCTGTCTTGGCCAACGCGTGTGCCGCCGACCGAAGTTGACCCATGACGGCCGCGGCCTCGAGACCCCGCCCCATCACATCGCCGATCAGCACACCCACTCGGCCGGCGCCCAGCGGGATCAGGTCGAACCAGTCGCCGCCGACACCGGCCCCCTGGGTCGCGGGCCGGTAGCGGCTGGCGGTGGTGAGGCCCGGGATGGCGGGCGGCGTGCCCATCAGGCTGCGCTGCAGGGTCAGGGCGATGTGCCGCTGCTGCTCGTACAGCTCCGTCAGCTCCGCCTCGGCGCGCTTTCGGTCGCTGATGTCCCGGACGATCGCGCACGCCCCGACGACGGTGCCGTCCGCCGCCCGGGTCGGCCACAGGGTGACGTCGACGTCGAGCAGCTCTCCGGAGCGGGTGAGCCGCAACGTCTCGAAGTGCTCGACCTTCTCGCCCTGGCGCAGCCGCTCCAGGAGCGCGGTGATCTCGTGGTTCCTCGCGGAGGGTGCCAGCATGGAGACGTGCCGTCCCAGGACCTCGTCCGCCGTGAACCCGTACAGCCGCTGCGCGGCGGCGTTCCAGTACGTGATGTGGCCGTCCAGGGTCTTCGCGAGGATCGCGTCCTGCGATGACTCGACCAGCGCGGCGAGCTCGTTGATGCGCTCCTCGGCGGCTTTGCGTTCGCTGACGTCGCGTACGGCGGCGGAGACGAGGAGGCCGTCGGTGGTTTCCAGGGGGCTGAGGCTGATTTCGACGGGGAACTCGGTGCCGTCTTTGCGTAGTCCGTAGAGGTCGAGTCCGGCACCCATGGGACGCACCTGCTGGTTGTGGGCGTAGCCGTTGCGGTGTGCGGTGTGGTGGGTGCGGAAGCGGTGGGGGACGAGGAGTTCGACGGGGTGGCCCAGGAGTTCCTCGCGCCGGTAGCCGAAGAGAGCCTCTGTCTGGGCGTTGACGAGGCGGATGGTGCCGGTGTCGTCGACGATGACCATGGCATCCGGCGCCGCCTCGAGCAGCCCCCTGAACCTCTCCTCGGCGGCGCCCGGAACGCCCACGGGGATCCGGGCGCCGCACTGGCAGGCGCCAGGTTCCACCGTGGAGACGGGATCAGATGGTGCTGTTTCGATCAAGTGGTTCAATCTCGTCCTCGCCCCCCAGGCTCACCTTGAGACAGGTGATCCAAACGCAAAACCACGCGGTTCTGCCGTGACAAGTCGTGTAGTGGCCCCCAGTGCCCGAACTTGTGCGCAGACGACGACCGCGGTGACCGTTCCTTGGCGGCGTCCGTCCGGTCACTTCACTACCAGAGCGGCGATCCATGGACGCGCACCCCGGGGAAGAAGGGCCTACCGGCCCTCGAAGGACCTCCACACAGCCCATGGGATCCCGTCGTGATCCGTCTGATGCTCGAACCATCGAGAGGCTTGGAGGAGATCCCTGATGTCGGACGCCGTGCTCAACCGCGCCCCGGTTCACGCCCTGCTCGTGGACGGCACCACTGTGTGCATCCGTCCTGTGACCCAGGCCGACCACGACCAGGTGCAGGGGCTCTACGAGGAGATGTCCCCGGAGAACCTCCGTCTCCGGTTCTTCTCATTGAGCCCGCGGTCCGCCGCCCTGGCCGCCGACCGGGCCTGCGCCCCGGCGCACCCCGGCTACCGGGCCCTGCTGGCCGAGACGCAGGGTCAGGTGATCGGGCTCGCCGAGTACGACACGGCGGGGGAGAAGGACGAGGCCGAGATCTCCATCGCTGTCTGTGACGGCCTGCACCACCGCGGAGTGGGCACCCTGCTCGTCGAGCACCTGGTATCCGCGGCCCGGGCCGAGGGCATCACCACCTTCACCGCCGACGCCCTCAGCGAGAACGGCGAGATACTCCGGCTCTTCGCCGACCTCGGCCTGCGCACCGCCCGCCGCTTCGAGGGCCCCGAGGTCCGCTGCACCATCCGGCTCGACGCGGACGACGCCTATCTGTCGGCCGTGGAGGCCCGGGGCCGGGCCGCCGACGTGGCCAGCCTCGAGCCGCTGCTGTGCCCGAACGTGGTCGCTGTTGTCGGTGCCGGACGCAAACCCGGCTCGGTCGGCCGGGCGATCCTGCACCACCTGAAGGCGGGCGGTTACATCCGCCGCCTGTTCGCCGTGAACCCGAGTGTCAACCACATCCTCGGCGTGCCGTCATACCCGTCCGTGAGCGCGCTGCCGAAGACCCCCGACCTGGTGGTCGTGGCCGTCCCCGCGGCGGCGGTCCCGGACACCGCGGAGGAGTGCGGCAAGGCCGGTGCCCGGGCGCTGCTCGTTGTCACCTCCGGCCTCGACGTCGAGCAGGCGCAGGCGCTGCTGGCCACCTGCCGCACCTACGGCATGCGCCTGGTGGGACCCAACTGCCTCGGCATCTCCAACACCGACCCCGACCTGCGCCTGGACGCCACCTTCGCCGCCGACCACCCCCGCCCCGGCACCGCGGGCGTCGCCGTGCAGTCCGGCGGGGTCGGCATCGCCCTGCTCGACGGGCTGTCCCGGCTCGGCATCGGCGTCTCGTCCTTCGCCTCCCTCGGCGACAAATACGACGTCAGCGGCAACGACATGCTCCAGTGGTGGGAGAGCGACGGCCGCACCGAACTGGCGCTGCTGCACCTGGAGTCCTTCGGCAGCCCGCGCGCGTTCTCCCGCACGGCCCGCCGCGTCACCCGTCGTATGCCGGTCCTGACCGTCGACGCAGGCCGTACCGAGGCGGGCCGCCGGGCCGCCGCCTCCCACACCGCGGCCGCCGCCACCCGCACCATGACCCGGCAGGCGCTGTTCACCCAGGCCGGCATCACCGCCACCCGGTCGGTCGGCGAACTCCTCGAAACCGCCGCCCTGATGCACGCACAGCCGCTCCCCGCGGGCACCCGCGTCGCGGTCGTCACCAACGCGGGCGGTGCAGGCGTCCTCGCCGCCGACGCCTGCACAGAGGCGGGACTGGCCCTGCCGCCGCTGCCCGCAGAAGTCGTCGACGACCTGCTCGCCGTGCTCCCGCGGGGTGCGGCGGTCGGCAACCCCGTCGACGCCACCGCGGCCGTCACGGAGGAACAGCTCGCGGACTGCCTGGACCGGCTGACGCACCACCCGGGCATCGACGCCGTCCTGGTGGCCCTCGTACCCACGGCGGTCGCCGCCGCGACGGGCGACGACCTCATCCGGGCACTCACCGACGCCCCCGCGCACCGGGCCAAGCCGGTTGTGGCCGTACGCCTCGAACAGGACCTGCCGGTCAAGCTTCTGCCCGCCGCCGACGCGGGCACCATCCCCTCATACGCCGAACCCCAGGCGGCGGCACGGGCGCTGGCTCACGCCGTACGCCGTGCGGCCTGGCTCGCCCGGCCCGTAGGCACGGTCCCGGAACTCGACGGCATCGACACCGCCCATGCCCAGGAGATCGCTGACACCTTCCTGGCCGCGCATCCGGACGGAGGCTGGCTCGACCCGCGAACCTGCGCCGACCTGCTGACCTGCTACGGCATCCCCCAGCTGCTCTGGGCGTGGGCGGAGACCGAGGACGAGGCCGTCCTCGCGGCCCAGCGACTGCGCGGCCCGGACGACCGGGTGGTGATGAAGGCCCACTGGCCCGGACTGGTCCACAAGAGCGAGCAGCATGCCGTGCATCTCGACCTCCAGGGCGATGCCCAAGTCCGCGCCGCCTTCCGGGACTTCGAGACCCGGTTCGCGGGACTGCTCACCGGTGTGGTCGTGCAGCCGCTTGCCGCGCGCGGTACCGAACTGTTCGCGGGCGTCGTCCAGGACGAGGTCTTCGGCCCGCTCGTGCTGTTCGGGCTCGGCGGCACCGCGACCGAGGTCCTCGGCGACCACGCCGCCCGCCTCGCCCCGCTCACCGACCACGATGTGCACGCCCTGATCACCGCGCCGCGCTGCGCACCGCTGCTGTTCGGCGCCCGCGGCAACGGACCGGTCGATCTCGAAGGCCTGGAGCAGCTGCTCCTGCGCCTGTCCCGGATGGCGGCCGACCTGCCGCAGCTCGCCGAGGTCGACTTCAACCCCGTGCTCGCGACCACGGCCGATGTCTCCGTGCTCGACGCTCGGGTGCGGCTGGTGCCGCGCAGGCCGCAGGACCCCTATCTACGCCGACTCCGTTGAGTCACCACCGAGGAGGAACCAGAGATGAAGCACGACAAGGTCGGCTCCGTGATGGCCACGGACGTCGTTCGCGCCTCGTACGGCACCCCCTTCAAGGAAGTCGCCCGGCTGCTCGCTCACCACAGGATCAGCGGACTGCCGGTCGTGGACGAGGACCAGAAGGTCATCGGCGTCATCTCCGAGACCGACCTGATGGCCCGCCAGGCCGAAACACCCGACCCGTACGCGCCGAAGCGCCGCTTCCGGGACGTGGCGTTGACACCGGGCGAAAGGCGGAGGGCCGCGAAGGCGGCGGCCCGCACCGCCGGCCAGCTGATGACCGAACCGCCCGTCACCGTGCGCGCCGAGGACACCATCGTCGAGGCCGCGCGGACCATGGCCCAGCGGCGGGTGGAGCGGCTGCCGGTCGTGGACGAGGAGGACCGGCTCGTCGGCATCGTCACCCGTCGGGACCTGCTCCAGGTCTTCCTTCGGCCGGACACCCGGATCCGCGACGAGGTGGTCGAGGAAGTCCTTGTCCGCGCGCTGTGGCTGCCGCCGCAGAGCGTCGACGTCTCCGTGGTGGAGGGTGTGGTCACGCTCGCCGGCCAGATGGAGCGCAAGAGCGAGACGGAGATCGCCGTCTCCATGACCAAGCAGATCGACGGCGTGGTCGCGGTGGTCGACAACCTCACCTACCGCCTGGACGACAGCCACGTCCAGCCCGCCGAACAGGCCCTGCACGGCGTGGCCGAGGACTGGCTGCGCAAACTCTGAGGGGAGACGGACCGCCATGACCGGCAGGGTCCTGGTCGCCTACGGGACGACGAACGGATCGACCGCGCAGATCGCCGAGGCCGTCGCCCAGGTCCTGGGCAAGGAGGGGATGACGGCCGAGGCACGGCCCGCACCATCGGTGGCGAGCATCGAGATGTACGACGCTGTGGTGGTCGGGGGCGCACTGTACGCCGGCCGCTGGCACAAGGACGCGCGCCGCTTCGTCCGCCGCCACCGCCGCGCCCTGGCCGAGCGCCCGCTGTGGTTCTTCAGCAGCGGGCCGCTGGACGCTTCACCCTCGGAGCGGAACATCCCGCCCGTGTCCGGCGTCAGGCGCGCCATGGACCGGCTCGGCGTCAGGGAGCACGTCACCTTCGGCGGCTGCGTGCAGGAGGGTGCGAGCGGAAGAGTCGCACGGATGATCCTCCGCAACGGCAAGGGCGGTGACTTCCGTGACTTCCCCGCGATCGAGGCGTGGGCGCAGCGGGTCGCACAGGAACTGACGACTGCTTAGGCCATCGCTTCCTCGCCCTGGCTCGCCCACGTTTCACGGCACGATGGCCACCGGACACCGGGCTTCGCGCAGCAAGGCTCCCACGAAGCCCGCGTCCCCGCCGGAGCCGCCTCCCACGACCAGCAGTGCGGCGCCCTCGGCATGGTGGAGCAACGCATCGGCGGGGTCGAGCAGTACGACGTCCTCAAGCACCGGAACCCGCGGGTACTTCACCCGCCAAGGCCGCAGCGCGTCGGCCAGCAACTGCACTTCATGGTCTTCCCAAATGGCACGGTCCTCCTCGGGAGTGCCGAAGGGCAACCCGGCGGCGCAGGAGGGAAGTTCCCAGGCGTGTACGGCGCGCAGCCGTACACCCCGGGCCTGGGCGGCGTCGAAGGCGAAGTCGACGGCCCGCTCCGCCGGGTGACGGGCGTCGATCCCGAGGGTGACCTGCGTGACCCGGCGTGCCGGAGCCGCGACGGGGACGATGGCGTCCGGTACGAGTACCACGGGGCACACGGAGGCGGCCGTAACGGCGAGTGCGGCCGGGCCCGTTGCCAGGCCGGTGGTGTCGTCCCCCGCCGCGGACAGGTCGAGTACGAGCATCGCCGTGCTACTCGGATCGTTCGGCGGTGAGCCGTACCGCACCTCGAGCGGCAGGTCGTGCAGAGACGCCTCGTGCGCCGCCCAGTCCACGGCCGTATGACTACGGCCTGTCCCGTTGCCGCAGGCAATGATGACCTGGCTCACGACGATCGCCTCCCTGGCACCCGGGTGACCCGCTCTCACGCCTCCTACCGTGGCGACCGCCCCAGGACCGGCGCAGGGGCCGAATGGACCTGCGAGAGCCCTTGCGGCCCATATCCGACCGGGTCCCCTCAGGAAGACGCTGGCAGTACCAGGCAGAACAAGCGCAGGAGGTGCGCACCATGCTGTCGCCCGTCATCGCCGCAGTAGACGGATCGACCGAGAGCCTCGCCGCCGCCGAGTGGGCCGCCCGCGAGGCCGTGCGTCGTGACCGACCGCTACGACTGGTGCACGCCTGGAACTGGCATCCCCGCCAGACGGAAGGGGAGCCGGCGAACGCCGCGCAGCGGCATCTGGCGCGCCGCGTTCTGCGGCAGGCGGAGGAGCACATCCGCACCGCCGTACCCGGCGTACACGTCACCGACGAGCAGGTCGAGGGCCCGGCGACCGCGGCCTTGCTGAAGGCCGCTGAACAGGCCGAACTGCTGGTCCTGGGCTCGCGCGGCCTGAGCGGCTTCACCGGACTTCTCGTCGGCTCCGTCGCCCAAGGGGTGGTCGCGAAGGCCACCCGTCCCGTGATCCTCGTACGGACAGGGGAGGAGGCCGAGGACGAGCACTTCCCGGCGGACGACGGCAGCCCGTCCACCCGGACCGGCTACCTCGATGTAGTGCTCGGCATCGACCTCGCCGACGCCTGCGACGAAGTGATCGAGTTCGCGTTCGAGGAAGCCCAGTTGCGGCGGGCCCGGCTGCGGGTCGTGTACGCCTGGCAGCCGCCTTCCGCCATCAGCCTCGGCCCCGGAGACATCGCTCTGGTCAACGATCCCGCGCGGGCCGAGGAGTGGCAGGGCTTCCTGTCCGCTGTCCTGAAGGTGTGGCGGGACAAGTACCCCGAGACCGAGGTCCTGGAGACCGTTGTGGAGGGCAAGGCCTCCACCGCGCTGGTGCGGGCCGCCTCCGCGGCGAGCCTCCTCGTCGTCGGCCGCCGCCTGTCCGAGCGGCCGACGGTTCCGCGCATCGGTCCCGTCACCCATGCCGCCGTCCACCACGTCGGCTGCCCGCTGGCCGTCGTGCCCCACGAGTGAGAGACCGGAGAGCGCGATGAGCACACCGACAACGTACGTGTACGCCTTCGCCGAGGGCACCCGGGAGATGGCCGGCCTGCTCGGCGGCAAGGGAGCCGGCCTGGCCGAGATGACCCGGCTCGGACTGCCCGTGCCACCGGGCTTCACCGTCACCACCGAAGCCTGCAAGGTCTACCTCGCCACGGGGGAGGAACCACCCGAACTCGGCATCGAGGAGGCCCGTGCCCTGGCCGGCCTGGAACGGGCCATGGGACGCACGCTCGGTGCGCCCGACGATCCGCTCCTGGTGTCCGTACGCTCCGGCGCCCGCTTCTCGATGCCCGGCATGATGGAGACCATCCTCGACATCGGCCTCAACGACGAGTCCGTCGCCGGCCTCGCCAAGGCGTCCGGACAGGAGCGGTTCGCCTGGGACTCCTATCGGAGGCTCGTGCAGATGTTCGGCCGCACGGTGCTGGGCGTCGACGGTGACCTCTTCGAGCAGGCCATCGCCGCGCACAAGGCGCAGCGCGGGACACGCGACGACCACGACCTCGACGCCGGTGAACTCGCGCTGCTCACTGAGGAGTTCAAGGCGATCGTCCGCCGGGAGACGGGCGAGGACTTCCCCCAGGATCCCGTCGAGCAGCTCCAGCGCGCCATCCGTGCGGTCTTCGATTCCTGGAACGGCGAACGCGCCCGTGTATACCGCCGCCGCGAGCACATCCCCGACGACCTCGGCACCGCCGTCAACGTCCAGGCGATGGTGTTCGGCAACCTCGGTCCCGACTCCGGTACCGGCGTCGCCTTCACCCGGGACCCCGCCACCGGCGCCCGCGGCATGTACGGCGACTACCTGCCCGACGCCCAGGGCGAGGACGTCGTCTCGGGCGTCCGCGACGCCGTGCCCCTGAGCGAGCTGAAGACCCTCGATCCCCGCTCGTACGTCGAGCTCGGAGACCACCTGCGCACGCTGGAGAACCGCTACCGGGATCTGTGCGACGTGGAGTTCACCGTCGAACGCGGCCGGCTGTGGATCCTCCAGACGCGGGTCGGCAAGCGCACCGCCGAGGCCGCCTTCCGTATCGCCCACGACCTGCGCGAGGAGAAGACGATCACGGCCGACGAGGCGCTGGCCCGCGTGGACGGAGCCGAGCTGACCCGGCTGATGTTCCCCCGCTTCGACACCACCCCCGCCGACGTGCCTCTCGCGCACGGCGTACCGGCCTCACCGGGCGCAGCGGTCGGGGTCGTCGTCTTCGACTCCGCCGAGGCACAGCGCCGAGCCGCTGCCGGAGAGAAGACGATCCTCGTGCGCCGTGAGACGACCCCCGACGACCTGCCCGGAATGATCGCCGCTCAGGCCGTCCTGACCAGCCGGGGCGGCAAGACCAGCCACGCCGCCGTCGTCGCGCGCGGCATGGGCAAGGTGTGCGTGTGCGGGGCCGAGTCGCTGACCGTCGACCCGGTCGCCCGCCGGCTCACCACGGACACAGGAGTCGTCGTACACGAGGGCGACATCCTGTCCGTCGACGGAACCGCCGGCACCGTGCACCTCGGTGCGCTGCCGCTCACCGCCTCCGACGTCGGGCGCGCGCTGGAGACCGGTGAGAGGACGGGCCCGCTGACAGAGGCGGTCCTGACGGCACTCGCGCACGCGGACTCCGTCCGCCGCCTTCAGGTACGGGCGAACGCCGACACGCCCGAGGACGCCGCGCGCGCCCGCCGGCTCGGCGCCCGGGGCATCGGCCTGTGCCGCACCGAGCACATGTTCCTCGGTGACCGCAGGACGCTGGTCGAGGCGATGATCCTGGCCCGCGACGACACGGCCCGCGAGGAGGCTCTCGCGACGCTGCTGCCGCTGCAGCGCGAGGACTTCATCGGCATCCTCACCGCCATGGACGGGCTGCCGGTGACCATTCGGCTCATCGACCCGCCGCTGCACGAGTTCCTGCCCGACCGCACCGCGCTGGCCGTCCGCCTGGCGAGCGCCACCCATCCAGACGTCCACGACCGCCAACTGCTCGATGCCATCGAGCGTCTGCATGAGCAGAACCCGATGCTGGGATTGCGCGGCGTACGGCTCGGACTGGCCGTTCCCGGCCTCATGGCCATGCAGGTCCGCGCCATCGCCGAGGCCGTCGTCCACCGACTGCGCGCGGGCGGCCGGCCGCGCGCCGAGATCATGATTCCGCTCGTCGGAACGGTCGAGGAACTGCGCCTGGCCCGAACGGAAGCAGAGCGCGTGCTCGCCGAAGTCACGGCGGAGACAGGGGAGTCCCTGCACCTCCCGATCGGCACAATGATCGAACTGCCCCGCGCGGCCCTCACCGCCGGACGCATCGCCGACGCCGCCGACTTCTTCTCCTTCGGCACCAACGACCTCACCCAGACCACCTGGGGACTGTCCCGCGACGACGCCGAAGCGTCCTTCTTCCCGCTGTACCTGGAGAAGGGCATCTTCAGCGTGTCCCCCTTCGAGACGATCGACCAGGAGGGCGTCGGCAAGCTCGTGGAGCTGGCCGTGGAGGCGGGCCGCGCCGTCAACCCCGGGCTGGAGACCGGGGTGTGCGGCGAACACGGCGGCGACCCGGAGTCCATCCACTTCTTCCACCGGGCGGGCCTCGACTACGTGTCCTGCTCCCCCTTCCGCATCCCGGCCGCCCGGCTGGAGGCGGGACGAGCAGCCCTCACGGAAACCGAGACCAGCGAGAGCCGGTGACGGTCACGTCCGGCTCGGCGACCGGAACCGCATCCAAAGGGGGCGTGGATCCGCAGCTCCGCCCCTTCGGTCCGCCGCCCGAACGGGGGCACGCTCGCGCCGCCGGTGAGGACGGGTGTGGGGACTCTCGCGGAGGGGAAGCGCGTCGTCCTCTCCCCACGACCTCCGCAGTCAGAGCGCCGGCCCGGTGTCCTGGGACGACGGGACCCACGCCCGGAGCCGATCGGCCCTCTTCCCTTCTGCGATCCCGGCCTACGGTGGAGGTGATCACCGATCGACGGGAGGAGAGCAGGTGGAGATCGTCGCCTATGGCGTCCTCGCGGACGAGGAGCCGCTGCTGAGGGACGCGTTCGACAAGGCCTTCTCGGGCCGGCATGAGCTGCGGTGTCTGGGGCTGTTCCTGGACGGGGACACCGTCCCGACGGCCGCGGGCAGCGAGGTCGTCCTCAGCAGCGTCAACGACACCCTGGACGCCGGCGTTCTGCGCTCGCTGGCCAAGGGCGGCACCCGACTGATCGCCCAGCGGTCCACCGGCTACAACAACATCGACCTGACCGCCGCCAAGGAACTGGGGCTCACGGTTGCCCGGGTCTCGTACTACTCGCCGTACTCGGTTGCCGAGTTCGCCTGGACCCTGGCCCTGGCGGTCAACCGTCGGATCGTCCGGGCCGCGCACCGCACCCGGGAGTTCGACTTCCGACTCGACGGGCTGATGGGCCGGGACCTGCGCGGCCGGACGGCCGGAGTGGCGGGCACCGGAAAGATCGGCGCGGCGTTCGCCCGGATCGCCCACGGGTTCGGGATGCGGCTGCTGGGCTGGGATGTCGCCGAGAATCCCGACTGCCTCGCCCTCGGGATGGAGTACGTGCCGCGCGAGCGGCTGTTCGCCGAGGCGGACCTGATCAGCCTGCACGTGCCGCTGCTGCCCGAGACCCATCACCTCGTCGACGCCAAGGCCCTGGGCCTGATGAAGGACGACGCGATCCTGGTCAACTCCAGCCGCGGCGGCCTGGTGGACACCGACGCCCTGCTGGAGACGCTGCGCGCCGGACGGCTGAGCGGTGTCGGCCTCGACGTGTACGAGGAGGAGGCCGGGGTGTTCTTCCTGGACAAGTCGCTGGAGGTGATGACCGACGAACGTCTCGCGCGGCTGATGACCTTCAACAACGTCCTGATCACGTCCCACCAGGCCTACTTCACCCGGGACGCGGTCGGGCAGATCGCCCAGACCACCGTGGCCAACATCGAGGACTACTTCGCCGGCCGCTCCGGCGACAACGTGCTCGTCCACCCCGAGACATCCTGATCCACGTCTGCTTCCGCCGCGCGACGCGAATGGGGGCCGTTGGACCCCATCCGTCGGCCGGCCCGGGGCTGTTCGGCCCTATCCGGCCCGGGTACCCCTCCGACGATCATGGAGTGGCCGCCGGGAAGGCGCCAGGTCCATACCCGCACCAGGGCACTTCCCCAGCCGGCCGAACCCGGCGGGCTCTCTCGGATCCGTGAGCTGTGGCCGCGGGGGCTGGCGGCTGGCGCCGTGCACTGTCACCGTCCCCCGGCCTGTTCTGAGCCCGTAACCGGTCACGCCGCCGGCGTGGCGGACCGCCTTGCTGATCAGCTCGGTCACTACCAGCAGCACCGCGTCCGCCTCATCCCCACCAGAGGGCGCACGAAGGGTGCGCGCCGAGCTCAGCACCGCGGCGGCTGATCTCTGCTGATCCACTGCGTAGAGATCCACAAAGCTGCCGATGCCCCACCGGATACCGGGACCTGGCTCACCGAGCGTGGGACGATGCGACCGACAGCGGTCTCACCACCCCACCGGACGTGTGCATGTGGAGCCTGGGTACTCGCCACGTGAGTCGAGGGCGCGTGGTGTGTTGTGAGGAGGGCACGATGGACACACGGCAACTGGATGCGAAGACCGCCGCCGCGCTGGTCGCCGAGGCCGTGTTCGCCCCTTCCATGCACAATGCCCAGCCATGGCGCTTCCGCTACGTGGCCCATGATCGTGCTCTCCTGCTGCTTGCCGATCTCGACCGGGCCATGACCCGCTCCGACCCGGGGAACCGGGCGTTGCACATCGGCTGCGGAGCGGCGCTGTTCAATCTCCGCGTCGCCGCGGCCCATGCCGGGTTCACCCCGGTGGTCCGGCTGCTGCCGGATCCTGCGGAGCCGCTGTTGCTCGCCGCTGTGCAGCTGGGCGAGGCGCGCCGTCCCACGACGCACGAGGACGACCTGGCGCGCCTGCACCCCGCCATCCGCGAGCGGCACACCAGCCGGCACCCCTTCGACGAAAAGGACATCCCCGAGGACGTCCGGGCCGCATTGCAGAGAGCAGCCAGCCTCGAGGGAGCCGACCTGCTGTTCCCCGGCCCCTGGCACGTGGAAACCGTCCTGGACCTGGTCCACGACGCCGAGAGCCGCGACGCCCTGAACCCCGCGGGCATGGAGGATCTGCACCGCTGGACCCGGCTCGGCCCAGAAGCGGACATCGCCACCGACGGCGTCCCGGAGTACGCGTTCGGGCCCCGGATGCGGGGCGGAAAGGCTCCGCTGCGCGACTTCGCCGGTCGCCGCCCGGTGGCAGACCGCGGCGCCACCGCCTTCGAGAAGAACCCGCACCTGGCGCTGCTCAGCACACCAGGAGATGCCCCCGCCGACTGGCTGCGCGCGGGCCAGGCGCTGGAACGCGTCCTGCTGGAGGCGACCCTGACCGGGCTCGCCACCTCCCTGACCTCCCACGCTCTGGAGAGCCCGGACCTGCGCCTGCTGGCCCGTGAACCGGTGGCCGGCGGAGGCCACGTACAGATGGTGCTGCGCCTGGGCTATGGACCGCAGGGGCCCGCCACGCCACGCCGCCCGGTTCGTGACGTCCTCGAAGTCGTCTAGGAATGGAGCCAGGTAAAGGCTCTGGCCCCTTCGGAGGCTACTTCGGCTGTGATCTCTTGCCTCCGTACCAGGGACCTCGGTCAGCCCAGGAATGATGGACCGCCGCGATGGTCGCTACTGGCGCGATCGTGGATGCGGTGCCTCGGCGGCGGTCGCGTCGTTATGCGCTGAGGAGGCCACGGAATGTGGAAGAGCAGGACGGTGAGAGGATGCGAGGGTGACGGCACGAACCAGTGATATCGAGAAGGCGGCCGGTGTTCTGCGCGCCGGAGGGCTGGTGGCCTTCCCGACCGAAACCGTCTACGGTCTGGGCGCCAACGCCGAGGATCCTGCCGCTGTCTCGCGCATCTTCCAGGTCAAGGGGCGTCCGCCCTCCCACCCGCTGATCGTCCACATTGGCGGCGCGGAGTACCTGGACGACTGGGTCGAGGACGTGCCGGCGACGGCGCGCCTGCTGGCAGAACGCTTCTGGCCGGGGCCACTCACGCTGGTCCTGCGGCGAGGCCGCCGGGTGCCCCTCGAAGCAACCGGGGGACTGGACACCGTGGCCGTGCGTGTGCCCGACCACCCCGTCGCACTCGCGCTGCTCTCGGCCTTCGGCGGCGGTGTCACGGCCCCGTCCGCCAACCGCTTCGGTCAGGTAAGCCCCACAACGGCGCAGCACGTCCGTGCGGAGCTTGGTGATGCCGTCGATTTCGTGCTGGACGGCGGTCCCTGCGCGGTCGGCGTCGAGTCGACCATCGTCGACACCACGGGCGAGATCCCGAGCATCCTGCGGCCCGGCGGGGTGACGCGCGAGGACCTCGAAGCGGTGCTGGCGCGCCCGCTTGCGGTCCACTCGACCAGCCGTGTCCGCGTGCCGGGCCAGCATCCGTCCCACTACGCCCCGCGTGCGCGAGTCGTCCTCGTCGAGCCCGAGAAGATCATCGCCGAAGCCGAGGCCGCGCAGGAGCTGGGCCACCGCGTGGGCGTCCTTCTTCCCGCCTCCTTCGCCGACGCTCCGGTGAAGGCGCACGCTGTGGTGACGGTCCCCGGTTCGCCGGCCGCCTACGCGCGCGGGCTGTACGGGTTCCTGCGCACACTCGACCAGCAGGGGTGCGACCTCATCATCGCCTCCGTGCCCGTGGAGGTGGGGCTGGGGCTGGCGATCGCCAACCGGCTGCGCCGCGCCGCGGGGCCCCGGTCCGCCGAGTGAACAGCACCGATGCCGTCCGATGATCCTGTCGGAACGCTCACCGCGCCCCGGAAACTCGGCGTAGTCGGCGATGGTCGCGGTGCCGCCCCGGCCTGGCACAGTGCCGAGGGGCCCCACCTGTGCGGCGATGCTGGAGGTCAGCCGTGCTCAGGAGACCATCTTCGTCGCCCGCTATCTGCGGCTTCGGGATCTTCAGCGGGAGATCGAGGAGGGCCTGAACGTGATGCACTCCTCCAACGGCGCCAACTCCGTGATCGCCTACGGCAAGGGCGGAGAGATCGCCTCGAACCGGCGCGACGAGTGGGCCTATGCCCGGTCAGTCGAACAGGTCCATGCTGAGGTACCGCTCACCGGTGTCAGGCAGGACGACGACGATCAGCGCGCCGTAGTGCTGCCGGTGTCGCGCGATGGTGGCAGCGGCGTGGCCCGCCGGAGGTGGCGATCTTGCGGGGCTTGGCGTGTGCGGCCGGGCGGCGGGAGGCCACCGCCACCAACGCCCGAAAAAAGTTGAGCCGATAGTTGTCAACTTTTCGGCGCAGTGGTACATCAGAAGTAGAGCGAAAGGACGCGGGACGACGTGAAGGAGGGCCGAACAGATGCTGATGCGTACGGATCCCTTCCGCGAGCTTGACCGGCTCGTCGAGCGGGTCTGGGGGACGGCCGCGCACCCGGCGGGCATGCCGATGGACGCCTGGCGCGAGGGCGAGACGTTCTTCGTGGAGCTGGACCTGCCGGGCGTGGACCCTGAGTCGATCGACCTCGATGTCGAGCGCAACGTCCTGACGGTGAAGGCCGAACGCAAGCCGTCGTACGGCGAGAGCAGTGACACGGTGATCACCGAGCGGCCCGCGGGGACGTTCAGCCGACAGCTGTTCCTCGGCGAGACCCTCGACACCGACAAGATCGAAGCCTCCTACGAGGCCGGTGTGCTGAGGCTGCAGATCCCGGTCGCCGAGCAGGCCAAGCCACGCAAGATCGCCATCAGCGGCGGCAGCGACCGCAAGGAACTGGGCAGCTGACGCCACAGCGACACCACTACTTCAGGGCCTCGGGCATCAGTCCGGGGCCCTGATGCCGGCCCTGGCCTCCGGCGGCGTGCCGGTCGGCTCCTTCCTCTTCCTCGGCCCGGCCGGGGTGGGCAAGACCGAACTCTCCCGCGCGCTGGCCGCCGCCCTGTTCGGCGACGAGGGGACGGATGATCCGCTTTGACATGAGCGAGGTCCAGGAGAAGCACACCGTCTCCCGCCTGGTCGGCGCCCCGCCCGGCTACGTCGGCTACGAGGAAGCCGGGCAGCTCCTGCAGCTGGAACACACCCGCCGGCGTCTGCACGCCCAGGACATCACCCTGGACATCAGCGCCGGCGCGGCCGACCTGCTGGCCAACCTCGGCCACCAGCCCGAGTTCGGCGCCCGCCCGCTGCGCCGGACCATCCAGCGCGAGCTCGACGACCGCCTTGCCGACCTGCTGCTGCGGCGTCCACCCGGACGCGGTCGCCCGGGCAGCGGACGATGCCGTGCGGCGTGTGGGGATCGTGACGTCGGGGGCTGCCGAGCCAGGTGGCCGCCGCCGTGGTGGACCGTGGCCTTGCGGCGCTGCTGGCCGGGCACGTCAGCCCTGAGTTGCGCCGGGAAGTGGACCTGGTGTGCGAGACGCTGCCTCTCAACGAGCGGCGCCGGGTACCGCGGCTGGAATCCGCCGCCCAGCGCAAACCCGAGGGCGGATGGGATGTGCTGGTGTACGCGAACCCGAGGAGCACCAGGACGAAGATCTTCCTCGGCCACCAGGGCAGCAGTCGCTCCAGCATGACGATCGACCCCTCGCCGTGCGGACTCTCCCGGACCACCCGCCGGTAGACCAGCAGCGCACCGAACAGGGCCTTGCCGGCCTCTCGCGTCCGGCGCTGGGAGCGCATCAGGACGGGGCCGGGCCCTGCGGCTTCCCGCCGTCCGCGTCGAACACCTTGGTGAAGGTGGCCCCGCACCGGCAGCGGGAGTGCTCGATCAGTTCTCCCTCGGCCGACACGCTCAGCCCCTGGCTGAGCCGCACGTGCACATGATCACCCATGAGGAGCTGCCTTTCTCGACCTCGTCTGGTCCGGTCATCGTGGAGGCCGACCACGTGAACCGACAATGCCGCAGCTCACACGTGAGTGCCGATCGTGACGCCCCCGAGGGTCCCGCCGCAGCGCCCAGGAAATCGGCGTGCGAGGTCCCTGGCCCACAGTGCGCGCCCGCCTTCAAGGGGCAGGCGCGCACTGTCCGGATCACCCGGACGGCTTCCTGGACGGCTGGGCTGCTCGTTCGCCGGGTCGCGGCTGCGAGTGACCGGCGGCGTGCAGCATCGGCGCGGTGTACCGCTCGGGACGATGGCCGCCCTCGACCGGGACACGGCTGCGCGGCGCCTCGGCGTCACCGGGCAGCGGCACGGGCCGGCGCGCCACCAGGCGTCCGACCCAGCGGCGGCCGCAGTGCTCGCAGGGCGGGGAGCCCTGCGGCGTATACGGGGAGGCAACGGCGGTGTTGTCGCGGTAGAAGACCTCCCACTCGGCGTCGAGAGCGTCTCGGTAGCGCTGGACGTCGTAGTCGACGCTCCAGCTGTGCCAGCACGAGCCGCAGGTGAACTCCACACGTTCGACAGCGAGTTCGGTGATCACTGCACTGCACCTCCCATCCGGTGCGCAGGAACGATCCGGGGTGCTGACAGGGCCGCGTCGAGGGAGGGATACACGGGCAGGTCTGAAGCGTCGCCGCTGCTGTGCAGCAGCCGCTCCGTCCGTCCTTGTGGGCATACCAGGCGTAGCTCTCCCTGGTCCCGGTCCAGCAGCGTCCACACGGACATCAGAGCGGTGAGTCCGTCGGCGTCGGCATGGGTCAGTCCGGACAGGTCCAGAGTCAGATGATGCCGGTGCTGCGCGTGGACGGACGCCGCGAAGTCCGCGGCGAGGAACAGTGCCATGATCCGCACCCCGCTCTCTGCGTCTCAGTGTCTGCGCGAGCCGCCCACGGTCGGCGTCCTTGGATCTCTGCTTCCACTCCGTCGCCCACTGCGCCGCTCTGCCTTCCGCGCAGTCACGGCAGTACCGCGGACACCTCACCTATACCTCGCCCAGACTTGACAAGGCAAGACTCAAGTTTTATTTCAGAAAGGTAGGCAAGTGGGTAGGAAACCGCAGCTCAGGATGGGCGAGGAGGTGGCCGGACGTGCGGGTGCGGGAGCAGGAACCGGAGCTGTACGCGGTGCTGGGGGTGCAGCCCTCGGCGACGGCCGAGGCGATCACCTCGGCCTTCCGCGCCCGGGTGCGGGAACTGCGCCCCGACACCCGAGTGGACGCGGACACCGCCGCACGGTTCGGTGAAGTGCGGTCGGCATACGAGACGCTGCGCGACCCCATCCTGCGGGCGGCCTACGACCAGCGCCTCGAGCACACGCTGCCGGCGCCTGATCGAGGCGCTGTCCCTACCGTTCCGGCGCGGTCCGCGTGGCGGTACGCGGTGGTGCTCGGGGACGTGCGACCCGAGCCGCCGCTGCGTGCGGGTCCGGTCCGGTGGATTCCCGGCCGGTGAGACGAAGAACGAGGGTGAGGACGAGGAGGAGAGCACAGATGGCACGTGCGGTTGGTATCGACCTGGGAACGACGAACTCGGTGGTCTCGGTACTGGAGGGCGGCGAACCCACCGTCATCACCAACACCGAAGGCGCGCGGACGACCCCGTCGGTGGTGGCGTTCTCCAAGAACGGCGAGGTGCTCGTCGGCGAGGTGGCCAAGCGGCAGGCCGTGACGAACGTCGAGCGCACCGCGCGCTCGGTCAAGCGGCACATGGGCGACCACGCCTGGCGCTTTCCCGAGCACGGGGACGTCGACGGCAAGCGGTACACCGCGCAGGAGATCTCCGCGCGCGTGCTGCAGAAGCTGAAGAGGGACGCGGGGGCGTACCTGGGCGAGGACGTCACCGACGCGGTGATCACCGTGCCCGCGTACTTCGACGACGCCCAGCGGCAGGCGACGAAGGAGGCCGGGGAGATCGCGGGCCTGAACGTGCTGCGGATCATCAACGAGCCGACGGCCGCCGCGCTGGCGTACGGGCTGGACAAGGAGAACGACCAGACGGTCCTCGTCTTCGACCTGGGCGGCGGCACCTTCGACGTGTCGCTGCTGGAGATGGGTGAAGGCGTCATCGAGGTCAAGGCCACCAACGGCGACACCCACCTGGGCGGTGACGACTGGGACCAGCGGATCGTCGACCACCTGGTGACGCAGTTCAAGAACCACTACGGCGTCGACCTGTCCAAGGACAAGATGGCCGTGCAGCGCCTCAGGGAGGCGGCGGAGAAGGCGAAGGTCGAGCTGTCGTCGTCCACCGAGACGACCATCAACCTGCCCTACATCACCGCCTCGGCCGAGGGCCCGCTGCACCTGGACGAGAAGCTCACCCGCGCCCAGTTCCAGCAGCTCACTGCCGACCTGCTGGAGCGGTGCAAGGCGCCGTTCCACAACGCGATCAAGGATGCCGGGATCAAGGTCTCCGACATCGACCACGTCGTCCTGGTGGGCGGCTCCACCCGCATGCCCGCGGTGACCGAGCTGGTGAAGGAGCTGACCGGCAAGGACCCGCACAAGGGCGTCAACCCCGACGAGGTCGTCGCCGTCGGCGCCTCGCTCCAGGCCGGTGTCCTCAAGGGCGAGGTCAAGGACGTCCTGCTGCTCGACGTCACCCCGCTGTCCCTCGGCATCGAGACCAAGGGCGGCATCATGACCAAGCTGATCGAGCGCAACACCACCATCCCGACCCGCCGTTCGGAGATCTTCACCACCGCCGAGGACAACCAGCCCTCCGTGACGATCCAGGTCTTCCAGGGCGAACGGGAGATCGCCGCGTACAACAAGAAACTCGGCATGTTCGAGCTGACCGGCATCGCCCCGGCTCCGCGCGGAGTGCCGCAGATCGAGGTGACCTTCGACATCGACGCCAACGGCATCATGCACGTCTCGGCCAAGGACCTGGGCACCGGCAAGGAGCAGAAGATGACGGTGACCGGCGGCTCGGCGCTGCCCAGGGACGACATCGACCGCATGGTCCGCGAGGCCGAGCAGCACGCCGAGGAGGACCGCCGGCGCCGGGAGGCGGCCGAGACCCGCAACCAGGGTGAGCAGCTCGTCTACTCGACCGAGAAGCTCCTGAAGGACAACGCCGAGCACATCCCGGCGGACGCCAAGTCCGAGACGGAGACGGCGCTGGCCGAACTGAAGGAGAAGCTGAAGGGAGAGGACACCGCCGCGATCCGGCAGGCGATCGATCGCACCGCACAGGCCGCGCAGAAGATCGGCACCGCCCTGTTTCAGCAGTCCCAGGCAGAGCAGCCGGCGGGTGCGGCCGGCGCGTCCGCGGGCGGCGGTACGAGCGGTGGTTCGTCCGATGATGACGTGGTGGACGCCGAGATCGTCGACGACGACAAGCCGGAGGCTGGTTGACGATGACCAGGAGCGGTCCGCGGAGCACCGAGCTGGACAAGCTGCGGCGCCTGGTGAAGGAGCGGACCGCCGACCTGCAGCGGGTGAAGGCCGAGTACGACAACTACCGCAAGCGGGTGCGGCGGGACCGCCTGGCCGTGCGCGAGATCGCGGTGGCCAACGTGGTGCGGGCGCTGCTGCCCGTGCTGGACGCCGTCGACCGGGCGTTGGCGCACGAGCCGCTGACGCCCGGTCTGAAGGACATCGCCGACAGCCTGCAGGAGCAGCTCGGCTCGTTGGGCGTCACGTCCTTCGGTGAGGTGGGCGATCTGTTCGATCCCGCGTGCCACGACGCTCTCACCCACCATGTCTGCGCCGCTGCGGACCGCCTGGTGTGCTCGGCGGTTCTGCGTCCCGGCTACCGTCTGGGCGAGAACCTGCTGCGCCCTGCGACTGTGGAGGTCACCGGGCCGGCCCCGCCGGCGAGGGGCGCACCGGGGCGGGAGTGCGGCGTCCGGGGGGTATCCGCCCCGGCAGACAAGCCGCCCCGGCCTGTCGCGCGTAGCTGACAGGCTGGACGTCAGCGCCAGCACCGTCGCCGACGCTGCGGGCCACGACCTCCTGGGCCAGGTCCTGCTCCAGTTCCCCGCAGGCTACGACCTGCTCTTCGGCCGCCCCCCTTCCGCCCGCATCCCGGTCTGACCTCCTCACCCACGTCGACGGACGCCACGGGCGCCGCCGCTTTGATCGCACGGTTCGCCGTTCATCGGTGCCCCCCACGCGGAAACTGCAAGATTGAGATGCCCTGACAAGGCAGGAAGGTCGCGCATCGCCCAGTGATCATTCCGTACCGTCGAGCCTGTCCGACCGTCAGGACGCGGGGCCGTGGCTCCGGACCAGGAAGCGATCAATCGGCGGCCGATCCACTCTTGATCCAGCCGACGTACCTGCGCGAGATCTGTGACGTAATGCCGTCAAGGCGCGGAACTCTCGCAGCACGGCGCTGCCACCCGCCGACATCGAAATGATCCGAACCAGGCAGTAGGAGTCACTGGCGGATACGAAGCGCTTGCGAGCCATGTGCTCATGGCATGTTGACCTCCCTACTTCTTCCCGGGAGGCACGTGTGCCCAACTCTCCTGCATCTGCGGACTCGACGCCGGCCTACCCCAGGTGGTCGGACCGCCTGATACGCCAGCTCGACACCTTCGCGGCCAGGAGGTCCGGGGCCGAGAGAGTACCTGCTCTGGTGCTCGGCAGGCAGGACGGCGGTGATCCCCGATGGGCCGCCTTCGTCATCCGGGAGTACGAACACCGACTGGCACGAGGGCACGGCAACGCACACGGCCAGGCGCCGCACGCGGTCGTCGACGACGCGGAACTGACCGGCGGTTTCCTCGCGGCGGTCGACCGAGTGGCGCTGAAGTTCCAGCTCACCATGTCTTCAGGGCGCCTGCCGCTGCGCGCCTTCCACACGTGCCGCGCCGTGCTGGAGTCGGAGCGCGGCACGGGAGACCTCCAGTCCCAGCAGCAGCCCATCGTCGACAGCCTGTACGCGGAACTCCTGAAGCGACGAAGGGCGCTTCGCGCCGGCGCGTACACGGCGGACTTCTTGGGGCAGCATGTCCTCACCGGCTGGCTCCAGGGGCTCATCGCCGCCATGGTCGTCGGTGTTCCCAAGCTGTGCTATCGGTGGTTCTTACGGCACTGGGGCCTCAGGTGGGTGGCGGACGAGTGCCATGCCGCCAACTTCCTGGACGCAGCTCTCTCCTTCTGCCGGGACGGCGAACTGGATCGTGAGGACGCCCGCGTGCGACGCATCCTGCTGCGCGCCCTCCTGACCGACCTGCGCAGAGCGACCCGGGACAGGACCAGGCTGAGTCACCTGTGGGCCCGACGACGGTGGTCCTTCGTCGTCCTTATCCCGGAGATCGACGGCGCGGACGGACCCGGCCGGGCGTTTCTCGGCACGTTCGCGGAACTGGCCGGCGACCATCCGTCCCGGCCGCTGCTCGTCCTGGCCGGGTGCGCGGGCCCGCCGCCTGACTACGCCGTCCCGCTCGGCGCCGACCTCGACCGGCCGAACGGCATCGCCGACAAGGTGTTCGCCGTCCTCAGCGAGGACAGCCCCGAGCCCGTACGCCTCGTCACACTGCCAGCCGACGACGACACGGAAGGCACGGCGAAGAACAAGATCGAGAAGGGCACGGGCATCACGGTCCGCAAGGACCACCCCCTCGACTGGGTTCGTCCATCGGTGCTGCCGGCCCTGGCCCTGGCGACCGCCGCCTTCTACCTGGCCCCTGTCTCTCTCTGGCCAGGGACCGCGCGTCCCGCACCGCCCTCGTGCGTCACCGTCCCCACCGGTGAGCGGGTGGGTGTCTCTGACGGCGAGCAGTGCGATCTGGCCGTGCCCGGAGGTCCGGGGAAGGAACTGCGAGATCTGGAACGCCAGGTCGCCGAGGAGAACGCCCGGATCCCCGACGGGCGGTACCGCACCCTGGTCTTCCTCGCACCCTTGAGCCTGCAGAAGGGTGTGTACGACGACCCTCCGCTCGGCCTGCAGATCCTGCGCGGCGCGATCGCCCAGCAGCACAAGCTGAACGCCGGCGTCCGCCAGAACAAAATGCCCATCCGCCTGCTCATCGCCAACACCGGCCAGTACTTCCGGTACGGCGCGCACAACGACGCGACACCGAAGGACCCGGACGTCGCACAGATGATCATCAGCCGGCAACGCGAGGACCACATCGCGGCGGTCATCGGCATCACGCAGAGCCGTCCCCAGTCACTGAAGGCGGTCCAGGAACTCGACCAGGCCGGCATCCCGGTCATCGCCAACGGCGTGTCCGGCAGCACCATGGTCGGACCCGACTCCCCACAGCGCTACTTCCAGATCTCGGCTCCCGACACGCGCCTGGGCCCCATCTTCGCCGACTTCGTCCGCCGCTCCCCCGAGATCCACCACCTCACCAGCGGCAGGCCCCACGCCGTCGTCGTCTACGACCCGACCGACACCTCCTTCAGCACGGACCTCAGAAACGTCTTCCTGCGCGCCTACCGGCCCTACGGCGGCATCGACGAGGTCACCTACAGCGAAAAGCCCGGAGCCACCACACCGGACAGCATCGCCACCGACGTGTGCAACAAGGTCTCCGCCACGCACGGCATCGTCGTCTACCTCGCACGGTCGGGCGTGCTGCCGAGCCTCCTCAACGCCATGCAGAGCGCCGGCGGCCAGTGCCAGCCACCCGAGGGCACGACCATTCCCCTGATCGCCGAGAGCGCCCCCATCGACTTCCAGCTCCATCCCGCCCGGACGGCAGGGGCCTACCCGTACATGACGCTCTTCTACGAGACGACGAACGCCCCCACGTCGGACCCTCGGGATCCCTACGCCCAGTTCACGCAGGACTTCGCCGCCGTCTTCGGGCACCTGAGCGCCGACGCCGACGCGGCTGGCGGCTTCGACACCGTCGGCATCGTCTCCAAGGTCATCGAGAACCTGCTGCCGGCGTCCCAGGACGTCCAGCCCAACGACATCTACCTGTGGCTCACCGCCCACGGCGTGTCCCAGTACCCCGGCGCCTCTGGCGTGCTGCAACTGGACGCCAAGAACAAGTACCCACCCGACAAGGCCGTCTACATCCGCGAGATCACCCAGCCGGGCGGCGCCACGTCCACCCTGCTCAGCTGCGGCATCCTGCCCGACCGGCAGAACCGCGCGAAGTGGGGCGCACCGCCTGCCACCTTCCCGTGCCCCCGCGAGGGCGCGGGATCACCGTCCGACTGACCCGGCTCCGGACGTCAGTGGGCGCTGAGCATGCCTTCGCGCAGGCGAGTCAACAGGCGGGAGATCAGCCGGGAGACATGCATCTGGGACACCCCGGGGCGCTCGCCGAGCTGGGCCTTGGTGAGTTCCTCGCCGAACCGCCAGTGGATGATCTCGCAGTCCCGTTCGGCGAGTTCGGCGATCACTGGGGGCGAGGGCGTGGGGAGGTCTCGACGAGTTGGAGGTGGCGTCCTCGTCGCCGATGAAGACCGCCGGCACAACCTCGCCCTCCTCGCGCTGCCGGTCCCATGGCCTGCACCAGCGAGGTGGACCTGCAGCTCGACAACGACTGCTCGAACCACTGGACGACGATGGGGACCGCGCGCCAGTCCAAGTGCGCGCCTCCGCTGCGATCGTCGACCGCAGCGGCAACCGGCGAGCACCACTGCGGTGACCCGACCCATGCCTTCCGGACGACGACGTACGGGACCCTCGTGGGCTCGGGCGGCTCTGCGGGCAGCGGCTCTGCGCAGGGCCCCGTGCTGTACCTGGCCTGCGTGTAGTGGGAAGTTGGAGGCTTGCACCGCTCGGGCGGCAGGCCCTCCAACTGCTGCAGAGAGGATCGATCATGACCTCGGACCACGACGCGCTGTGGCGTCGCTGCGCGTACCTGGGCCGCGTCCTGCTGCCACTGCTGGACCAGGAGCCATGGCGCCAGGATCGCCGCCGAGAGCGGCTGCAGTCCTGGGGCACTGACGTGGCGGTGGGCACGCCTCATTGAGGTCTTCGCGGCCTTGGCCGCCCACGCTGTCGCCGTGGACGCTTCCTTGCCGGCAGCAGAGTTCGAGACCCTGCCCCTCAGCGCCGTGGCCGACGCGGCGACCGGCAAGCAAGACTTCGAACTACTCGCCGGGCTTCCAGACACCTTCGCCGACGACCGCGACGAAATCGCGGTCAAAGTCTTCCGCGGTCAGCGTGGTAGCCGCGTTCTGATCAGACATCTGCGCAAAGGGCTTTCGTGGAGATACCGGGCAAAGGCGGGGCCGGTACCGGGTCATACCGGCCCCGCATCCTTGTAGCGGATCAGCCGGGCCAGGTGCCGGTCAGGCTGCGGGTGGCGGCTGCCCCAGCCCGGTCCACGACCGCCTTCGTCCCGGCGAAGATTGCCCCCTGCAGCACGGCGGCCGTCACCACTTCCCCCCAGCCACGCTCTTCATCGGTGGCATCGGGGGCGTCGTCCTCATGTCCCAGCATCTTCCACGCCCGCTTGAACAGGGCACCGGCGAGCATGCCGCTGACCGCACCGAGGACCAGACCAACTGGCTTGTAGGCGATCTTGGACGCTTTCACGGCCTCATCCTTTCCGGCGTCGGCACACCACCCAGAGGGCGGCGGCCGCGCCCGCGGCGGCCAGCAGCAGACGGTTGTCCCGAGCCACCCTGGCGGCCTCGGACGTCTTGACTCGTACCGGCTCGGGGGCCTTGTCCTGCCACAGCTGCCCGGCCTTGGCTGCCTGCGCGCGGGCCTGCCCGGCGGCCTGGGCGGCCTTGTCCCTGACCGGCCCGGGCACCCTGTCCGCCGCCAGGGACGCGGCCTCGGCAGCCTTCTCCTTCAACTGACCGGCCTTCGAGGCGGCCTGTTCCTTCAGTTCACCGGCCTTGGCGGCGGCCTGGTCCTTGACATCGGCGGCCTTCTGCTGGGCGCGGGCCTTCAGGTCGGTCTCTGCCGCGAGCGCCTCCACCGTTTCCCCGAGCTCGTGGCGGGTCTGCTCGACCTGCTCGCGCAGCTCCTGCGGGGTCTGGGCGGTCGGCTCGTCGTGAGGCGGCTGGGTCATCGGTGCGCACGCTCCTTGATCTCGGCCACGTCGGCCTTCACGCTCTCCATCGACTCCTTAGGGGCGGGCGGCGCTGCCTGGGCGACCTCCTTCTTCCCCGTCAACGCCATCACCGCGGCGACCGCACCGAGGACGGCGGTCACGATGAGGGCTGCGGCCCACACCGGCAGCACCACCGCAAGTGCGGCGATCACGGTAGCCACCAGAGCCTGAAGCATCAGGAACCCGACCAGGCCGGCGCCGCCGAACAGGCCGCCTCCCTTGCCGTAACGCCTGCCCTTCTCCTTCATCTCCGCCTGGGCCAGGCGCATTTCCCCGCGCACCAGTTCTGTCAGCTGCTGCGAGGCACGCTGCACCAGCTCGCCCACCGGTTCCGTCCCCGGCGACTGCCGGGCCGGGCCGTGAGGCTGCTGCGAACCCGACGACATGAACATCACCTCCCGTCACTTGGCTTGCGACGGCGCGAGTACCCCGAGCAGACCATTTCAGGACACCTGCCTGCGCCTGCCGGTGCGTCCGGCATCACTGTGCCCGTCCCGCCAGCCTGCACGACGAGGTCGAGGACCGCCCCGCCACGAGCGTTGTATAGAGCGCGCGGGGGCTGGCCAGGTGGGGAGGTCCGCCGGGTGGGTGTGGTTGCCGTGGTGCATGGGAGCGGAGGCTGGACGAGCCGTACCGGCCGCGCCTGGGCCGAAGCGCCCTCGCGCACCCGGCCGTTCGGCCCCCCTCGCTCCCGACCAGGCCATGCGCACCATCCAGCCCGGTCAGCGCCTGGTCTACCGCTTCCGGGCCGACAGGGCCGGTGCGTGGCTCTACCACTGCAGTGCGGCACCGATGCTGCAGCACATGGGCAACGGCATGTACGGCGCCGTCGTCATCGACCCTCCCGGCCTGAAGAAGGTCGACCACGAGTACGTGCTGGTTTCCTCCGAGCTCTACCTCGGCACCCCCGGCAGCACGGCCCAGGTGGCGAAGATGCGTCAGGACACCCCGGACGCCTGGGCGTTCAACGGCATTGCCGCCCAGTACACCAAGGCGACCGTTGACGCTGAAGGCGGGGGAGCGGGTCCGCTTGTGGGTGGTGGCCGCCGGACCGAGTGATGGCATCTCCTTCCACATCGTGGGCACCGTCTTCGACAACGTGTACAAGGAGGGTGCCTTGCTCAAGCCCGGCCAGGCGGGCGGTTCGCAGGTCCTGGACCTGTCTGTGGCCGAGGGCGGTTTCGTCGAGACGACGTTCCCGGCGGCCGGGCACTACTCCTTCGTCGATCACGACATGCGCCACGCGGAGGCGGGGCGATGGGCATGGTGGCGGCGGGCGCGGCCAGCCGTACGGTGGCCAGCAGGTCGGGCTCGCCGGGATCGGACCTGGATCACCGCCCCCGGCGCGAACGTGCCCTACGGCATCCCGCTCACCGCTCTCGGCCCACAGGACGCGGACGGACGGATACCGATGCGCGACTTCACCGGCCGACTGCCCCTACCGCACCTGCCGGACCAGCACTTCGAGCGCCACGCTCAGGTTGCCTTGCTGTGGACGGCCCACGACCGGCGAGAGGACTGGCTGCGGGCGGGCCAGGGCCTGGAGCACGTGCTGCTGACCGCCACCGCGCACGGGGTGCGCACCTCGATGCTGCATCAGGCGATGGAGTGGCCGGATCTCCGGGCGGCGGCCTGCCTGCCGCAGCGGTGCTGCTGCCCCCAGTTGCTGATCCGGTTCGGCTACGGACCGGACGGCGGCCGCACACCGCGTGCCTCCGCGCAGCCGGTCCGGCATCGCGTGGACTGAGCGGGTCGCCCCTACGGGAGTGGTTCCGCGCAGGTGACCAGAGTCTGCGCGTCGTGTGGAGGGGACTGCCGGCTGCGGTGGACGGGGGAGGAGCCGGGGCGCGGCCGCCCTGTGCTGCGCTGGGTCAGTCCGTGACGGGCGTGCCGACGAGCTCCCGCCCGGTAACCATCTCGGCCTCGATCCGCAGGAAGATCCAGTCCTGGGTAACCACCCAGGAGACCGGGCCGGTCCGGGAGAGGCGTTCGTGTTCGGCGGGATCGGTCACCGCGGTGGCCCGGCCGGTGACGACCACGCTCCAGCCCGAGTGCTCTTCGGCGTTGAAGTCATCCGCTTCGAAGGCGACCACGACTCCCTCCACCGCGCGGACCAGGTGGGACGTAGCCGAAGTGCGCACCAGGACCGAGGAGTCCGTGTCCAGGCCGAAGTTGACCGGGAGGACGGCGGGCAGCGCCCGCCGGGTGTAGACGATGCGGCCGACCGGCACCTTGGCCAGCAGACGCAGGCACTCCTGCCGGTCGAGTGTGCGGAAGCCGTCGTTGTGGGACACCGATCCACACTCTCTCACTCGGCCAAGGCCGTGATAGGGCCGGACGGCCCTCGTGGTCGTCTTCTGCCCGCCCTTGAAGCGAACTCACGGCGCGGGTGTCCGAGGGAGCCGCGTGGCCATGCGTGATGGGGTCAAAGGGCCCGCTCACGTGGGCCGGAGGGCCCCAGAACGACCTTCGCGGCGCGGATTCCCGAGAGGTAGGCGCCGTGGACGGTCTGATAGGAGGCGCGGTGCGTCGCCTCGCCGGCGAAGTGCACATACTTGTCAACGCTCGCGGCGAGATGGTCGCGCATGGCCGGCGTGGAGCCGATCTTGTTGTATGAGTACGAGCCTCGGGCGTAAGGGTCGGACGCCCAGCGGGTGATCTGGTAGTCGAAGGGGGCGGGGATGTCGCTGCCGAAGATGGTTTTCAGCGTTCCCATGGCGCTGTCGACGATCTGGGTGTCGCTCCAGCCTTCGATCGTGCGGCCGAAGTCGGCGGCGTTGAAGCCGAGCAGCACCGGCTTGCCGGTGGGGCGGGTGATGTTGATCCACTGTTCCCACCGACCGTACTCGTCCAGCTCCGGGATGTAGGTCATCCAGTCGGTGTCCGGCCAGAACACGGTGGGGAAGCGCAGGTAGCACTTGTTGAGCACGCCCATGCCGAGCTTGTCGATGGCGGTGCGCTTGTTCGCGGGCAGCCCGGGCCCAAACGTGACCGCGCCGCTCTGCAGCACGCCGAGCGGCAGCGTCACCACCACGTGGTCGGCGTCGAAGGTGTCCTTGTCGGTGGTGACGGTCACGCCGCTGGAGTCCCAGTCGATGTGCTTGACCACGTGCCCGGTGCGGATCGACAGCCCTCGTGCGAGCAGATCGGTGATCCGGTGGTAGCCGCCGGGGAAGAGCACGTCCTTGCCCTTGATGTCCGCGCCGCTGTCGAAGTACAGGGCCGACATCTGGTTCACGCTGCCCGAGTACTCGTGCTCGTAGTCGTTGAGCCCGAAGGAGGCCAGGGTCTTGTCGTTGGCGGACAGTGAGGACCAGTTCAGGGCGCGTTCCACGACGCTGCGTACCGAGGCGTCGTTGTCTGCGTTGTCCTGGTAGGCGGCGAGGGCGTCCTCCATTTTGGTCTGCCATCCCTTGAGCGCCTTCGCCTGGGCGCCGTCGACCTCGGTGCCGTCGGGAAGGTAGTCGGTGGAGCTGTCGGGGTTGGTCACGACCGTCCGTGCCTTGGCCTTCGCGGCCAGTGCGGCGATCGGGTTGTTGTCGATGCCGTGGATCCAGGAGGCACCGAGGTCGAGCGGCATGCCGGCCCATTTCTCGCTGGTCCAGATGCGGCCGCCGATCCGGTCCCGCGCCTCGAGGACCACTACGTCCTGACCGTGGTCGGCGAGGTGGCGGGCCGCGGCCAGACCGCTGATCCCTGCACCGACGACGATCACCTTGTCCCGGTCGGACGAGGACGGCGTGGAACCCGAGCTGAACGGGTTGACCCTGCAGGCGGCCAGAGAGGTGAGCGCGGCGCCAAGGCCCGCGCTCTGCAGGAAGCGTCGACGGTGCATGGTCATGGATACGCCTATCTGTGATCCGGCTGCTACAAGCATCGCGAGCAACACCCAGCCGCGCGCGGCGGGTTCTCCGAGGAAAGAGGCTGACCAGGCCTCGAGCGGCGGCGCCGCTCTTGCGTCAAGGCCGGTATGTGTCTGGTGCCCGGTCCGCACTGCCCGCTGCACGGACGTTGTCGAACCGCGTACGGGCGGTCATGTGCCGCTGACCGAGTTGTTGAAGCGTTGCTGGAACGGGGATGTGTCAGCGGTACCGCGCCTGTGCAGCGTCGCTGGCACACGGGGCGCGGCCGCCTTGGGCGCGGCTGACGCTCTGTCCGCCCTGCTGGAGGCCGTGAAGTCCCGCCTAGCGGGCGCGGCACCGAACTGTGGTGACCGCATGGCTGGTCGAGCCGCGGGACAGCAGAGGCACCCCCCTTCAGTACAATGCCGCTGACGCAACAGAGGATACATTGAGGCATCGATGCTTCAAAAGAGGCAATGAAGGAGGGTGTTACATGCGTACCCCCGCAGCGGAGGTACTGGAGTCGGCAACGGCGGTCCTCGCGAAGGACCGGGGGGCGTCGATGCAGGTCATCGCCGCCCGAGCAGGGATCAGCCGGGCCACCCTGCTTCGGTTGTTCCCCACCCGCCAGGTGCTGGTCCAGGCGATGGCGGAGAAGATCCTGGACGACTGCGACCGGGTTCTGACCCAGGCCGAAGCCGACACCGCGCCCATGGAGCAGGTGCTGGCCGCAGTGGTCACCGAGTACACGCCGTTCGCCCAGCTGTGGAACTTCGTCTACGTCGAACCCGAGGTCCTCGGCGTGCCCGAGGCCAGCGAGCGGGCCTCGACGATCTTCAAGCGGACCACCGCGCTCGTCGAACGCGGCCAGAACTCCGGGCTGCTGCGCACCGACATGCCGGCCACCTGGCTGGCCTCGACGTTCTGCGGCCTGGCCGAGACCGCCTGGGAGCTGACCCTCGAGGGTCACATGGGAGCCCGCCAGGCACCGGACTTCATCACAGCGATCCTGCTGCACGGCGCCACCGCCTGACTCAGCAGGCCTACGGCGAACAGCCACGCCAGTGCCTGCTCTGCGACCCGCCCGGCCGCCACGCCGGCGGTGACCGGCACGTCGACGTCACGCCGTAAGCTGCGCCGGCATCTTGATAACGGGAGGGTGAGTGGGGCAGGTATCAGTACTCGACGGCCGCTACGAACTGGTCGACAAGCTCGGCCACGGCGGCATGGGGACCGTCCACCGAGGAGTGGACCGACGGCTGCGCCGCACGGTCGCGGTGAAACTGCTCTCCCCGGCGCTGGCCCATGACCCGCAGGCGCGAGCCCGCTTCCGGCGCGAAGCCCACGCGGCCGCCGCGCTGAACCACCCGGCCGTGGCCACCATCCACGACGTCGGCGAAGAGCCGCACCCGGACGGGCCGCGCCCCTACCTCGTCATGGAGTACGTCCAGGGTCCCACCCTCGCCGACGTCCTGCGGGAGGGCCCGTTGCCCGTCGCGGACGCCGTCCACGCGGCATGCGCGGTCCTGGAGGCGCTGCGTCACAGCCACGAGTGCGGCATCGTGCACCGGGACATCAAACCCTCGAACATCATGCTCACCGGGCCCGGCACCGTGAAGGTCCTCGACTTCGGCATCGCCAAGGCGTTCACCGAGGGCGCCACACGGATCACCGTCAGCGGGGCGGCGATAGGCACACCCGCCTACCTCTCGCCCGAACAGATCAGCGGCGTGGAGGTCGATCACCGGGCCGACCTCTACGCGATGGGCTGCCTGCTGCACGAACTGCTGACCGGCCGGCCCCCGTTCCTCGGCGAATCGCCGTTCGCCGTCATGCATCACCACCTGTACACCGACCCCGAGCCCGTCACCCGGCTGCGGCCCCAGATACCGCCCGCCGTGGAAATCGCGATCCTGCGCGCACTGCGCAAAGACCCGGCGGAACGATTCGCCGACGCGCGGCAGATGCACGCAGCCCTCACCGACGCCCTGGCACAAGCCGCAATGCCGACAGCCCAGGCCACCACTCCACCGCCCCCAGCCACGCAGCACGGCGGCCAAGCCATCCTCCAGGGCAAGCCCCGTGTCTCACTGCGTCCTTCCACCGACAGGGCGATCGCTCTGCTCGGATGCCTGCTGTCACTCCTGTGCGCACATGGCCAACTGGTCGACACCGCCCACTTCGGCCGGATCGCCATCGCGGCCGGCGTGCTGGGCATGGCGGCGCTGCCCTGGTCGACACGCGTGTCATGCGCGCTGGGATGGGGACCGGTCGCCGAGGCCATGGCTGTCAACTCCGAACTCCGCCGAACCGAACTCGGGTTGCACAGCTCCTCCATAGCCATCGCTGCCCTGCTGGCCCTCACCGCCGCCTGCTGCCTCGTCAGCGCGGTACGCAGCCAGCAGCGCAGCGGCTCACTGGTCGCCTTCTGGCTCAGCGCCACCGCATCGGTCTGGTACTTCCTCGATGACCTGCACAAGCTCTTCGTCTTCTACCTGCTGCTGTCGCTGGTGGCCATGGCCACCGCATCGTGGGAGATGGCCGAACGCGTGCGGCGCCGGGCCAAGGGCAGGCGGGCAGCGCCGGAATAGACGGCGGTCCATCGCTGCCGGGGTCTACAGCGCGGCGAGATGGTCGACCAGGTCATCGAGGCCGAGCGACCCCAGGGAGAGCGCCTTCATGTGCCAGGTTCCCGATCGTCTCGGCGGCAACCATCGTGCCCGTGCTCTACCTGGGCCTGGCCGGGCACTCCTCCCTGGCCGCCCTGCTGGCCGGTGAGTTCTTCCTCGGCATCGGCGGTACCGCGTTCGCCGTCGGTGTCCCCTTCGTCAACGCCTGGTTCCCGCCCGAGCGGCGTGGTCTGGCCATCGGTATCTTCGGTGCCGGTATGGGAGGCACCGCCATCAGCGCGCTGACCACGGTCAAGCTGGTCAAGGCGCACAGCATGTCCACCCCGTTCCTGATCACCGTCGTGGTCCTGGGCGTCTACGCTCTGATCGCCGCGATGCTGCTGCGTGACGCGCCCGGCCGTACCGTGCCCACCGAGCCGCTGGCCCGCCGCGGCTGGGTGCCACTCTGAAGCTCGGGATCACCTGGCAGGCGTCCGCGCTGTACGAGGTCGCGTTCGGCGGCTACGTCGCCTTCTCCGTGTACCTGCCCACCTACCTCAAGACCGGTTACGGCCTGACCCAGGCGGACGCGGCGAACCGCATGGCCGGGTTCGTGCTCCTCGCGGTGGCGATGCGCCCGGTCGGGGGCTGGCTGTCCGACCGGCTGGGCCCGGTCCGGGTGCTGGCCGCGGCGCTGTCCGTGGTCGTGGCGGGGGCGGTCGTGCAGTCGTTCACTCCGGACCCGGCGCCGGTGGGAACCATCGCCTTCCTGGCCATGGCCGCCGCGCTCGGGGCGGGCAGCGGTGCGACCTTCGCCCTGGTGGCCCTGCGGACTCCGGCCGGCAAGGTCGGCTCGGTCACCGGCGTGGTCGGCGCCGCCGGAGGACTTGGTGGCTTCCTGCCGCCGCTGGTGATGGGCTCGCTGTACGGCGAGTACGGGACGTACGCGGCCGGTCTCGCCCTGCTCGCCGTGGTGGCCGCCGCCGCGCTGGTCTACACCCTCACCGGTGTCCGCACTGCAGCCGAAGGCAGCGAGCGCAAGCAGGGCACCGGCCGCCCGCGGGGGCACCGCACCGCACGCACCGCGGCGTAGGTGAGGGGCCACATCGGCGGCCTGGTCATCCCCAAGAGCTGGACAGAGGCGGCAGGGATCAGCGAGCACACGTACCACATGGGCGCGGTCGTCCTGGGCACGATCACGGGCATCGCCACGCTGGGCGGGCTGCCACTCTGATCTACCGGCGCCGCACCGTCGGCCCGGTCTTCTCCGCCACCACCCGCAACGACAAGGCCATGTACGTCTCCCTCACGCTGACGATCGTGCTCGGACTGGCCGCCACGGTTGCGGTCAACCTCCTCGGCGGCGGCTACGACTACCGGGAGACCATCTCCATCTGGTTCCGTTCGGTCTTCTACCTCCAGCCCAAGCCCGACCGGATGACCGGTGCCCCCATCCTCTTCCAGCTCCACGCGATCAGCGCGATGCTGCTCTTCGCGGCCTGGCCCTTCACCCGCCTCGTCCACATGCTCACCGCGCCGATCGGCTACCTCACCCGCCCCTACATCGTCTATCGGAGCCGCGACACCCAGCTCGGTGCTCGCCCTCCCCGCCGCGGCTGAGAGCGTGTGGGCTGACCAATGCGTGCAGGCATTCCGCCGAAGGCTTGTGACCTCAGCGCCTGTCAGGGACCGAGTTCCGCTCCAACACTTCCTTCATCCGCTGGTGGCGCGCGAAGTCACGCCCCAGCGGCGGCCTGTGGACGCGTTGCACGAGTATGGACCAGATACCGGCCCACACCCCGACGACGACCGGTATCAACAGCCAGACCAGTGCTCCCACGGGCGCGCCTCCTTCGGGTCGTGTGTGCGGACGCCTTTCCGGCCTCCCGTGGGGTAAACGGGGTGAGTCCTGGCCTTCTGGCTCAGCGGGGCGTGTTCGTGACGAAGGGCTCCGGACTCCTTTCGACGGATGCTCCGATCGGCCCACTGCGCGGCAGGTGTGGCCCGAACGGCCCTGTCGAGTACCCGGCGTGGCGGCAGAAAGTGGGGCGTACAGGCCGGCATGTACGGCACCCGGAGCCCTGCCCCGACTCGGAAAGGATCCCCGATGCCCGTCGACACGCAGCAGGCGCCCGCCCAGCTGGAGGAGGACGAGCTGAGGTCGCTGGACGCCCACTGGCGCGCCGCGAACTATCTGTCCGTCGGCCAGATCTACCTCATGGCAAACCCACTGCTCACCGAGCCTCTGCGTCCCGAGCACGTCAAACCGCGGCTGCTGGGTCACTGGGGTACGTCGCCCGGCCTGAACCTGGTGCACACCCACCTCAACCGCGTCATCAAGGCCCGCGAGCTGGACGCCCTGTGCATCTGGGGGCCGGGTCACGGTGGTCCGGCCGTGCTGGCCAACTCCTGGCTGGAGGGCTCGTACACCGAGACGTATCCGGACATCACGCGCGACGCGCCCGGCATGGAGCGGCTGTTCAGGCAGTTCTCCTTCCCTGGCGGGGTGCCCAGCCACGTCGCACCGGAGACGCCGGGCTCGATCCACGAGGGCGGCGAGCTCGGCTACTCGCTCTCCCACGCCTACGGCGCCGCCCTCGACAACCCGGGCCTGCTGGTCGCCTGCGTCATCGGCGACGGTGAGGCGGAGACCGGGCCGCTGGCCGCATCCTGGCACTCCAACAAGTTCCTCGACCCGGTCGACGACGGCGCGGTCCTGCCGATCCTGCACCTCAACGGCTACAAGATCGCCAACCCGACCGTGCTGTCCCGCCTGCCCGAGCACGAGCTCGACGACCTGCTGCGCGGCTACGGACACGCCCCCATCCACGTCACCGGCGACGACCCGATGGCCGTCCACCGGGCGATGGCCGCCGCGATGGACGACGCACTGGAGCGCATCGCGGCCATCCAGAGCAGTGCCCGTGAGGATGGGGTCGGGGAGCGGCCGCACTGGCCGGTGATCGTGCTGCGCACCCCCAAGGGCTGGACCGGTCCGGCGGAGGTCGACGGCCTTCCCGTGGAGGGCACTTGGCGCGCCCACCAGGTGCCGCTCGCCGCCGTGCGCGACAACCCCGAGCATCTGCGGCAACTGGAGCAGTGGCTGCGCTCCTACCGGCCGGAGGAGCTGTTCGACGAGCACGGCGCCCCTCACGCCGACGTGCTCACATGCATCCCCGAGGGCAAGCGGCGACTGGGCGCCAACCCCCACGCCAACGGCGGCCTGCTGCTGCGCGAGCTGCCCCTGCCGCCCCTGGAGAGGTACGCCGTCGAGGTCGACAAGCCTGGTGCGACCCTGCACGAACCCACCCGTGTTCTCGGCGACATGCTCCAGGACGTCATGCACGCCACGAGCGGGCGGCGCGACTTCCGCCTCGTCGGCCCCGACGAGACCGCCTCCAACCGCCTCCAGGCGGTCTACGAGGCCAGCGGCAAGGCCTGGCAAGCCCAGGTGCTCCAAGTGGACGAGCACCTCGAACGTCACGGCCGCGTGATGGAGATCCTCTCCGAACACACCTGCCAGGGCTGGCTGGAGGGATATCTCCTCACCGGCCGGCACGGACTGTTCTCCTGCTACGAGGCGTTCGTCCACATCGTCGACTCCATGGCCAACCAGCACATCAAATGGCTCCGCACCACCCGACGCCTCCCCTGGCGCGCCCCCATCGCCTCCCTCAACTACCTGCTCACCTCACACGTGTGGCGCCAGGACCACAACGGCTTCTCCCACCAGGACCCCGGCTTCGTCGACCACATCCTCAACAAGAGCCCCGAGGCCGTGCGGGTCTACTTCCCGCCGGACGCCAACACGCTGCTGTCCGTGGCCGACCACGCCCTGCGCAGCAAGGACTACGTCAACGTGATCGTGGCGGGCAAGCAGCCTTGCTTCGATTGGCTCTCCATGGAGGATGCGAAGGTCCACTGCGGACGCGGCGCCGGCATCTGGGAGTGGGCTGGCACGGAGGACGGCTCGCGTGAACCGGATGTGGTGCTGGCGTGCGCGGGCGACGTGCCGACCCAGGAGGTGCTGGCCGCCGCGCAGTTGCTGCGCCGGCACCTGCCCGAGCTGGCCGTGCGGGTGGTCAACGTCGTCGACATCGCTCGGCTGCTCCCGAGTGAGGAACACCCGCACGGGATGAGCGACTTCGAGTACGACGGACTGTTCACCGCCGACAAGCCGGTCCTCTTCGCCTACCACGGCTACCCGTGGCTGATCCACCGCCTCACCTACCGCCGCACCGGCCACAAGCACCTGCATGTACGCGGCTACAAGGAGATCGGCACCACCACCACGCCGTTCGACATGGTGGTCCGCAACGACCTCGACCGCTACCGCCTGGTCATGGACGTCATCGACCGCGTCCCCGACCTCGCAGTCCGCGCGGCGGCCGTACGCCAGCGCATGGAGGACGCCCGCCAGCGCCACCACCCCTGGATCCGCGAGCACGGCATGGACCTGCCCGAGGTCGCCGACTGGAGGTGGGATGGCTGACCAGCCGTCTTCCGTCTCAGACGCCCCGGCCGCCCGACAGGGCAGCCGGGGCGTGCCGGCGTCCAGCACGCCCTGCAAACGTTCCTGCGCCCGGGCGAGCGCGTTGAGCTGCTCTGTGACGCGCCCCGGCTCGGCGTCCACGCGCAGGTGCAGTCGGGGTGGGAGCGGCTGTTGGTCCGGCTTCATGGCGCGCCCCTTCGTGATGGAGCGGGCAGCCCGGTCGTCACGGTGCTGCAGATTTCACGATTAGGGCTGGTCATCGCCCTTCGCCGGAAGGGCCTGAGCTGCCGGACCGACTCGTTCCGAGCAGGGCTCGGTGGTCCTTGTAGCAGGGCCGTCCGGCCCGTCGCACGCACGCCCGGCGGCGAGTGACGATGGATGCCGAGAGAGCTGCCGCCGCGACCGTCGTGCCGCGGACGACCTGGGAAGGCGAGGCAGAAAATGATGTTCTGGTATGGCCACGGCATGAACGGCTGGGGCTGGTTCATGATGTCGCTCAGCACGCTGCTGTTCTGGGCGTTGTTCCTCACAGTCGGCGTCCTGCTCTTCCGGGCTCTGGCCCGTCCCACCCCTCCCGGCGGAGGCCACAGCTCCTGGCAGAAGACGACTTCGGGCAGCGGCCCTGAACAGATCCTCGCCGAGCGGTACGCGCGCGGCGAGATCGACGACGAGGAATACCACCGCCGTCTGGCCACCCTCCGTGGATCACCCACGGACGCGGCCAAGCCCGCGGCCCCGTAGCCGATCGCCCCACGGCGGTTGGAACTCACAGAAGCGGTAAGCCCTCGCCCCATCTTCGCGGCTGTGGTCCCGAGACCGGCCCATTCGGCCAATCGAGTGCCGGACCACATGCGGCGGCACACCGCTCATGACACGTTGGACTACGAAATCACCCTTGAGGAGACGTGGCGATCATGCGAGCTGAACTCGGCGATCAACTCGTCATCGAGAGTCCGAAGACGGGCACCACCCGGCGTGACGGAGAAATCGTCGGACTGCACCATGCGGACGGAACACCGCCGTACGACGTGCGTTGGTCGGACACACACGAGGTGACGCTGGTGTTCCCCGGGCCCGACGCGCACGTCCGGCATCTTGGGCATGGGCAGGGGAGTACGAACGAGCCTTCCGGGCGGATCGCTGTGGAGAGGGGAGGCCCGTCCGGCAGCACTCCACGGGAGACGGGAGCAAACCCGGGCGACATCGGCCGGCGTGTGGCTGCCGAGCGCGAGCGACAGGGCTTGAGCAGGGAAGAGACTGCCCGCCGTGCTGCGATGGCTCCGGACTACCTCGCGTACCTGGAAGAACGCCAGGCCGATCCGAGCCTGGCGACACTGATCCGGCTCGCCTCGGCTCTTGGTACCAGCGTCGCAGCCCTGCGCGGGGGCGGTGTCGATCTGCCGCCGGGCCAGGGACACGCCCTCCTGCACCCCGAGCTTCGGGATCTCAGCGCCGACGAATGCCGCGCTCTGCTCTCCACGCACGGTGTGGGGCGCGTAGCGGTGTCGACCCCCGACGGTCCGGCGGTCGTCCCGGTGAACTACGAGGTCATCGATGACGCGATCGTCTACCGGACGATGCCCGACTCGGTGCCTGCGGCGGCTGTGGGCGCGGAGGTCGCCTTCGAGGTCGACCATGTGGACGAGGTGATGAGCCAGGGCTGGAGCGTTCTCGTCGTCGGTCCCGCGCGAGTCGTCACGGAGCACGACGTCGTGCGACGGCCGGCCGAGCAGGTCCACACCGAGCCGTGGGCGGGCGGCAAGCGTGAGATGTGGGTGTCGATCCAGCCCAAGCGGCTCACAGGCCGCCGCATCAGGCCGGCCGACCAGTGAGAGGCCGCCCATCCACACACCCGTCACCGCGTGCTCTCTGGTCCAGCAGGTGTGGCGGGGCGGCCGGTCAGTTGCGCCTCGACATCGACCACGCCCTCCACAGCACGGGCGAGACGCGTGGCAACCGAGATGAGCGAGGTGTCGCGGAGCTCTCCGCGGAGGGTGACGACTCCCTCGTGCACGTGCACATGGATCGTGTGACTGAGGGCGGGGAACAGGCAGGACACCACGGTGCGGCGGACCTCTTCCGCGATGTCCTCGTCCGACCGCAGGAACACTTTCAGCAGATCGCCCGGCTGACGACGCCCCGCAGCATGCCCGCGTCATCGACCACAGGCAGCCTCTTGACGTGGCGCACGGCCATGATCCGGGCTGCCTGAGCCAAGGTGGCCCCGGGGTGCACCGTGACCGCAGGGGCGCTCATGAGCTCTGCTGCGGTCACCGCCCTCGCCTTGGCGAGTTCGCACTGGCGCCCGAGTTGGTCACTGAGACCCGAGGCGCTGTCACGGAACTGCTCCTTGGGCAGTAGATCGGCCTCGGAGACCACACCGATGACGCGTCTCTCGCCATCCAGGACCGGCAGTGCACTGACCTTCCATTGCTCCATGGTCCGGACGATCTCCTTGAAGGGTGTGTCGCGACCGACAGCCACGACCGTCAGGGTCATCACATCGCTCACGAGGCGCGGAGTCTCGGCCATCTCAGACCTCCTCCACTCGCCTCATCACAGCACCGGGCCTGCGCTCTGTACAGGACGGCACTTCGCCTTGCTCCCGGCGCCGCAGCCGTACCTGGCCGGAGGTCGGCCCATCCGCGACGCTGCGCACCTCGCCCGGGAGTCCGGCCACCAGCTCCGGCACCGGGCGGCCGCAGACCTCTTCGGCGGCGAATCCCGTCAGGTCCCTGGCCGTTCCGGTCCACCGCAGCGCCGCGCCCCGATCATCGGGCACGGCGGCTGTGACGCCGTCGAACACGTGCGGTGTGCCGACGGGGCCCGTAGGGAAAAGGCGTCCTGTCTTTCGGTGGTTGCCTTCGGAGGCGTCGAAAGCTTCGTGGCTCATCTCTCATTCGCACTTTCCTTGTCGGGGCTGCGGTGACGGGGGGAGGCGCCATGCCCATGTAGCTCTGTTCAGTGGCTCAGTGATCACGGCTTGGTGGGCTCGTAAGGCCGAGCCCCGCTCCTCACCGGGCAACGGCCTTGGGGAGCAGATCCTGTTCGGCCCAGACGACCTTGCCGTCCGTCGCGGAGCGGGAGCCCCACCTGCGGGACAGCCGCGCGACCAGATAGAGGCCGCGGCCGTTCTCGTCGAGGGTGCGGGGTTGGCGGGGACGTGGGTGGCCGGTGTTGGTGTCGAAGACCTCGCAGGTCAGGACCTGGTGCTGGATGAGCCGCAGGCGGCTCGGGCCGTCGCCGTGGTGGATCGCGTTGGTGACCAGTTCACTGATGATCTGCTCCACCGGGCTCACGAGATGCTCCAGTCCCCATTGCCTGAGCTGATGGGTGGCCAGGTGCCGGGCAGTGGAGACGGCGGCCGGTTCGTTCGGCAGTTCCCAGGAGGCGATCTGGGTCGGTTCGAGTGCACGAGTGCGCGCCAGGAGCAAGGTGACGTCGTCGGGCTGTGCCTGGGTCGGCAGGGTCTCGATCACCTGTGAGCAGAGGTCTTGGAGCGATGAACCGGGGTGTGTCAGGGCAGCGCCCAGGCGGTTCATGCCGACGTCGAGGTCGTGGTCCCGGGACTCGACCAGGCCGTCGGAGTAGAGCGCGAGCAGACTTCCCTCGGGCAGTTGGACTTCCACGGCTTCGAAGGGCACGAGCCCGAGGCCGAGGCCGAGGGGGGTTCCGGCGGGCAGGTCGGGTATGGTGACCCGGCCCGTCGGGTCGACGATCAGGGGCGGTGGGTGTCCTGCCCGGGCTATGGTGCACCGCCGGGTGACAGGGTCGTAGACGGCGTAGAGACAGGTGGCGCCCACCACCTCGGGGACCTCGTCGGAGACGTCATCGTCTTCGTCGTTCAGCCGCCGGACCGTGTCGTCGAGGTGCGCCAGCAGTTCGTCGGGGGGCAGGTCCAGGTCCGCGAGTGTGCGCACGGCGGTGCGGAGCCGGCCCATGGTCGCCGCGGCTTTGATGCCGTGTCCGACCACGTCACCGACGACGAGGGCGACCCGCGCACCGGACAGCTCGATCACGTCGAACCAGTCTCCTCCCACGCCATGAGCCATGTCGGCCGGCACGTAGTGCGAGGCGACCTCGACCGCGACCCCGCCTCGCACCCGGTGGGGGAGGAGGTCGCGTTGCAGCGTGAGGGCGGCGGAGCGTTCGCGCGCGTACCGGAGCGCGTTGTCCAGACTGAGCGCGGCCCGGGTGACGAGTTCCTCGGCTAGGAGCAGGTCGTCCTCCTGGAAGGGTGCCTGTTCCCCGGAGCGGCCGAACAGCGCCAGTCCCAGCACGCAGCGTCGCGCGCGGATGGGTACGACCATCAAGGAATGGACGCCGCTGTCACGCACCTTCTGCGCCCGCGCCGGGTCGTGGTGGACCCACGGGCCGAGATGGGCCTCCATGTCCAGCACCGGTACCAGGTGGGACCTTCCCGTGCGCAGCACGTCGGCGAAGGGCGAGGCAGGGTGGACGTGGATCAACTCCTCGCGCACCCAGGGAAGTTCCAGGACACCCAGCTCGACAGAGGCCAGACCGGCACGGCGCAGCGCAGGAGGGCGGCCGTTCCCCGTGCCGATCCGTGCCGAGGGCTCCAGGGCGAACGGAACCGACTCCACAAGGTCGACGAGGGCATGGTCGGCCAGCAGGGGCACGGTAAGGTCGGCCAGTTCCTGCCCGGTCTGCATGACGTCGAGGGTGCTGCCGATGCGCGTGCCGGCTTCGCTGAGGATGGCAAGGCGCTCGCGTGCCCGTCGGTTGCCCGTGACGTCCACGCTGATGGAGCACACCCCCATTGGCTCGCCCTCCGCGTCCTGGAGGCAGAAGAAGGAGGCCGAGAACACGTGCTCCCGGCGCCGAGCGGTCGGCGGCCACGCCCGGTACTCGTGGACCATGGTGGTGCCGCTTTCCAGCACCTGCTGCATCACCACCTCAAGCGCTTCGGCCTCGAAACCGGGCAGCGAATCCTTCAGGCGGGAACCGAACCGTCGGTCATGGGGAACGCCGTCGTAGAGCTCCATGGCGTCGTTCACCCAGGTGCAGCGCAGCTGCGGGTCCCGGACGACGATGCCGATCGGCGTGTGGGCAAGGAGCGATTCCCGCAACGGCCCATGGGCTGTCCCCGAGGACAGGGTGCCGATGTCGGTCACGGACACCAGCCACCGAGTGTCGGCGTCCTGTCCCCGCAGCAGCGAGACACGCAGAGTCATCTTGAGCACGTGACCGTCGCGGTGGCGGACGGCCACGGGCCCGGACCAGCCGCCCCGGGCCCGGCACTGCTCGCCGTGCACCGAAGCGCGCACGCCATCCTCGGCCGACGCCAACACCTGTGCGGCGGACCGGCCCACCACCTCGCGGGCTGAGTACCCCACGAGCTGCTCGGCGGCCTGCGTCCATCCGACCACCGTGCCGATGGCATCGATCATCGCTATGGCAGCGTCGGGTGTCTCCCGGGTCCTCACCTGCTCGGCGAGCGGCGTGTGGTCAATGTTCGTCATGTGGTTCCTCCGTCGGAGACCTCGTTGCCGGCCGAGCGGGCCGGCGACGTGACATGTCCGTTTCGGGCTATTTGCCCACTTGTGATGAAATAATCAGACATAAGGAGTCGCTCGTCAAGGGTTGCTCAGTAGTGATGAGTCGATCAGTTGCGCTAGGTCGAGGGAGTGCGATGATGAATTCATCAGAACTGCCGGAGTTATCGCGCCGCATTCAGATGGCAGCCTCACTCACGAACCGATTCGAACGCCGTCGGGCTGAGACCCGGCAGGCACTCGTCCGCACAGCGCGGGAGATCCTGGCCGAATCCGGCGACACCGTCAGCATTCGGGCCATCGCCGAGCGCGCGGACGTCGGCTTCGGCTCCTTCTACGACCACTTCACGTGCAAGCCGGACCTGTTCGCCGCGGCCGTGGCCGATGCGCTGGAGGAGTACGGCCGGGCCATCGACGCACGCCTGCACGGCGTCGCCGATCCCGCCGAGCGCCTCGCCGGCGGCTTGCGGCTCAGTGCGCGCCTGGCCGACTCGTCCTGTGTCACAGCGAGCTCGGCCGCATAGGCACCGGCCATGGACTGGAGCAGGGTATGACGTCGGGCCGCTTCGCCGTGGTCGATCCGGTCGTCGCGCTGACGGTGCTCAACGGCAACCGCCTGGGGGCGCGGTTGCCCGAGGCCAGTACCAGGATGAGGGAGCGTCGGCGTGCGGGATGCGCTCACGCATGTGGAGCTACTTGCTCCGGGTGGGCGAGGGGCGGGGGGCGGGTTTCGGTGGCGATCAGCAGCCGGTCGTACGGCAGCGACTCGCTGTCTTCCAGCAGCACCCGTTTGGCCAGCAGGTCCACACCGTGGCGCGGTCGCCCAGTCGCCACTCGGCCTCGGGGTCGCGGCGCGTAGGCAGCTCGGTGGTGTCCGCCGTCGCCTGCCCGAGCAGCCTGCTGGGACAGCGGCGGCCGGTCGTAGGCGCTCGGGGTTCGTCCCCGACCACGGTCAGTGAGCCGGTGAGCCTTCGTCGCGCAGTGCCTCCGCGGCCCGCAGCCCGGCCAGTGACGCTCCGACGATGACGATCCTGCACCCCTTCAGGTCATCGGGCACCGCTTGACCTGGTCGTCGGGTACGGCCGTGGCGTACAGCAGGCCTTCCTCGCCGTGCAGCTCGAACACGTCCGGAGTGAGGAACACGCACTGGGCGTAGCCCTGACAGCGAGTGAGACTTGTGCGGTTGGGTGCCGTAGCCGAACCGGGGGGCAACCCGGGCCCGGAACCGGATCCTCCCGCGGACACAGACCACCCGCCGGATCAGCCTGTGGCGGTCGACCTCGGCAGCATCCCCCACCGGCATGAAATCCTGGATCTCCCCCAGCCCGTCCTCGGTGAAGAACCGGGTGATCAGGGCATTCGAGTCGATGGTCCCGTCGGTGCCCACGAGGGCAGCTGTGCGCAGATCGCCGATCAGGCCGTGATCAGCGATCGCGAGATACCGGCGGACGTCTCCTGTGCGGATGCTCCGGACATCGCAGCAGTCTCCCTCCTCCCTCCACTGCGATCCTCCCTTGTCGCAGCGGCATCACCGCGGCCCCCTCACGCCCTTGCCCGCCCCCTCATAGGAGCAAGCCATGACCACGCATTCCGTGAACGATCTACGTCCCATCCGGTCTCCGCGCGGGATCCCGATCCTTGGCAACACGCCGCAGATCCCCGACACCAACCCGGGCGTACATCGCCGACGACCAGGGATTCCATAGGCACCGTGCCTGCTGAACCGTCAGTCGAGGTCGGGCAGTGGGCGCCGGGTGACCTCACGGGCGTCGTCCGCGGGGACGCCGAGCATGCGCAAGACCATCGCGGCCAGGTCTGATGCGGCCTCGTCGCCGTCGACGTCGGGGCGGGCCAGCCGTAGCGCCACGAGGGACATCAGGGTGCCCCCCACGGCGGACAGGGCGGTGGTTGCGTTGGCGCAGTCGAAACGGCCCGAGGCGATGCCGATCTCCAGGTCGCGCAGCGCTCGCGGGGCCAGACCGCGGTCGGAGTGGATGTAGGCCAGACCACGGTCACGCAGGATCCGAGTGAGCTCGGGGTGGGAGTCCGCCATCCTGGCGGTGAGCCTGAATCCGGCGGCGACCAGCTCGGCCGGGTCGTGGATCCCTTCTAGCCGCTCGTCGATGAGCTGACCGAACTCCTCCAGAGCGTCGGTCACCGCGGCGTCGAACAGCTCCGTCTTGGACTCGAAGTGGTTGTAGAAGGAGCCGAAGCCCACATCCGCGCGCTCGGCGATGGCCTGGATGCTGGCGCTGGTGTCCCCGGTCTCAGCGAGGATCTGTCGGGCCGCACGGACGAGCGCCTGACGGGTTTCGGCACGGCGCCGCTCGAAGCGGTTCTTGGGCGGGGCTGACGTCGGCATACGGCGAGTGTAACCACCGTCGCGATGAGTGTGCCATTACTGATGAGATCCTCAATTATTTGGCCGCATCATATTAACGACGAGTGCTGGCAAAGTTGATGATTTCCTCATTACAGCAGTGTTGCTTGGAGGACACCATGTCCCACATCTCCGTTGACAGGGCTGATCCGCTGACGCCCCACCAAGACCTCCACAGCGAGCAGGGGGCCCTTCGCGGCGAACACCCCGGGCGGTCCCACAACCCCGTGATCAAGGTGGCGGACCTGGCCTGGCTGGAGTTCGAGAAGCCGGACCTGGACCGGGCCGAGATCTTCGCGCGTGACTTCGGGTTCACGGTCGCCGCGCGCACCAGGGAGGCGCTGTGGCTGCGCGGCACGTTCGCGGGCCCACCCTGCATGGTCATCCGACGCGGCAGTGCGTCCCGGTTCATCGGGCCGGCGTTCCGTGCGGCCGAGCCGGCCGATCTCGACCGGCTGGCCCACGCCACCGGCAGTACCGTCAGGGACATCAATGTTCCGGGCGGCGGGCAGTCGGTCGCCCTGCTCGATCCCGCGGGCCTCCCGGTCCGGGTCGTGCACTGCGCCGACCAACTGCCCGCGCTGCCCGAGCAGCCCCCGCTGCTCCTCAACACGGGCGGGCGACAGCGCCGTACGAACGCCACCCAGCGTCCGCCCCGCGAACCCTCCCGTATCCAGCGCCTCGGCCATGTGGTGCTGGAGACGCGGGCCTTCATCCGCACCCTGGACTGGTACCTGGACACGCTCGGCCTCATCGTGTCCGATTTCCTGTTCCTGGACGGGCAGCGCGAGCGCGGGCCGACGATGGCGTTCATCCGTTGCGACCAGGGCAGTGTGGCCGTCGATCACCACACGCTGGCCCTTCATCTGGGGCCGGGCACCGGCTATGTCCACTCCGCCTACCAGGTGACCGACCTGGACTCGATCGCCGCCGGCGGCGAGTACCTGGCCGAGCGCGGCTACAAGCGCAGCTGGGGCATCGGCCGGCACATCCAGGGCAGCCAGCTCTTCGACTACTGGCGCGACCCCGACCACTTCATGCTGGAGCACTTCGCCGACGGCGACCTGTTCTCCTGCGACCTCGAGCCCGGCTGGGCGCCGATGTCGGCGAGCGGCCTGGCCCAGTGGGGCCCGCCCGTCACCCGCGACTTCCTGGGCGCCAACCCGTCTCCTGCCAAGCTGCGCGAGGTCATGACGGCCCTGCGCGACGACAACGAACTCGACCCCGCACGCCTGCTGGGCCTGATGAAAGCGATGAGCTCATGAGCACCAACGTGCTGCGCACCACCGACGGCTGGTGGGTCGTCCGGGACGAGCGCGCCATCCGGATCGAGACCAAGGCGGTCACCACCGCCGAACTGCTCGCCGACCGGGCCGCCGTCCGGGAGGCCGCCGCCTCCGGCGAGCGCGGCACGCCCGTCGCCGACCTGGTGGCGCTGCCTCCGGTCACCACCCCCTGCCGGGTGGTCGCCCAGATGGTCAACTACCGCAGTCACGCACGGGACTCGGGCTTCTCCGGCGACATCCCGCCCACCTTCTTCCGCAAGGCGTCCGGCTCGGTCAGCGGCCCCCGTGACACGATCGTCCGCCCGGCCCACGTGAAGTTCCTCGACTACGAGGTGGAACTCGGCCTCGTCATGGGCGCGACCCTGCCCGTCGGCACCGTCGTCGAAGAGCAGGACCTGTTCCGCTACGTCGCCGGGCTGGTCCTGACCAACGACGTCAGCGCCCGTGACGTCCAGCTGACCAAGACCCAGTTCTACGAGAGCAAGTCCTACCCGACCTTCACGCCGGCCGGTCCGTACCTGGCCCTGCTGGAACCCGAGGACTTCGCCCATCTGCTGAACCTGCGGCTGCGGCTGTCCGTGAACGGCGTACCGCGCCAGGACCGCACCCTCGCCGACATGATCGTGCGACCCGCGCAGGCCCTCACCCTGCTCGCCCGCTTCCAGACGCTCGACCCGGGTGACCTGCTGCTGACCGGTACTCCGGGCGGCACGGCCCTGAAGGCCCCGCCGAAGCCGGTCGCGAAGATCAGCGCGCTACTGCCTCCCGCGGTGAGGTGGAAGGCGTTCTTCAAGGGCCAGGCCCAAAACCCCCTGTACCTGCGCGACGGTGACCTCGTCACCGCCACGATCGCCACCCCCGACGGGCGGATCGACCTCGGCGAGCAGCGGACCGCTGTGGCGGACGCGAGGTGAGCGCCGCGGCCCGGAGACCGGTGGTGATCATCGGTGCTGGACCGGTGGGCGTCACGGCCGCCCTCCTACTCGCCCGGCATGGGGTGCGCAGCCTGGTCCTCGAACGCCACCGGGACATCTACCCTTTGCCGCGCGCCGTCGTCGTTGACGACGAGATCCGCCGGATCCTGCAGAGCGTCGGTGTCCACGAGGAGTTCGCCGCCCCTCGCCCGACCGTCGCGCGGGCTCCGGCTGCTCGACACCCGGCGCCGCGTCATCACCGAGTTCCCGCGATCCTTGCACGGGCACCACGGTTACCCGCAGACCAGCATGTTCGACCAGCCCGAGCTGGAACGCCTGCTGCGCGACGCCCTGGCGCGCCGCTCCGAGTGCGAGCTGTGGGGCGGGGTGGAGGTCGTGTCCGTCACCCCGCCCACCGACGGTACGGCTCCGGTGCGGGTGACCTTCCGCCGCGACGGAAGCGGCGAGGAGGAGCACGTGTGGGCCGATGCAGTCCTGGGCTGCGACGGCGCGGGCAGCGTCACCCGCCAAGCCATCGGCGCCAGCTGGGAGGACCTGCACTTCGAGGAGAGCTGGCGGGTCATCGACGTACGCACCAGCCTCCCGGTACGCACCTGGGAAGGCGCGGAGCAGATCTGCTGCCCCACCCGGCCGGCCACGTTCATGCGCGTCGGCGATGACCGCTACCGATGGGAGTTCCGGCTGGCCGACGGCGAGCGCCTGGACGGCCCTGAGGGGCAGGAACGCCTGCGCGAGCTGGTCGCCCCGTGGGTGGACCTGCCGTCCGGTGCCTCGCCGGGCGACGACTTCGAGGTGATCCGGCAGGCGCAGTACACCTTCCGGGCTCGACTCGCCGACCGGTGGCGCCGGGGGCGCGTCTTCCTGCTGGGCGACGCCGCACACCTCACCCCGCCCTTCGTCGGACAAGGCCTGTGCTCGGGCCTGCGCGATGCCCACAACCTCACCTGGAAACTGGCCCGGGTACTTCAACAGGGCGCAAGCGACGGCCTGCTGGACACATACGAGAGCGAACGCAAGCCGCACGCCCGTCACCTGATCCGTGTCGCGGTCGCCGTCGGCTGGGCCATGACCGGGGGACAGGACCGCGGAGCGGCGTTCCGCCGAGCTGTGGTGGGCAAGGCGTGTCGCGTCCCCGGTGTGACCGCGGCGGTGAGCCGTGACCTCAGCCCCGCCCTGGCCGCCGGTCCACTCGTCCGGCGCCGCCCCCGGCTGACGGGCCGCATGCTGCCAGGCACCTTCTGCCCTCAGCCCTGGGTACGACACGACGGCAGGCGAGTGCGCCTGGACGACGTCCTCGGGGACTCCTTCGCCGTCCTGACCGCTGTGCCGCCGACACCACGGATGACGGCCATGGCCTCCGCACTGGGCGCACCCGCGATCCACGTGGGCGACCTGGGGGACGACGGCACCCTGGCCGCGTGGCTCGCACGCGGCAGATCGGACGCCGTCCTGCTGCGCCCCGACCGCGTCGTGATGGACACCGTCCCGGCCGGCACCGGTGACTTCACGGGCACCGCCACCTGGGCCCCACTGCTGCACACGGCCCGCCGCACCGCCGAAGCCCGGCCCGACCCCCTGCCGAGGAGCACCGCACGATGACCACCCCGCCCCTCGCGCCGTACCCGGATCCCTTCCTCACCCCCGGCCCGGAGACGACCGCCCGCAGCCGCATCGCGGACTTCGCCCGCTGGGCCGTCCGGCACCGGTAGGCCCTGGGCGGCGAAGACCCCACCGACTACACCTGGCGCACCACGCCCGCCCCGCGCCGCGGCGAACTCGTTTGCCGCCTCGGCGAGTTGCTCCGCGAGCACAAGGGCGACCCGGCCGACCTCGTCACCATCGAGGCGGGCAAGATCCGCTCCGAGGCGACCTGGACCTCGCGGTCCCGGCCATCGTCTTCGCTGCGGCCGGCACCGCGGGCCAGCGCTGCACCACACTGCGCCGCCTCATCGTCCACCGTGACATCGCCGACACCCTCATCGAGCGGCTGACCGCCGCCTACACCAAGCTCCCCATCGGCAGTCCGTTCGACGACACCACGCTCGTCGGCCCGCTCATCTCCGCCTCGGCGCTCGACGCCATGCACGACGCCCTGACCCGGGTCCAGGCCCAGGGCGGCAAGATCCTGGTCGGCGGAAACCGGCGCCTCGCCGAGGCCGCACCCGCGGCGGCCTACACGGAGCCCGTCCTCGTCCGCGTCCCCGAACAAACCGACGTCGTACGGGAGGAGACCTTCGCACCGATCCTGTCCGTCCTCCTACGACACCCTCGACGAGGCGATCGCCCTGCACAACGGCGTCCCCCAAGGCCTGTCGTCCAGCATCTCCACCCGCGACCAGCAGGAGGCGGAGATCTTCCTGTCCTCCGCCGACTCCGACTGCGGCATCGCCAACGTCAACATCGGCACCTCCGGTGCCGAGAAGGACACCGGCGGCGGCCGGGAGTCCGGCTCGGACGCCTGGAAGTCCTACATGCCCTCGGCCACCAACACCATCAACTACTCCGGCGAACTGAACCTCGCCCAGGGCATCAGCTTCCTCTGCGGAGGCCCCTCGAAACCCGGTGCTGGTTCGGTGCTGACCTCCGAAGGCCGAACGCGGCAGACCACCAGGTCGTAGCAAAATCTCGCCGGTACACCGAACGTCCCCCGGGCATTGCACGTCTTCGGGTGCGCAGGCGCGCACTGACCTCGCGTGCCGATTCGTATTCGAGGGGACCCGAAACACTATGAAGACCAAGCTGACCGCCGTCGCCCTTGCGGTCGCCGCCGTCGCCGGTACTGCGGCCGCCGCCATCCCGGCCTCGGCCGCCCCCGCCAAGGCCGAGCCGACCCGCTGCCACACCGCCGACCTGAAGGCCGGCTTCGCCATGGGGGATGACGCGAAGCCGGAGATGAGGCAGACCGCGAAGCAGACCCAGGCGTACATCTGGTTCACCAACCGGAGCAAGCGCACCTGCACCCTCTCCGGCTTCGCCGGTGTCGACATGGTCGGCGCTCAGAAGACCGACGGCACCTGGTCGCTGGCGCGTTCCTCCGAGAAGCCCGAAAAGCTGACCCTGGGGCGGGGGGAGACGGTGGACTTCAGCATCACCCTGCTCCCGGTGGCCAAGTCCACGCCGCAGAAGGAGAAGTTCGTTCCGGCGAAGTTCCTGGTCACCCCGCCGAACGAGACGACGCACTTCACCCTGAAGTGGCCGTTCGGCGGCCAGATCCTCAAGCAGGACGGAGCCACCCACCCGGGTACCTACGTCAACCCGGTCGGCCTGTAACCAACTGGACGGCCTCTGAGCTTCCCTTCAGCCTCGCTGGTGGCCACCGGACTCCCGGAATGAGTTGTAGCCCCCGGGTGGTGCGGTGGCCACGTCCGACGAGCGGCACACCCGGCCTTCTCACCGGGGCCCTGAATGTCGAGTTTCCGGCACCAGACCTCCTGAGGACTCGTCCGGCCGATCGTGTCCGGAGCCGGATCGGGCCGGCCGCCCCGGCCCTGCCGCGCCGGATCCGGTTGGCGGCCTGATCGGACGCCGGTCGGCGCGGCGATCGGCCCCGTCACCCACGCGCTGCTGTATCACGCCACCGCACCGGTCGCGGTGGTCCCGCACGATCGACAGGCCACTCGGCGAGCGATGCTCGGGAGCCTGACGCACAGCTTTCGGCCTTCATCGGCGGCAACCGCAGCGGGCGGATGGCCGGGGTGTCCTCCGGCCATCCGGTGAACCGGATGCGCGCAAACGGGATGGGCGCTGTCCAGCAGTTTCTGGCGCCGCGATGAGTTCGAAGCCGGACCCCGATCAGGCGCCGTCGGACTCGTTGCCGGCGGTGAGCCGGACGCCGGTGATCAGATCCGGGCGGATGCGCACCGCGTAGTCCATGGTCCGTTTCACCCAGGGGCTGAGCAGCGCCTGGTAACGGGCCAGTTCCTCCGAGTCGGTCACCAGGTGCGCGTAGCCGGTGACCACGACGCTCCAGCCGAGGTGCGTGTCGGGGTCGATGGCGTCGGCCTCGTAGGCCACCACGACGCCCTGGCCGTCGACCTGCCCGGCGCGTGCGGTCAGAGCCGCGCCCTCGTGGGTGCGGATGATGATGTCGCCGTTGTCCAGGACATGGTTGACCGGGCGGACGGTCGGCAGTGCCTGGCGGGTGAAGACGATCCTGCCGAAGGACACGCTGCCCAGCAGTCGCAGGGCTTCGTCGCTGTCCAGCTCGATGCTCCGGCGCGGCCCGGCAGGGAGGGACTGGGCGGTGTCGATGGTCATGGGAGGCTTCCGTGCGGTGTCGTGGCTCACTGCTGCGTGTCTTCGGCCGGGGCGGCGAGGCGGCTGCACGGCCTGCCGGCGCGGTCGCGGACGGTGCGCCGGTACGGCATGTCCCTCGTCCCTTCCAGATGTGGCCGGTTACCTGTCCGGGGCAACCGGTTGGGAGCCACGGACACGCGTGATCAGGTCATTGGACCGGCACGGGACGTCCTCACGCCAGGGCCGTTCGGCCCTTGTCCGTGACCGGTCGGCCTCCACTCTCGTCCTGCCCGATCCCGACTCCCAGGTGCCTGTGGTCCCTTCCCGGGTTTTGACCGGCACTGGTCCGGCCAGACCGGTCGGCCAGCCCACCAACGGCTGGTGGACGGCGAGGGCGGGGGCGCTGTCGCGGAACCACTCCTTCGGCAGCAGGTCGGCCTCGGAGACGACGCCGACCACGCGGCCCTCGCCCTCCGGCACGGGCAGGGCACTGACCCTCCAGTCCTGCATGAGCTGCACGATGGTGACTCCTTCGCCGCGTCGGCCCGTTCACACGGTGCTGCCGGCGCCGTAGGGGCGTAGAGGTCCAGCAGCCGGGTCCTGGTGGTACGGAGGCGGTGGGCCAGTACGTCGCCGCGCCTGGCCATGGACCGCAGGGGCCCGCTACGCCCCGCCACCCTGTTCGTGACGTCCTCGCCGTCGTCCAGGGCGTGTCCGACGGGGCGAGTACGGTCCGGTGGGGCCGCGTCCCGCCCTTCTATCTCGTACCTGCGTTGTTCCTAGAATGGCGGGGTGGAGGACATCGACGCGATCGCGGCGCTGCAGGATCCGGTCCGGCGCCGACTGTACGAGTACGTGGTGGCACAGGGCCGTGAGGTCGGCCGCAACGAGGCCGCCGAGGCGGTCGGGGTGGCGCGCACGCTCGCCGCGCACCACCTGGACAGGCTGACCGAGGCCGGCCTGCTGGAGAGCGGCAGCCGACGGCTGACGGGGCGGTCGGGGCCGGGAGCGGGCCGTCCTGCCAAGGTGTACACGCGGGCGCGGGTCGAACGGGCGGTGTCATTGCCCGCCCGCGACTACCGCACCGCCGCCGAACTGCTCGCCGAGGCCGCCGAGCAGGCCGGGCTCGACGCCGGGCTCTACGCGGCGGCGCGCCGCCGGGGCGAGGCCCTGCGCGGCTCGGCGGCGCCCTGCGGTGGCCTCGAAGAGGCCATGGCGATGCTGGCGGCTCGCGGCTACGAACCGTACGAACCGCAGCTGAAAGGCACCGCGGGCGTCCAGGACACCGAATGCGCGGAGGAGGTGCCCGGAGAAGCCGCGCCGGTCGTGCGCATGCGCAACTGTCCCTTCCATGCCGTTGCCGAACGCTTCCCGCCGCTCGTATGCGGCATGAATCTCGCGCTGTTGGAGGGGTTGCTCGGCACGGACGGTCCCGTCCGCGCCCGCATGGACGCCCGGCCGGGGGAGTGCTGTGTGGTGGTCGAAGCTTCTAAAAACAATGTGGATTGACTTAGAAGGGTGCCCGTGCTGGGATGTGGCCATGACTGCATCCGAGCATGCCGCCCACCTCGCCCAGCTCAACGTCGCCACGCTCCTCCACCCCCTCGACGACCCGCGCATGGCGCCGTTCGTCGAGATGCTCGACCCGGTGAACACCGCCGCCGACGACGCGCAGGGCTTCGTGTGGCGGCTCAAGGAGGAAGGCGCGGCCGATGCCACCGCCCTGCGCCCGGCGGGTGAGGACGTCATCGTCAACCTGACGGTGTGGGAGACCCAGGAGGCGCTGTGGGACTTCACCTACCGCAGCGGGCACCTGGAGGTGATGCGGCGGCGCCGCGAATGGTTCGAACGGCATGTCGAGGCACACCTGGTGCTCTGGTGGCTCCCGGCCGGTCATCTCCCGACCGTCGACGAGGCCTTGGAACGGCTGGCGGACCTACGGGCCAACGGGCCGTCCCCCCGCGCGTTCACCTTCGCCTCCTCCTACAACTCCGCCGAGGCCGCCCAGTACTTTCAGACCGCGCCGCAGGGACAGCCCTAGGCTCTGCCCGGGGACGGACCTCGGATTCGAGGGCTGCGGTTGCGTGCCGGTGCCGGAACCGGAGAGTGGCGAGTACACGGCTTGCGCGTCCACGCTCGATGGCGGCTCGGTTCGGTTCCGCGTGGCCAAGACCACCCCGACGAAGACGGGCCGGTTCGGCCCGTGTGGCAGCGGTCCGAGGAAGCGCCGATCCAGCCCTTCGACGCCTGCGACGGGGTGGACCTCTTCGTCATCAGCAGCCGCGACGACGACCGCTTCGGACAGTTCGTGTTCCGGCGCGAGGTGTTGCGCGACCGCGACATCGTCTCCCGCAGCGGCTCCGGCGGAGAGCGCGGATTCCGCGTCTGTCCGCCGTGGGGGGCCACGACCGCACGACGCTCAGTCCCGCCGAATCACAGAACGACACCTGCTCACGGACGCGGGCGTCGAGGGAGAACGATGGAGCGGCCGGACCGCGGGCGGGGGCCCGCCTGTCGCAACGGCGCTGTTGCCCCCAGTCGCTGATCCGGTTCGGCTACGGACCGGACGGCGGCCGTACACCGCGCGCCTTCGCGCAGCCGGTCCGGCATCGCGCGGACTGAGGGGGCCAGACAGGGCCTGGCGACCACGCTGCTGCGATCAGTCTGCGCCCGCCGCGCCGGTGATCTCCCGCCCGGTGACGACCACGCCGACGTGCGCACCAGCAGAGAGGAGTCCGTGTCCAGGCTGAAGTTGACCGGGAGGACGGCGGGCAGTGGCTGCCGGGTGTACACGATGCGACCGACCGGCACCTTGGCCGGCTGGCGCAGGTGTGCGGGCTTCTCGGCATCGTCACCCGCCTCAGCGGCAGGGGCGCTCCGTTGGGATCGGCCTACTCGTCGGGGCCGGTCGCCTGTCATCCTCGAGTCATGCAGAAGCCGGTCACCGACGCTCCCCGTTCCCCGGACGCTCCTGTCGACATACGCTTTCCGCTGCTCACCCAGCAGTGGCTGGACTTGACGTTCATCCACTGGGCCGTCGAACCGGCCTTAGTGGAAAAGCTGATGCCACCCGGGACCGTCCCCGACATCCACGGTGGGGTCACCTACATCGGGCTCGTCGCTTTCCGCATGCACAAGGTCGGCTGGTTCCGGCTGCCCGGGCTGCCCTACCTGGGCTCGTTCCCGGAGACCAACGTCCGCCTGTACTCGGTGGACGCGCACGGCCGCCGCGGTGTTGTCTTCCGCTCGATGGACGCCTCGCGTCTGATCCCCGTGGTGATGGGACGCATCGGCTTCCGCCTTCCCTACCTGTGGTCCCGTATGTCCTTGCGCACCACCGGTGACACCGTCACCTACACCAGCTCGCGACGCTGGCCGGGTGTGCGCGGCGCGTACAGCCGCGTCACCGTCCGCCCAGGCGAACGCATAGAGGAACCCACCGAGTTGGAGCTCTTCCTCACTGCCCGTTGGGGCATGCACAACCCCTTCGCCGGTGGTGCGGCGTACCTGCCCAACCACCACCCGCGCTGGCCCCTGCACCGCGCCGAGCTGATCACCTGCGAGGAGAACCTGCTCACCGCGGCCGGCCTGCCCGCGCCGAGCACCGCCCCGGTCAGTGTCCTGTACTCACCGGGTGTCCCGGTCCGCCTCGGCCGCCCCGTCCGCCAGCCGAACTCCTCCAAGTAGCCGGGCGGGGACCATCGGCCCTGACAGCTTGCCTCTTCGGGCGGCCCATACGGTCCCCGCGCGAGGCCCGGTCGGGCCGGTAGGAGGCACCGTTGGCCCCGTGCGTGACAGCTCCGGATCGCGAAATCTGGACACGGGCCGCCGAGCCGTCAGGGCGCGGACGGCCGGATCACTGTGATCAGGAGGTTCACGATGGTGGTCCAACGGTCTGGGAGAAGCGACGCAATGCCGTCGGCGCACGAGCCGGTGCCGGGCCGGGCCTGGCTGATGCTGGCGCTGGCCGCGATCGGGCGTCCGCGCTGTACGCGGCCGCGTTCGGCGGCTACGTCGCCTTCTCCATCAGCCACCTCCGGCCGGCCCATCAGGAGGGCGGGGCTGCCCGGATGGCACAGGTCGCCCGGGAGATCGCAAGGATGCTCGAACCGGACACCCAGGTCGAGGAGCATGGCCTGTTTCCCGCCCTGGCCGCCGACTTCCCCGACCAGATCGCCGCTCTGGAGGCCGAGCACTGGCGCGTCGAAGCGGTGCTGGCCGAGGCCGCCGACGGCGTGACACCCGCGGACCCGACCTGGCCGGACCGGCTGACCGAGGCGACGGCCATGCTGCGCGACCACATCCTCAAGGAACAGGACGGCGTCTTCCCGGCCGCACTGGCCAACCTCAGCACCGAGGACTGGGAAGCGGTCGAGGCCACGCGCGCCAAGGCGGGCAGCACCCTCTCCCGGCCGGCCGCCCGCGTGAAGAAACCCTGCGGGCCGATACAGCTAGCTCTGCAGTGGAGTGGGGCATATGGGTATAGGAGGCGGTGCGGGTGCCCCGCCCGTACACCGGAGCGACCGAGGGTGAAAGCCCGATACCCAGGGAGGCGAGGACGTGGCGGGACCGGAGAGTCCGCGGTTTGCCGCGGTGCCTTCTCCTTGGCTCACCGCGGCGCTGGAGGCCATCGGCGCCGCGGCCTATGTCGTGGAGGAGCAGGGCTGCATCATCGCCGTCAACAGCCGGGCCGAACACCTGCTGGGCCGCCCGGCCAGCGAACTCCTCGGGCAGGACGCCCACGATCTGCTGCATCGCGGGCCGCAGGGGCAGCATCTGTCGACGTCGCAGTGCGGCATGCGGCAGGCGTTCCACGCCGGGAGCCCGGCCCAGGGTAGGGACGAGTACTTCGAGCGCGCCGACGGCTACCTGCTCCCGATCTCCTGGACGATCATGCCGTACGACATCGGCGAGGGACGCGCCGGCACCCTCGTCGTCTTCTACAGCCACGGGCAGGCGCCGGTCAGCGCACCAGGTCCGGAGCAGGCCGCCGGGACGCTGACCGACTTCGAGCGACTCGCCCTGCTCGCCGAGACCACCACCCAGCTGACCTCCACCCTCGACGTCGACGAGGCGCTGCGCCGACTGGTGGGCCTGGTCCTGCCGCGCCTGGCGGACTGGGCCGTCATCGACCTGATCACCGAGCACGAGGAGGTATGGCGCACCGCCGTCGTCCAGGCCGACGGCGACACCCTGGTCCACCACGAGGATCTCGAAGGGCCCATGCCGCCGGTCCCGGAAGAATCCGTGACGCCCTTGTCGAAAGCCTTGCGAGGTGTCGCCTCCACCCTGGCCGGCCCCGACACCTACCGACAGGCACCGGACTCCGGCATCACCGCCGAGCAGCGCCGCCTGTTCGACGTCACCGGCATTCGCTCCGCGGCCGTGGCGCCCCTGCGCAGCACCCGGGACGTGCTGGGCGCCCTCACCCTGGGCCGTGCCAAGAAGCCGGGGAACTTCACCGTCGCCGACCTGCCTCTGCTGGAGGACATCGCGCGCCGCGCCGGCCTCGCGCTGGACAACGCCCGCCTCTACCAGCGCCAGCGCGCCGTGGCCGAGACCATGCAGAACCACCTCCTGCCCCAGATGCCGCTCGTACCCGGACTGCAGATGGCCGTCCGCTACCTGCCCGCCCCCGACGCCTCCCAGGTCGGCGGCGACTGGTACGACGCCTTCACCCTCTCCGACGGCGCCACCGCGCTCGCCATCGGCGACGTCGTCGGCCACGATCTGGAGGCTGCCGCAGGCATGGCCCAGCTACGCAACATGCTTCGCGCCTACGCCTGGTCCCAGCAAGAACCCCCCAGCCGGATCGTGGACCGTCTCGACGCGGCGATCGAGCCGATCACGGACGTCACCATGGCCACCCTCATCCTCGCCCGGGTCATCCGGACCGGCGACGACCACTGGCGGCTGACCTGGACGAACGCCGGCCACCCACCGCCCCTCCTCGTCACCCGGGACGGCCTCGCCGACTACCTCACCGAGGGTCACGGCATCCTGCTCGGCACCGGCCTCCACACACCCCGCCCCGACGCCACCGTCCCCCTGCCACCCGGCTGCACCCTCGTGCTCTACACCGACGGTCTCGTCGAAGTACCCGGTCGCCCGCTCGACGACGGCCTGAACCGACTGCGCCAGCACGCCGCCGCCCTCGCCCACCGTCCCCTGCCGTCCTTCGCCGACCAGCTCCTGCGCCGCATCCAGCCGCCAGGCCACGACGACGTCGCCCTCCTCGCCCTTCGCACACCCACACGAGAACCCACCGGCCCAGCCCCGATGAAGGGTGAATAGGACCTCCCATTCTTGTCGGGGGTTGTCGACGCTGCCGCGAGGTGCTCCGGCTTTGCGGGAAGCGCTACAGGCGGGCGACGATCAAGGCGATGTCGTCGTGTCCGCCGCCGCTGACGCCGAGGCGGGACAGGAGGACGTCGGCCAGGTGTTCCGGGCTGAGCCGGGGGTTGTCGGTGAGGGTGTCGGTGAGGTGGTTCAGGCCGGTGTCGATGTCCTCGTCACGGCGTTCGATGAGCCCGTCGGTGTAGAGGACGAGGGTGTCGCCGGGCGTGTACGGCAGGGCTGCCTGGGGGCGCGGGACGTGATGCGGGCGGACTCCCAGGGGTGGGTCGGTGGCCTGGTCGAGCAGTACGAAGGTGCCGTCCGGATGAAGCAGGACGGGTGGCGGGTGGCCGGCACTGCTATAGGTGACGTGTCGGCGGTGGGTGTCGATGACGGCTTTGACCGCGGTGGTGGCCAGGGCTCCTTCGACCGAGCGGGCGTACAGGCCCAAGACCTCCATCGCCTTTGCCGGCTCGTGCAGAGCGCGCACGGCGGCGGACAGGGCGCTGCGCAGCATGCCCATGGCGGCGGCCGCTTCCAGACCGTGGCCGACCACGTCGCCCACCGCGACGGAGAAGGCGTCGTCGGGCAGGTCCACCACGTCGTACCAGTCGCCGCACACATTGAGCCCTTTGGCGGCGGGCAGGTAGCGCACCGCTATGTTCGGATGCCCGGCCAGGTCCGGCGACTGCATCATCGCCTCCTGGAGGGTGACGGCGACCTTCCGTTCCCGGGCGTGGGCCTGCCGCAGCTGCTCGTTCACCATCTGGAGTTCCCGCGCCCGCGCGTAGAGTTCGGCCTCCACGGCTTCGCGCTCGTTGAGCGCCTGGCCCGCGCGTGTACGGGCGGAATGGGAGAGCACGAACTCGGTGACGTCCTTCACCCGGTGGATGATCCATGCCACCTGGCCGTCGGGCCCGAGCACGGGGGTGTTGGTCGGGGACCACCACCGTTCCTCGAATTCTCCCGGGCGGGCGGGTGCGGGGATGTCGTACTTCTGCACGGCCATCGTGTCCGGCTGCTGCGTGCGCAGGACCCGGTGCAGGGAGGCGCTGAGGTTCTGTACCCCGTCAGCGTTGGGGTCTGCCGGGTTGTCGGGGAAGGCGTCGAAGAGATACTGCCCGATGAGGCCTTCCGGCGTGCGGCCGGTCGCCCGGCAGTAGGCCGTGTTGACGTCGAGGATCACGAGGTCGGGCCCCAGCACCAGGCAGGGGCTGGGAAAGGCGGCGAACAGCGCGTGGTAGTCGATCGGCGGCGTGGTCACAGGCCCTCTCCCCTTCCCGTCCGGTGGCTTTCGCCCGTCCCACCCCGGGTGGCGTGATCACCACGCCCCGGCTTGTATGGCTTCGGAGCGTCGGAGAAACACCGTTCGATCTGCATGAGCCCGTCAGCGGAGGAGGCGCTGACCTCGTCTGATCGCCTCGGCCATCATGCGACCAGCTCTCGCAGGAGCGAAGGCTGTGCCGTGAGCACGACTTCCCTCCTTCCGGCCGCCCCGTACGGACCCACCACTTCACCCATACGGTGGCAGCTGTGGGCGTCTCCCGCATCCGGAGACTGCCGCTTGGCCGTCACTTCCTGGAAAGCGGGACGATCCACTCGACGACGGTGCCGCTTGGTTGGTTCGTGGAGAGGCTGAAGCTGCCGCTCAACTCATTTGCGCGTTTGTGCAGGTTGGCCAAGCCGCTGCGGCGGGTGATCGTCGGGTCGATGCCGCGGCCGTTGTCCGCGACCCGGAGCTTCAGCTCGGTGTCGGTGACCTCGACGGTGACGTCGACGGTGCCGGCGTGGGCGTGTCGGGCGGCGTTGGACAGGGTCTCGCCGAGCACGGCCAGCAGTTGCTCGGCCTGGTCGGCGGACACGGCCGTGTCCAGCAGCCCCGTCATGCGCAGCGCGGGGGTGAAGCCGAGCGATTCGGTGGCGCGTTCGGTGGCCGCCACCAGCTGGGCGCGCAGTCCGCTGCCGCGGCGGGACTGGTCGTGCTCGCGCAGGGCGTAGATGGTGGAGCGGATGATCTTGATGGTGTCGTCGAGGTCGTCCACGACCCGTTGGATCCGTTCGCTGACCTGCGGCCGGTCGGAGACCCGGCCGAGCGTGGACTGGAGTGACAGGGCGCCGGCGAACAGCCGCTGGATGACCAGGTCGTGCAGGTCCCGGGCGATGCGGTCACGGTCGTTGAGGACGACCATGCGTTCGGTGTCGCGCCGGTGCTCGGCGACGTCGAGGGCCAGGGCGGCCTGGTTGCCGAAGCCGGTGACCATGTCGATGACGGCGTCGGTGAAGGGGGTGCCGCCGGGCAGGTTCGCGACCTGGAGGACGCCGCGGACGTGCTCGCGGGTGCCGAGGGGGACGAAGAAGGCCGGGCCGAGTTCCACCACCGAGGCGCTGCCGCCCTTGGCGCGCGGGTCGGCGCTGACGGCCTCGCTGGTGATCGTCTCGCCGGAGGAGTAGACCTTGGCGGCCAGTGCCGTGGCGGGCAGCAGCAGCCCGCGGACCTCTTGGGCCGGCGCGCCCGAGGCGGCCTCGATGACGAGTTCGCCCTTGTCGCCGACGGGCACGGCCAGGGTGACCAGGTCCGCGTCGGCGATCTCGCGCAGGGTGGTGGTGAAGGAGTCCAGTACGGTGGCGGGCTCCGCGCCGGACAGGAGGCTGCGGGTCAGTTCGTTGCTGGCGGCCAGCCATCGCTGCCGGCGGTGGGCGTCTTCGTACAGCCGGGCGTTGTCGATCGCCACGCCGGCCGCAGCGGCCAGGGTGCGCAGCACCGCCTCGTCGTCGCTGTCGAACTCCGCGCCGCTCTTCTTGTTGGTCAGGTAGAGGTTGCCGAAGACCTGGTCGCGGATCCGGACGGGGGCGCCGAGGAAGCTGGTCATCGGTGGGTGCCCGTCCGGGAAGCCGGTGGATGCCGGGTGCTGCGCCAGGTCGGGCAGGCGCAGTGGTTCCGGGTGCCGGATGAGCAGGCCGAGGATGCCTTCGCCGCGTGGGTAGTGCCCGATGCGGGCGATGGCCTCCTCGTCGATGCCGACGGTGACGAACTGCTTGATCGTGCCTTCCTCGCCCAGCACGCCGAGCGCGCCGTACTGGGCGTCGACCAGGGTGACCGCCGACTCCACGATGCGGTGCAGCACCACCTCCAGGTCCAGGTCGGAGCCGACGGCCAGCACCGCGTCGAGGAGCGTGTGGACCCGGTCCCGGGCCGCCCGCACCTGCGCGACCTGCTGCTGCAGGTCGTCCAGCAGTACGTCCAGCCGCAGCTGCGGAGACGTCCCGGACGTCTCCACCTCACGCGAACCCCGCGCGCGTTCGTCCACCACAGCTCCCCTCACCGTCTCCCGGCATCCCCCCCAAGGATGCCCGACGAACCGAATCCGTTGGACAGCACCCGGCGGGTAGCGCGGGCACGGCTCACGACGTATTCACGCGCTGTGTGGCGAACGACACATGTCTCGGCATACCTACTGGTCGGTACGCTGCCGCGAAGCCATGAGCGACAGGAGGCGCGATGTCTGCGACCAACCGCCGGATCCGTCTGGCAGCCCGACCCGTGGGCGAGGTCAAACCCGAGGACTGGCAGCACTGTTCAGAGCCCGTCGACGAGCCGGGCCCGGGCCGGTTCGCGGGCCGGACGCGCGTCATCTCCCTGGACCCGGCGATGCGGGGCTGGCTGGACGACCGTCCCTCCTACCTGCCACCGGTGGGCATCGGGGAGGTGATGCGCGCCGGCTCGGTCATCGAGGTCACCGCGTCGGACCACCCCGACTTCCAGCCGGGCGATCATGTGGTCGGCATGTTCGGCGTCCAGGAGTACGTGGTCTCGGACGGCAGGGGCGCCATGAAGATCGACACCTCCCTCGCCCCGCCCTCCACGTATCTCGGCGCGCTGGGCATGCCCGGCATGACCGCCTACTTCGGCCTGCTGGACGTCGGGTCACTGAAGGACGGCGAGACCGTCGTGGTGTCGGGAGCGGCCGGGGCGGTCGGCAGCATCGCCGGCCAGATCGCGAAGGCCAAGGGCTGCAGGGTGGTCGGCATTGCCGGCGGGCCGGAGAAGTGCGCCATGCTCATCGGCGAACTGGGATTCGACGCGGCGATCGACTACCGCGCCGAAGACGTCAGGAAGGCGCTGCGCCGGGAGGCCCCCGACGGCATCGACGTCTACTTCGACAATGTCGGAGGGGACATCCTCGACGCGGCCCTGACGCGACTGGCGATGCACGCACGAGTCGTGGTCTGCGGTGCGATCAGCCAGTACAACAACGCCACGCCGGTCAAGGGCCCGTCCAACTACCTCTCGCTGCTGGTGCGCCGCGCCCGCATGGAGGGCTTCGTCGTCTTCGACTACGCCCAGCGCTACGCGCAGGCCGCGCAGGACATCTCCACCTGGATCGCAGCCGGCCGCATCAAGGTGAAGGAACACGTGGTGCGGGGGAGCGTGGACGACTTCCCCGAGACACTGCAGATGCTCTTCCGCGGGGACAACGTCGGCAAGCTCGTCCTGGAGCTGTCATGACCACCGTCGAGAGGGACACCGCAGTCCGGCCGGGGCAGACGGACGGCGCGGTGCTCCGGGGCAAGGTCGCCATCGTCACCGGCGGTGCCAGTGGACTGGGCCGGGCCACGGCACTGACGCTGGCGAAGGCGGGGGCGCGCGTGGTGGTCGCGGACCTCGACGCGCGGGGCGGCCAGGAGGTGGCCGAGATGGTGGACGGTCATTTCCGCGCCTGTGACGTCTCCGACCCGGACGCCAACCGTGCGCTGGTGGACTACACCCGGGAGACCTGCGGTGGCGTCGACATCGCGTTGCTCAACGCCGGGGTGACGACCGGATGCGGCCTCGGTGACGACTTCGACCTGGCACGCTACCGTCGCGCGATGGGAGCCAACCTCGACGGCGTGGTCTTCGGCACCCATGCGCTGCTGCCGGCACTGCGGGCCCGCGGTGGCGGGGCGATCGTGGCGACCTCGTCGCTGGCGGGCCTGGCGGCCGTACCGCTCGACCCCCTGTACGCGGCCAACAAGCATGCGGTCGTGGGACTTGCTCGCTCCCTGGGGCCGGCTCTTGCCCCGGAGAACGTGCGCTTCAACGCCGTCTGCCCCGGGTTCGCCGAGTCGCGGATCATCGACCCGCTGCGCGACATGCTCTCCGAGCAGTCACTGCCGATCATCCCGGCCCAGGTCGTGGCGGACACGGTGCTGCGGATCGTCACCGGCGACGGCACCGGGGAGTGCTGGTTCATCCAGCCCGGCCGCGACCCGGAGCCGTTCCGTTTCCGTACTGTCCCCGGTCCGGGGAAGCTCGTCGGCACATGAGAACGGAAAGGCCCCAGGCCTCAGGCGTCACTGGCGGGGGTGGTGCGCGCGCAGTCCCGCCAGTGCGGTCAGCACGGTGTCGTTGGCCCTCCGGTTGCCGACGGTGAGCCGCAGTCCCTCGCCGGGGTAGTGACGTGCCTGGACACCGGCGTCGGCGAGTGCCGCCGCGCCCTCGTCGATCGGACCGGGCGCGGCGAGCCAGACGGAATTGGCGTGGCCGGGGGGTACGCACCAGCCGAGGGAGACGAGTTCACCCCGGAGCCGTTCGCGTTCGGCGACGACGGTGTCCACGCGTTGGCGCAGCTGGCTCTCGGCCCGCAGAGAGGCCTTCACCGCCGCTGTCGCGACCCCGTTGATCCCGAAGGGCAACTGCTGCCGGCGGATCCGCTCCACCAGGCCGGAGGCGCCGAGTGCGTAGCCGACCCGCAGGGCGGCGAGGCCGTAGGCCTTGGAGAAGGTGCGCAGCACCAGCAGGTTGGGGTGTGCGTCCAGGAGCGCGAGGGTATCCGGCAGGTCGGTGTCGCGGGCGAACTCGATGTACGCCTCGTCGAGGAGCACGGTGACATGTCGGGGTACCTGAGGCAGGAACGCCGCCAGTGCGTCGGCGGTGACGAGACTTCCGGTGGGGTTGTGCGGATTGCACAGCACCACGACGCGGGTGCGGTGGTCGAGCGCCGCGAGCAGGGCGCCCAGGTCCTGGTGTCCGTCCGGCGACAGGGGCACGGGGACCGGTTGGGCGCCGACCATGGCGGCCAGGAGCGGGTAGGCGTCGAACGTGCGCCAGGCGTAGGCCACGGTGTCGCCGGGCCGGACCACTGCCCGGAGCAACTGCAGGGCCACGCCGACCGATCCGCTGCCGACCGCGACGCGGTCGGAGGGCACCCGGCACCACGCGGCGATCCGCTCGGTGAGGTCGTCGGGGTGGAACTGCGGGTAGCGGTGGGCCTGTGCGACGGCCCGTCGCATGGCCTCGCGTACCGAGGGCAGTGGGGGATAGGGGCTCTCGTTCAGGGCGAGCCGGTGCAGCACGGGCAGGTCCATGGCTCAGTCCCGCCCGCCGTGCCAGCGAACGGCGACGGCACCGGCGAAGTCGCCGGCGTGGGCGAATCCCCCGAGCACGATCAGATCGCCGTCCGCCACCTGACGGGAGCTGATCGCGCGGTCCAATGTGACCGGGATCGCCGCTCCGAACAGATTCCCGCACTCGTCGAAGGTGTCCAGGTGCCGTTCGTCCGGCAGTTGCAGCGCCTCTCGCCAGTTCCGCAGGAAGGTGCGGTTGGGCTGGTTGGTGATGAGGGCGTCGATGTCGGTGCTCGCCACGCCGAGCCGCCGGCACAGCTCCGTGACCACCTCGGGGACGAGGCGGTTCCCGCGGGCCAGGACCTTGGCGACGCTTGCGTCGGTGAACCCGATCCGCAGCTGGGACTGTCCCGGTTCCCAGTACTTGCGACCGTCGTCGACCGCCACGGTCATGTCGCCGGCGTACGCGCCGATGTGCCGGGTCTCCACGTCGAGGACCGGCGACCGTGCCGACGTGGTCACGTACCCCACACCGCACCCGTCGCCCGGGATCGCCGCCTGGGCGAGTTTGCGCACCTCGGACTGGGTGAACCACTGCCCGGCCGCGCTCTGCGCGTTGCATATCAGCGCGGTCCTCGCGTCGGTGGTGGTGAGGATCTGCCGGGCCAGCTTCACCATGTACACGAAGGACGCGCAGCCCGCGTTGGCCACGTCGACCAGCCACTCCGGGTTCAGGCCCAGCCGACGCGCCACCTCGGTCCCCGCTCCGACGAACGGCAGGTCCGGCAACTGGCTGTGCACCAACAGCACGTCGACGCCCCGGATCTCCGCCGCGCCGTGCCGTTCGATCAGGGGCTGTACGGCGCGCTCGACCATGTCCGCGTTGGTCTCGTCCCTGGCCACGTGGTGCCGTAACGGCGGGACCTTGAACATGGGGTGGTTGCGGAGCTTGTCCTCGGCTCCGGGGAACTCCGTGTAGAACGCCGCGGGGACCGGCTCGCCGGGCAGATAGCTCGCGACGTCGGTGAGACTGACCGTGGTCACCGCGTCACCGCCCTCGCCGGAGCGGAGCTGACCGGCAGGCCGCTCCGGTGGCGGTGTTCCAGGATGGCCTTGAGGTTGTGCATCTCCACGGTGTGCCCCGCGTAGAAGAGGTCCCAGTAGTCGCCCACCCAGGGCCGGTCCGGGCGCGGAGCCAGGTCGGGTTGCGGATTGTCGTCGTAGTAGGGGTGCCGGCAGTTGGTCCAGGTGATCACCGAACCGGGCTTGTCGAGGACCAGCGAGGCCGGGACGACACGCATCAGGTAGATCATCCACAGCTTCTCGCCCTGGTCCCAGGAGCAGTGGTAGTCGACGGTCATGGCCTCGGGGTTCGCGACCACCTTGCAGTAGATCCTGGTGTCGTCCTCCAGCCGGTCGTGACCGACCCACAGCCCCGGTGTGCCGGTGGGCGCGAAGCCCCGCAGACTGCAGGTCCACTCCTCCAGGTGGTGCCCCTGGCGCAGGTAGTCGTAGGCCTGCTCCGGGGGGCAGTCGACGTACTCGTGGATGGTGCAGTACTGCCCGTAGACCTGATGGTGGGGGTAGACCGCGTGGGTCAACTCCATGCAGTGGGCGGTCAGTTCCTCCTTGTCGGCGTTCTCGATCCGGACCAGGCCGGGGATGTCAGCCAACATGGACGACTCCTCGCTCATCTGAACCCTCCTTGCTGTCGGTGGCTTCGGTGAAGGACTGGAAGGGAAGGAACGGCGGGATCTCCCGTGGGTCGCAGGCCACCGCGACGAACGCCGGGCCGCCGCTCGCGTTGCCGCGCAGCAGTGCCGTCCGCAGGTGCGCCGCGTCGGCGGCTCCCGTGGCCTGAAGGGACGGGAAGGCGGCGGCCACTCCGGCGGCGAGATCGCTCCGGGCGAACAGGTCGTCGCTGCGGACGCCGCCCTGGAGGAACTCCTCCCGCAGCGCGCACATGGCGTGGGCGTTGTTGTTGAAGATCACGAACGTCACGGGTGCGCCGTACTCCACGGCGGTGTGCACTTCCATCCCGTGCATGAAGAAGGCCCCGTCGCCGGCGAGGACGTAGGTGCGCCGGCCGGTGGCGAGCGCGGCGCCGATGCCGGCGCCGAAGGTGTAGCCCATGCCGCCCATGCCGACCGCCACCACGAACCGGCCGTGGCGCGGTGCCGGGAGGAGATGGATCGCGCTGGCACCCGCGTTGCCGGCGTCCACGAAGACGTGTGCGTCCTGAGGGAGTGCCGCCTCCACCGCGGCGACCGCCTGGGCGTGGGGCACGGTTTGCTCCCGGGCCGGGAAGAGCCTTCCCGGCATGGGCGTGGGAAGGGGGCCGGCGTGCGGCGGGCAGGGGCGTGGGCGGGACGGCAGTCGGCGGGTCACCGCGCGCAGCGCGTCCCGCAGGTTCCCACCCAGGGCGGTGCCTGCCACGAACGGTGGTTCGGGGCCTAGGGACACGACTTCGGTGGTGGCGAGGGCCCGGTCGAGGCCGCCACGTGCCAGGAGCGGCAGCCGGGTACCGACCAGCAGGCACAGGTCGGCCCGGCGCAGACAGTCCTCGACGTTGGCGTGGCCCATCACCCCGGCCACGCCCGCGAACCGTGGATCACGGTTGTCGAAGACGTCCTTGGCGTCCGGGGTGACCGCCACCCATGCCCCGACGCATCGGGCGAGTTCGGCCAGATCCCCACGCGCGTCGGCGGCGGCCACATCCTCACCGGCGATGACGAGGACGCGACCGGCCCCGCGAAGGGCATCCGAAACGGCCCTGACGGCAGTGGTGTCGAGCCGCGCCACGGATGCCGTCGCCGAACCGCCCGGTGTCGGGGCCGGCGCGCGGACGGGCACCTGGATCCGCGCCTGCTGCACGTCCTTGGGCAGCAACAGCACGGCCGGCCCGCGAGGATCTGCCTGCGCCGCCGCCACTGCCCGGGGCAGCAACTCCGTGAGCGAGTCCGGGTCATCGACCCGGGCGCAGAACCGGGAGACGGACGCGAAGACCTCGGTTGCGTCGAAGGAGCCCGCCTTGCCGCTGGAGTCCTGGAACGCTCCTTGCCCTTCCTGGCCGGTCGGGGGCTGGCCCACCAAAGCCAGCACGGGCACCCGGGAGGCGTACGCCTCGGCCAGACCCGGTACGAGATTCATCGCCCCACCACCCGAGGTGGCGGCAACGACGCCGAGGCGCCTGGTGGTACGTGCGTATCCATCGGCCATGGTGACGGCGGAGAACTCGTGTTTCGCGACGACACCGCGGATGGCGCCGCCGCGGTGCACCGCGTCAAACAGGTCCTCGATGTTCGCACCGCCGACACCGAACATGTGGGTGACGCCGGCCGCGGCGAGTTCCCCGGCCAGGTGGTCGACCAGGCGTACCGTTTCCGCCTCGCGTAATGCCGAGGTCGTGGGGGTCATGCGGGGCTCCCCTCTCGCTCGTGGTGCCGGTCGATGAGGCCGGCCGGCGAGACGACCTGAAAGCGGTGCCGGTACTCCTTGGGGGTTAGCCCCAGGGTTCGTCCGAAGGAACGGAAGAACGTCTCCGTGGTGGCGAATCCGCAGCGGCCGGCAATCTGGCTGATCGTCAGGTCTGTGGTCTCCAGCAGTTCGCGCGCGCGGGCGATGCGCGTCCGCTCGACGTACTGGCCGGGTGTCGTGCCCACCTCGCGCCGGAAGACCCGGGCGAAGTTGCGCTGACTCATGTTGGCCTGCCGCGCGATGTCGGCCACGGGCAGCGGACTGTCCAGGTTCTCCAGGATCCACTCCTGTGCCGTCCGGATCGGCGGATGGTCGGCCAACTGGGCGTCGAGGACGGCGCTGTACTGGGACTGTCCTCCGTGTCGCTTGAGGAACAGCACCAGAAACCGTGCCGTCTCCAGAGCGAGCGCCGATCCGTGATCGGCTTCCACGAGAGCCAGCGCCATGTCGATGCCTGTCGACACGCCCGCGGAGGTCACGAAGGGGCCGTCCCAGATGAAGATCGGCTCGGCGTCCACCGTCACATCCGGATAGCGGCACGCCATCGCCTCGCTGTACGCCCAGTGCGTGGTGGCGCGCCTGCCGTCGAGAAGGCCTGCCTCGGCCAGCAGAAAGGAACCGCCGCATACGGAGGCGACCCTGCGCGAGCGGGCCGCTGCCTGGCCGATCCAGGACACGAGCGACTGGTCCCGCAGCGCCTCGTTGAGACTCCATCCGCCCGGCACGAGGAGCGTGTCGATCGGGCCCTGTCCCGCCTCCAGCGGCGAGGCCTCCACCACCACCCCCGAACTCATGCGTACCAGTGGTGCGTCGGTGGAGATGAACTCGGTCCGGTAGGGGGTGCCCGAGGCGCCCAGCAGCCGGTTCGCCGTATCGAACACTTCAATCGGTCCGGTGATGTCCAGGGCCATCGCGCCCGCGTACACCACGACTACAACTCGTCGCTCCAACACGGTCACAGCCTGTATCGGATGTCGCACTGGCTGCAATGACAGATTAGTGACGCATCCGGCCAACGAGCGGCGTCGCACGGGTACGCGGGGCGCTGGTGAGGCAGTTCACGCGCCGAGCAGGCGGCGATGGGTGAGGCAGCTCACAGGACGCCGGTGCCGATGCGGCCGGCGGTGACGATGCGGGGGAGGCTGGCGGGGGTTGAAAGAGCGGATGCCGCTGCGCAGGCCATGTGCGCAACTCGGCCACCATGCCGGCTCGCAGAAGATGGTTCCCCGGTCATGGCGTAGTGGGTCCTGCTGGAGCGTGAACGTCTGCGGCAGCTGCGGCTGCACGCTCTCGATGCACTGGCCGAGACGCTCGTACGAGAGGGGAAGCCGGCCCCCGCGCTCGGGGCGGCGTGGGAGAGCGTGCGTACGGAACCGCTGCGGGAGAGCGCGAACCGTGCCGCCGTGTCCGCACATCTCGCCGAGGGCAACGTCAGCGAGGCGGTCCGTCACTATCACTCGTTCCGGCGGTTGCTCCGGGAGGAGCTGGGAGTGGAGCCTTCCCCTCGGTTCGCGCACCTGTTGGCCCGCCACGGGGTCGCCGTCTTCCCAGGTGGGTGACGCCAGGATGACGCCGGGCTGACGGTGCGTCCGTAGCGTGGAGCGGGACATTCCGGACGCCCTCACCTCACCACCGAGCCCGACTCCGGGACGCCCGGCCAGTCTGGCCCAGCGGCGCCCGTCACCCTCTGGAGGACCGCATGGCACCGGCCTCAAGGGTGCCGATCATCTACGTACGCGGATACGCCGGCAGCACCGCCGGTATCGACAAGGCGGTGACGGATCCGTTCTACGGCTTCAACCAAGGTTCCACACACATCCGTATCGGACCGGACGACAAGCCGTGCTTCTACGAGTTCGAGAGCCCCTTGCTCCGGCTGCACCTGGACGAGGGCTACCGGATCCTGGTCGACGGCGGCCAGGAACTCTACCTGTCCACCCACGACACGATTCCGCCGGACCGCATCTGGATCCACCCCTTCTACGACACGTCCGCGACGACCTGGGGCGGCAGGCCTCAGGACTTCCGGGTTTTCCGGCGCACACGCGCACGTCCGCGGTGCGATATGGCGACACAAGGTGTCCGGATTGGCTTCTACCGTCATGCTGGAAACCGGCGAAAGGAACACTGAGCCATGCGTATCGCAGTCACGACACCCACCGGGAACGTCGGACGGCATGTGGTCGCCATGCTCTTGCGCGCAGGAGTCCGTCCACGGGTACTGGTCCGCGATCCCGGCCGGCTCGATGCCGACGTCCGCCGCGAGGTGGATGCGGTGGCAGTGGACCAGCGTGACCCGGACGCCGTCGTCGCCGCGACCGCCGGGGTCGACGCCCTGTTCTGGGTGGATCCCCCGTCGACCGGTGAAGATCCGCTGGGAGACTACGCGTTGGCCACGGCGAGCGTGGTGCGCGCCGTCAAGTCGAACGGCGTCGAGCGGACGGTCTTCCAGAGCAGCGTCGGCGCGGAAAAGCGCCACGGAGCCGGCGAGATCGACGGCCTCGCGGCAACCGAGCTCGCCCTCGACAACCTCGGTGCCACGGTCACGCACCTGCGCTGCGGCTACTTCTTCACCAACCTGGAGCTCCAGCTCGATGCCGTACGGGCCGGTGTCATTCCCGTGATCCTGCCGTTGGACCAGCCTCTTGCCTGGGTCGCACCGCGTGACATCGCGGAGGTCGCCACGACACGGCTGCTGTCGACCGACTGGTCCGGACGCTGTGTCCAGGCCGTGCACGGCCCGGCCGACCTCACCTGGCCGCAGGCCGCCGAGATAGTGTCCGCCGCCGTAGGTCGCCCGTTGCGCGCAGAGCGCGTCAGCGACGACGCGATGCGGAACCTGCTGCGCACATCCGGGATGACCGACGGCCTGGTCGAAGCGGTCATGGGGATGTCGACCGGCGGAGGTCCTGCGAGGTGTACGGGGTGTGGTCTGCTGCCGGATTCCCACCTCAAAGTTGGATGGGCAGGTGGCGGGGACCGCGGAGCATGGCGTTCTGGCGGTAGGGGGGCGGGTCCTCGACCAGGCTCGCGGTGCCGAGGTGGGGGAGCAGCGCGCGGAGCGCCGCCTGGGCTTCGAGACGGGCGAGGGGGGCGCCGTAGCAGAGGTGGATGCCGCTGCCGAAGCCGAGGTGCTCGATGTCCGGGCGGGTGGGGTCGAACCGGTCGGGCTCGTGGAACCGCTTCGGGTCGCGGTTGCCCGAGCCGAGGACCAGGATGACGGTCGCGCCTTGGCTGATGCGGGTGCCGGCGACGTCGATGTCGGCGTGCGGGATGCGCTCGCGCATGTGGACCGGGGGTTCGTAGCGCAGCAGCTCCTCGACCGCCTGCGGCAGCAGGCCGGGTTCCCGGCGCAGGCGGTCCAGCTGCTCGGGCCGGCGCAGCAAGGTGAGCACGCCGTTGGCGATGAGGTTGACCGTGGTCTCGTGTCCGGCGATGAGGAGCAGTACGGCGGTCTCGGCGAGTTCCTCCTGAGTGAGCCGCAGAGCCGGGTCCGGCTCGTTGACGAAGGCGGAGAGCATGTCGTCGCTCGGCTGGCCACGGCGCTGTTCGGCGAGGTTCACCAGGTACCCGCCCATTTCCATGCGAGCCTGGTCCCCCGCCTTGTCCGTGCCGGTGTCCTCGTCGGGCCTGACGTCCGCGGCCGCGACGATCGCGTCGGACCAGGCCCGGAACAGCGGCTCGTCCTCGCGTGGCACACCGAGCAGGCGGCAGATCACCGTGACGGGCAGCGGATAGGCGAAGTCGTCGACGATGTCGATCTGCCGGCCAGCCTCGAAGGGCTCCAGCAGGTTCTCGACGATCCGGTCGATCTCGCCGCGCATGCCGTCGACCCGGGCGGGGCTGTGCGGCGGGCCGAACGGCCGCATGGCCAGCCTGCGCAGCCTGTGGTGTTCGGGGTCGTCGAGCCGCAGGAACGGCGGCTTGTGGGTCACCTCGCCGCGGGTGCGGGGATCGGCACTCATCCGAGGGTCGTGGAGCAGAGCCGCGATCTCGTGGTAGGTGCCGACCAGGTAGCTGCCGCTTGCCTGGCGCACCACGGGACCGGCCTCGCGGAGTTCTGCGTACAGCGGGTAGGGATCGGGGCGGCTGGCGTAGTCGGTGATGCGTGCCAGCAGGGTCTCGGAGTCCATGGTGGCTCCTCGGGTGGGGGCAGGACGTGGACGGCCGGTGCGTCACACCATCGTCAGTCGGCGATCGGGGAGGTGTCCGGTGAGCGCTACGGTCGGTCCGTGGGACAGCACCGACGGGTCCGGCACATCGGAGGGAATCGGGATGTCGGCCGCGATCGCACGGTCCGCCGCGCCCGGCGGGGGCGGGAACGCGGCAGCCGTCTCGATCAAGTGCCGGTAGTAGTCGAGGGACTTCGCCATGTCGACGGTGACCGCGGCCGTCACCCGTCCTCGGTAGCCGTAGACCATCGCCAGGCGGCGCGCCTCCAAGGAGCCCTGGGCGATGACCACGTAGTCGGAGTAGGTGGGCACGCCGACCGACTTGATGTTGAGCCCGAACTGGGTCGACCAGAACACCGGGACGGCCAGGTGCGGGCGCCGCAGGGGCCCTGGGCTGACCATGTTGTGGGCCGCCACCTGGGCCTGCTCGACCGCGTTCCCCCAGTGCTCCAGGGACAGCATCTGGTAGCCGAACAGTGGGTGGGGGAAGCGGGAGACGTCACCGGCCACGAAGATGTCATCGGTGACGATCCCGTACATGTTGAACGCGCGGCACCCGGCGTCGCAGGCGACCCCGCGAGGGCCCGCCGCCAGCCCGGACTCCGCCAGCCACTCGACGTTGCGGACCGCCCCCAGCGCCACGACGCACACATCGGCGTCGACGCGGCTGCCGTCCGACAGCTCCGCACCGGTGAAGCTGCCGTTCCCGCGCAGGGCGGTGACCGTCACACCGGTGCGCAGATCCACGCCGTGATTGCGGTGCATGACGGCCGCGAGTTTCGACAGAGTGCCGCCGAGCGCGCCCACCAGGGGTGCGGGGCCGCGTTCGGCGACGGTCACGGCCAGCCCGAGTTCCCGGCACGCCGAGGCGATCTCCGAACCGGTGAAACCGGCGCCGATCACCAGCACCCGCTCCGGCCCGGCGGCCAGCCGCTCGGACAGCCCGCCCGCGTCCTCACGGGTGCGCAGAGTGAACACCCCGTCCAGGGCGGCTTCCTCCGGGTTGGGCCAGGGACGCGCGCGGGTTCCGGTGGCGATCAGCAGCCTGTCGTACGGCAGTGACTCGCCGTCTTCCAGCACCACGCGTCTCGCCAGCGGGTCCACACCGGTGGCGGGTACGCCTAGGCGCCACTCGGCGTCCGGATCCCGGCGCATCGGCAGCTCGGTGGTGTCCGCCGTCGCCTGCCCGAGCAGCACCTGCTTGGACAGCGGCGGCCGGTCGTAGGGCGCGTGCGGCTCGTCCCCGACCACGGTCAGCGAGCCGGTGAAACCCTCCTCGCGCAACGCCTCCGCGGCCCGCAGCCCGGCCAGCGACGCACCGACGATGACGATCCGGCCGTCCTTGAGGTCAGCGCACACCACTGCTCACCCCCTCGCCGAGGAGGATCGCCTGCACCGGGCATGCCGCGGCGGCCTGGCGCACGCGCTCGATCTGATCGTCGGGCACGGCCGTGGCGTACAGCAGCCCCTCCTCGCCGTGCAGCTCGAACACCTCGGGCGCGAGGAACACGCACTGTGCATAGCCCTGGCACCGTGTGAGGTCGACAACGGTCCGCATCGTCACCACTTCCTCCGTTGTCACACCCCCCTCGTCTCCAGCATGGGGGGAGATCCGCACGCTCGCACGACGACTGCGCGAGGAACGCGGCCGTGCAGTCGTCGACCCCGGGGCGCGGTGGAGACGGAAGGGCTTTCTCGCCTCCGTGGCTGATCTCCTCGGAGGATGGGCCCAGTTGGTCGGTGTGGCGAGGATCCTCGCCGGAAGCCAGGCGGACAGACCGGCTATCCGGTTCCAGATGACTCTCAACACACTGGCAGCGCCACCTCCAGCAGATCTCCCCGATGACGGCCGGCCTCGCCGTCCAGGTCACCGTCGACATCGGCAAACTGCCCATCGGCCCCTGGCAGGGCTCGGCGTACTGGCCCTGTGGGCCCTCGCCGCACTCACCGCCGGCGGCCTGCTGCTCCGCTTCCGAGACGCATGAACGGTCGGCTGTCCAGGTTCGTCTGCGGCTCGATGGTTCCGGCCGTTACCAGGCCACGATCTACCCGGAACAGACAGCTGAACCCCTGTGAGCGCCGGGTGGAGCCGCTGTGGCGGCTGGAGCGGGAGACCGGCGCACTGGCGTGTCCGTCCGACGCGGGCGACCCCGAGGCCGCCGAAGGCCTGGTCCATACGGCGCTCGACGCCCATGGGTGACTGGACGGTGTCGTGAGCACGGGGTTCGTCCGGTCCGGCGTGGCCGGGGATCGACGGGCTCAGTCCAGCGGGCCGTGTCCGTCGTACGGACCCGGCCGCCCGCTCAGGCGTACGGCCTCCAGGGCGATGTACAGCTCGGCGGAGGACTCCGCGTCGGTGATGCGGCGGCCGGTCAGTTCGGCGATGCGGTTGAGGCGGTACAGGACCGTGTTGCGGTGACAGTGCAGCCGGCCGGCCGCCGCCGTCGTCGATCCGCCGCCGGCGAACCAGGCGTGCAGGGTCGCCAGCAGGGTGGCCCGTTCCTGCGGGGGCAGGGCGAGAAGGGGGCCGAGGACAGCCCGGGCGACTTCCTGCGCCATGTCGGGGGAGGCGGCCGCCAGGAGCGATACCGGAGCGCTGCCGTACAGGTGGGTGCCGCCCGCTCCACGGGGCAGGCACTGTACGGCGAGTTGGGCCTGCCGCCAGGCGGTCGGGGCGTTCACTGGCGAGGTGAAGGCGCGGCTGACCCCGACCCGGGACAGCGCGATGCCGGACAGCTGGTCGACCGCATGCGCGATGGCCTGCTCGTGCGGCAGGGCCAGCAGGCCAACCCAGGCCCCTATCGGCTGGATCCATTCGGAGCCGATTCCGGCGGCACGCAGCCGGCTGCGCACGCTGGGCAGTGGCTCCACCTCGTCGTGGACCTCGGCGCAGACCACCAGAAAGGGGCCCTGCCGGTCGAGGTCCAGGACCCGTGCGATCTCCCATGCGCTCGCTCCGGTGCCGGCCCTGCCGTCGAGCAGGGTGGTGAGCATCGTGCTCCGGGTCGTGGTGTCGCGCCGCGACTGTTCCTCGACGGTGGCCCGATAGGCGTCGGCGGCCGCACTGGAGTAGTCGTCGATGGCCGCCCAGATGTCGGAGGCCATGTGCAGCAGCTCGACGGTGCTCTCCTCGTCCACGGCGGCCGCGAGCAGCCGGTCCCAGATGAAGCGGCCGGCCAGCCGGTAGGCGTGCAGGAGAGCGGCCAGCGGGATGCCCTGCGCGGCCTTCAGGCGCCCGGCGGCGCGGGGCGCCTCAAGGGTCGTGGGCCGCCCCTGCAGTGACGCGAACATCGTGGTCAGGTTGTCGCGCACCAGGGAACGCAACTGTTCCCGGGCGAGCAGCGTGCTCTCGGCGTACGAGTGCTCGCCTCCGAGGATCTCGTCGGTGAGGTCCTCCGCGAGCCGGTCCACCTCGGTCAGCAGCCGGCCGACCAGTTCGACGACCCGGTCGGCGGCCCTCAGCTGCGTCGTCACGGGCGCAGTGTAGGCCGGCGGGACTGTGCGCCGGCACAGTCCCGCGACGCCTTTTCCCGTCGCCTGCCTATGGCCGAAACCGGTGGTGAGCGGTGGAATCACCGGCGGCGTGTCGCACCGTCCTCGCGCGGATCGGGCATGTGCACAACTCGTGGCGGATCGAAGGAGATCGCATGGACAGCTCCGGACACATACCCGCGGCGGCCGGGATCGGGCGGCGCAGATTCCTCGGGTATGTGCTGGCCGCCTCGACGCTGACCGTGGCCGCCGAACTCGGTGAGGTGGTGTTCGCACCGGACGAGGCGGCGGCTGTCGTCCCCTCCGTGCCGGGCCCGGCGGAGATCTACGACCTCAACGACATGCTCACCGATGCGGCACTGCCGACGGCGAACCTGATCACGATCCGCGTCGACACCGACGGCACGGCCTCCTTCGCGCTGCCCCGGGCGGAGGTCGGGCAGGGCATCACGACGTCCAGCGCCATGCTGATCGCCGAGGAACTGGACCTGCCGCTGGAGCGGATCCGGGTCACGCTCGCCGACGCGCGGCCGGAACTGCTGTTCAACCAGCTCACCGGTGGCTCCAACACCACGATCTCGACCTTCACGCCGATCCGGGTGGCGGCGGCGGTGGCCCGGGGCCGGCTGTTGCAGGCGGCGGCCCTGGAACTCGGGGCGGCCCTGAACACCCTGACCACCAAGGCCGGGGTCATCACCTCGTCGGCGGGCGGTCGCAGTCTCACCTACGGCGAACTCGCCCAGAAAGCTGCCGCGATGACGTTCAGTCAGGTGTCCGTCGCGCTCAAGGACGCCGCGGAGTTCGAGGTCATCGGCACCGCGCAGGGCCGTATCGACGCGCGGGAAGCGGTGACCGGGCGCAAGACGTTCGCCATGGACCTGAACATCCCCGAGGCCCTGCCGACGATGGTGTGCCGGCCGCCGACGATCAACGGCACGGTGCGCTCGGTGGAGAATCTCGCCGAGGTGCGGTCGATGCCCGGCGTCACGGACGTCGTGGCCGTCTCCACCGGCGTCGCAGTCCGCGGCCGTACGTTCGGCCAGTGCATCGACGCCGTACGCGCGCTGAAGGTCTCCTGGGGCGCCGGAACGGCCGACGGAAAGAGCGACGACACCGTCCACGACGAACTCCGCAGGACCGAACTCCCGCTTCCGGCACTGGACCTGCTGACCAAGTCGGTCGACGCCCGGTTCACCTTCCACTTCGCGAGCAACAGCGCGCTGGAGACCAACTGCGCCATCGCCGACGTACGAGACGACTCCGCCGAGATCTGGGGAAGCCTGAAGTCCCCGATCGCCGCCCAGGAGCAGATCGCGCTGAAGCTGGGGCTGCCGGTCTCCGCCGTGAAGGTCCATGTCACCGAGGGCGGCGGCTCCTTCGGGCGCAAGCTCTTCCACGACGCCGCCGCCGAGGCCGCCGAGATCTCCCGGGCGATGGGCAAGCCGGTCAAGCTGATGTGGCACCGCACCGACGACTTCCGGCAGGGCCGTACCCACCCGATGGCCACCTCGCGGGTCCGCGCCACCTATGCGCTCGGCCAGGTCCTCACCTACGACCAGCGGCACACCTCCGTCGCCACCGACTTCGGCCACGGCGTCGGCGAGATCATCACCGCGGAGGCCGCGCGGCTGCCCGTCGGCGGCCTCACCTTCTCCGAGACGATCTTCGCGCTCAGCCAGCAGACCCCGTACAACTTCGGTGTCGTCACCCAGACGCTGGGCGAGACCGACGAGGGCTTCAACACCGGCTCGATGCGCAACATCTACTCGCCCAATGTGCGCTGTGCGCAGGAACTCGTCGTGGACGAGCTGGCCAGGCGGATGGGCAAGGATGCCTACCGGTTCCGCCGGGAGTTCCTCAAGGACGAGCGGGCGCGAGCCGTCCTCGACAAGGTGGCCGACGTCGGGAACTGGGGGCGGAGCATGCCCGCCGGGACGGCGCAGGGCATCGCGCTCCATCCCGAATACCACGCGTACGTCGCTGTCCTCGCCGAGATCGACTGCCGGCCGGAGACCACCGGCCGCACGGTCCGCGACGCCTACACCGGCCCTCGCGTCACCAAGGTCGTGTGCGTCGTCGACGTGGGTCTGGCCGTCAACCCTCGGGGTCTTGAGGCGCAGATGATGGGCGGCATCATGGACGGCATCGCGATCACTCTCAGCTCCGGCCTCCATCTGGACAACGGCCACTTCCTGGAAGGGAGTTGGGACAACTACTTCTACACCCGGCAGTGGAACACCCCGCCCGAGCTGGAGATCGTCGTCATGCCGCCGACCACCGGGCAGCCCGGCGGGGCGGGCGAGCTGGCGGTGGCGGGTGCGGCCGCCGCCGTGGCCTGCGCCTACGGCCGGGCCACCGGCACCATGCCGACCAGCTTCCCGCTCAACCACGCCGGACCGCTCGGATTCGAGCCGCTGCCCACCACGCCGCCGATCCCCGCGTCGCCCACCGACGGCCTCGACCGCGCCTACTAGGAGACCCCTGTGCCCGAACACACCTTCATCCTCAACGGCAAGCGGGTGACCGTCGACATCGAGGACGACGTCCGGCTGCTGTGGGTGCTCAGAGACGTCCTCGGTGTCACCGGACCGAAGTACGGCTGCGGTCTCGGCGTCTGCCAGGCCTGCACCAGCCACGTCAACGGCAAGGCGTTCAACCCGTGTTCGGTGCCGGTGCAGGACATCGGCGCCGATGACGAGATCACCACCATCGAGGGCCTGCCCGCCACCGTCGGCCGTGACCTGCATCCGATGCAGGAGGCCTGGCTGGAGTACGACGTCGCGCAGTGCGGCTACTGCCAGCCCGGTCAGATCATGGCCGCCGTCGCCAAGGTCCGCCAGGTCCGCGAGGAGGGCCGGGAGATCACGGAGGCCGACCTCGACGAGATCCGCAACGTCTGCCGGTGCGGCACCTACCACCGCATCCGCGAGGCGATCCAGGCCGGCGCGAAGAAGTACTGAGGCATGGCGCTGGGCCTCGCCGAGCAGCCGGCGCCTCCCGGCGACGGTCCTATTCGTCGCCGGTGGGCTTCAGCTGGAGCGCGTTCTCCCAGATCTTGTTGAGCGTGGTCACCAGCCGTTCGAAGGGGATCCGCTGTCCGAGCACGAACACGCTGTAGGCCATGCGGCTCACCATGCCGGACAGGGCGTGGGCCGTCACCAGGGGATCGAGCGTGGGATCGGCCTCGCCGCCGTCCTGCAGGGCGCGGATCATCTTGGCGTTGCGTCGCGCGAAGGCGTTGCCGCGCTCGATGCGCAGCGCCCGGAAGTTGTCGTCGATGTGGGCGACCTGCTCGAACAGGGCCATCAGGCGCGCGTTCTTCTTGTACGAGCGCAGATAGTCACGGTTGGCCGCGTCGATGAGCTGCCGGGTGTCGGTGATGCCGGTGCGCTCGCGCAGGTGCGGGTGGAGCATCTCCTCCTGCACGATGTCCACGAGCGCCCGGAAGACATCCTCTTTGTCGTTGAAGTACGTGTAGAACGAGCCGGAGGCGACATGGGCGGCAGCGGTGATGTCGGTGATCCGGGCGTCGAGATAGCCGTCGCGCTCGAAGACCTCGCGCGCCGCGGCGATGAGCGCGTTGCGCGTGCGCTCGCCCCGCCGGCTGCGCGGGGCGAGCGGTTGCCGGGAGCCGTCATGAGCCGGGGCCTGGGAAGCCAATGCAGTCCATTCGCCGTCGTTCGCACACGTGCAGGTGGCAGCCGATGATAGTCGCCGCCCGGCGGATCGGCCCCGGCGGCCGCATCACCGGCCCAGGCCGAGGGATCCCAGGAAGCGGAGCAGCGCTGCGTTGACCTCCTGGGGGCGCTCCTGCTGGACCCAGTGGCCGGCGCCTTCCAGGACGACGTGCTCGCGCAGATCGGTGAGGACCGTCCCCAGGTTGTCGGCGGGCATGAACCGGGCGACGGGATCCCTGGAGCCGGTGAGGAAGAAGGACGGCTGTGTGATGGGGCGGCCCTGGAGTTCGCGGGTCAGCGCCCAGTTGCGGTCCATGTTGCGGTAGTAGTTGAGGCCGCCCGTGAACCCGGTCTCCTCGAACGTCCTGACGTAATGGGCCAGCTCCTCCTCGCCGAGCCACGGCGGGGGCGCGAGTTCGGCCTCGTCGCGGGACGCCCACTCGGCGGAGTAGATCTCCCGTGCGACAAGGGTCCTGCGGACATTCCGCGCCAGCGCCCGGTCCGCGACTTCGGGCTCCTGGAACCACACCATGTAGAAGTCGGCGCCCAGCCGCGAACGAAGGACGGGCAGCGGCGGGACGGGGGAGCGCGGGGTGGCGGGAACGCTCAGGCCGGCCACGGCACGCACCCGTCCGGGGTGCAGCCAGGCCATGTGCCACACGACGTTCGCTCCCCAGTCGTGTCCCACGAAGACCGCGTCCTCGGCGCCCACGTCGTCCAGGAGACCCGCGAGGTCCGCGCACAGGTCCACCACGTCGTAGGCCTCGACGTCCCGTGGCCGTGAGCTTCCTCCGTAACCGCGCATGTCGGGCGCGAGGACCCGGTGTCCGGCCTCGGCGAGGGCGAAGACCTGATGGCGCCAGGAGAAGGCGAGTTCGGGGAAGCCGTGGCACAGCACGACCGGCGGTGTGCCGGGCCTGTGCTCGCCGTGCTCGAAGACGCGCAGTGTGATGCCGTTCGTCTCGACGTCACGCGACTTGAGGCGCTCCCAGTCCGCGAGCGAAACCTTCGTCGTCATGTGTCACCACACCGCCAATCAGCCGATCCGACCAAGCGAACCTGCCCTGCTCAGCCGGGTGTTGTAAGTATTGAACTTGACGTTGGATTCAACTATACAGGGCTGTGGCCCCCGCGTACCGACGGCATGAGGAGGAAACGCAGGTGACCCGAACCACCCCGCCCGGGACCCGCACTACCGTCCTGTTCGACTTCGGAGGGGTGCTCACCACCAGCGTGCTCGCGGCCTTCGAGCAGCTGGGCTCCGCCCTGGGCTGCGACCCACGGCTGCCGCTGCGCCTGCTGGCCAGGGACCGGGCGAGCGGCGCCCTGCTCGTGGCGCACGAGGAAGGCCGGATCGGCGAGCTGCAGTTCGAACAGGGCTTCGCCGAGCGGCTCCGAGCCCACGGAGTGGCGATCGACCCCGCCGAGCCGGGCATCGTACGCCGGGTGCAGAGCGCGATGGAGCCCGACCGCGCCATGATCGACCTGGTCGCACGGGTGCGGGAGGCCGGACACCGCGTGGGGCTGCTGTCCAACTCGCTCGGCGACGACTGCTACGCCGGGTTCGACCTGCCGGGCATGTTCGACGCCGTCACCATCTCGCGAGAGGTGGGCGTCCGCAAACCCTCGCGCCGGGCCTACGAGATCGCCTGCGAACGGCTGGGCGTCCGCCCGCGGGACGCGGTGATGGTGGACGACCTGGAGCAGAACATCACCGCGGCCGAACGCGCGGGTCTCGCCGGGATCGTGCACACGGACGCCGCCGCGACGGCCGCGGCGCTGAAGTCCGTGCTCCACCCGCCCGCGCGGACGCGGTGACCTTCCTTCGTTCCCCCACCACGAACCCACCGAGGTGAACCCGTGTTCCCGACGACCGACAGGGCCAAGGCGTACCAGGAGAAGCTGCTGGCCTTCATGGACGAGCACATCTACCCCGCGGAACCCGTCTACGAGGCGCAGATGGCGCAGTCGGGCGATCCGCACTTCCACCCGCCCGTCCTGGAGGAGCTGAAGGCCGAGGCCAGGAAGCAGGGACTGTGGAACCTCTTCCACCCGCATCCCGAGTGGGGACCGGGCCTGACCAACCTCGAGTACGCCCCGCTCGCCGAGATCATGGGCCGCAGCCCGCACCTGGCGCCGGAGGCCACCAACTGCAACGCGCCGGACACCGGGAACATGGAGGTGCTGACGCTCTTCGGCACCGAGGAGCACAAGGAGAGGTGGCTCAAGCCGCTGCTCGCCGGAGAGATCGCCTCCGCGTTCGCGATGACCGAACCGGCCGTCGCCAGTTCCGACGCACGCAACATCCAGCTGCGCATGCGGCGCGACGGTGACGACTACGTCCTCGACGGACGCAAGTGGTGGACCTCCAACGTCCTGCACAAGAACTGCAGGGTCCTCATCGTCATGGGCAAGACCGACCCGGACGCGCCCAGCCACCGTCAGCAGAGCATGATGGTCGTGCCGCTGGACACCCCCGGCATCACCGTGGTGCGCAACCTGCCCGTGTTCGGCTACCAGGACCGGGAAGGCCACGGTGAGGTCCTCTTCGAGAACGTGCGGGTACCGTCCACGGCCCTGCTCGCCCACGAGGGCGACGGCTTCATGATCAGTCAGGCCCGGCTGGGTCCCGGGCGCATCCACCACTGCATGCGCAGCATCGGCATGGCCGAGCGGGCCCTGGACCTGATGATCGACCGGGCCCAGGAGCGGACGACGTTCGGGGCGCCGCTCGCCGAGCGGGCCAACATCCAGGACTGGATCGCCGAGGCTCGTATCGAGATCGACATGGCCCGGCTGCTGACCCTCCAGGCGGCCCATCTGATGGACACCGTGGGCAACAAGGTCGCGCGGACGGAGATCGCAGCCATCAAGGTGGCCGCACCGGACATCGCCCTCAGGGTCGTCGACCGCGCCATCCAGGTCCACGGCGGCGCCGGCGTCTCCGACGACTTCCCTCTGGCCGGCATGTACGCCCACCTGCGCACGCTGCGCCTGGCGGACGGCCCCGACGAGGTCCACAAGCGCACCATCGCCCACCGGGAACTCCGCCGCCGTGAGGCCGAGCGGGGCCCGCGGTGAGGACGGCGGAGGGCGCCGTCTCCTCGGTGCGACCTACGGCTGGACCGCTGACCGGGACACGCCCACGGGTTCAGCCCAGCTTCTTCAGCAGCTCGGCGGCGAGCGGGGCGGAGGAGGCGGGGTTCGCTCAGCGCTCGCGCTTTCCGTCCCGACGCCTCTCGGCGGCCATGGGCAGGGCACGAGGGGTGCTCCCGTCGGAAGTCTCCTCGGCGACCGGCACCGGCTGCCGGTAGCGCGTGGAGGTGTCGATCCCCGGTGCGGTCCGGCCGAGCCGCTGAGCCGTGGCCCTCGCCTCCTCGTCGTCGGGCACGGACACCGCGAGGAGCCGGAAGGGAGCCGAGGGCCGCAGTTCGACGTCCACGACGGGTCGGCCGGGCCGCAGGGCCACGAAGTCCGTCCCGCCGGGATGGCCGCGCGTGCCGATGGACCAGCCGCCGGGAATCCAGGTGCCGCGCTGCCGCACTCCGCGCAGGGCGCGCCACCAGTCGGCTTCGACCGTCACCCGGCACACCGCCGTCAGCGGCACCCGCACATCACCGCGGCGGGCGGCCACCCGCTGCCACCACGACAGGTGTACGACCACGTCGTCCCCGTCGACGAGAATGCGTGCCATTTCTCAGCTCCTCCGTTCCATACTCGTCGCTTCTCCGGGCGGCCGCCGGACACCGCTGCGGGCGCCGATGCTCGTCACCCGAGCCTGGAGCGCGGACCTCGGCGTGTCCCGTGTCGTTGCGGCCCGGTCCGGGTACCCGGCCGGGGCGCCGGAGGGACGTGCCGTCGTGCCGGTCCGGTGGTCCGAGTGCGAGTGGGCGCACCCGCCGGGCGCGAGTCGTCGTACGACCGCACGCCGTGGCCCGGTGACGAGCGCGGCGCAGGCGTGGAAGGAGTCGACTGGGTATGCGGTTTCATGATCGCGTCCATGCCGGCCGGGAGTTGGCCGAGCGGCTGCGCATCCGGCAGGAGGCGGGGGCGCTGACGCATCCGGTCGTGCTGGCCCTGCCGCGTGGCGGGGTGACGGTGGCCCGGGAGGTGGCGCGGGCGCTGGAGGCACCGCTCGACGTGCTGGTCGCACGCAAGATCGGCGCGCCGTTCCAGGAGGAGCTGGGCGTCGGGGCGCTCGCGGGTGACGACCCTCCGCTGTTCGACGAGCGGACCCTGGACGACCTCGGCCTGGACGAGGCGGCCCTGGACGACGTGGTGGAGCGGGAGCGGGCGGAGCTGCACCGCCGGGAGGAGCGGTACCGGCAGGGCCGCCCCGCGCCCGAGCTGCGGGACCGCACCGTGATCCTGGTGGACGACGGGGTCGCCACCGGGGCGACCGCACGGGCGGCGCTGCGCTGGCTGCGCCGCCAGTCGCCGGAGCGGGTCGTGCTGGCGGTGCCGGTGTGCTCGCCGCAGGCGGCGGACCTGCTGCGCGGCGAGGCCGACGAGGTGCTCTGCCTGCAGCGGCCGACCGTCTTCCTGGCCGTGGGGGAGTGGTACGAGGACTTCGAGCAGCTGACCGACGACGACGTGCTCGCCGCGCTGCAGGGGCAGTGACCCAGTGCGCGCCGAGCCGGGGCGGAGACCGCGATGGAGTTGGTCGAGGAACGTTCCTTCCGCTATCGCATCGAGCCGCACGCGGGCATGCGGGTGCCCGGGGTCGTCTTCGCGTCCCGGGAGCTGCTCGCGGATGCCGAGCAGTCCCTGGAGCAGGTCGCGCACGTGGCCACGCTGCCCGGCATCGTCGCCGCCTCGTACGCCATGCCGGACATCCACTGGGGGTACGGCTTTCCCATCGGCGGTGTCGCCGCCACCGACGTGGACGCCGGCGGGGTGGTCTCGCCGGGCGGCGTCGGCTTCGACATCTCCTGCGGGGTGCGGCTGCTGGCCGCCGACTGCGACGCCGATACGCTCCGGCCCGCACTGACCGCCGTGATGGACGGCCTGGACCGGGCGATTCCGCGCGGGGCCGGTCCCGGCGGCGTGTGGCACCTCACCGGCCCCGGAGAACTGGAGCGGCTGCTGGACGGCGGCTCCCGCTACGCCGTGGAGCAGGGCCACGGGGAGGAGCGCGACCTGCTGCGCTGCGAGGACGCCGGCGCGGTCGCCGACGCGGACGTGACCCAGGTCGGGCAGCGGGCCCGGGAGCGTGGCCTCGGCCAGGTGGGCAGCCTGGGCTCCGCCAACCATTTCCTGGAGGTGCAGCAGGTCGCCGAGGTGTACGACGCCCAGGCCGCTGCCGCCTTCGGGATCGGGCCGGGCCAGGTGTGCGTCATGATCCACTGTGGCTCGCGCGGGCTCGGACACCAGATATGCACCGACCATGTGCGGCTCATGGACCGCGCCATGGCCCGCTACGGCATCTCCGTGCCCGACCGGCAACTGGCCTGTACACCGGTCGACTCGCCCGAGGGGCAGGACTATCTCGGGGCCATGGCCGCTGCCGCCAACTACGGCCGGGCGAACCGGCAGTTGCTGTCCGACGCGGCACGCGGCGTGTTCCGGCGCACCGTCGGCACCGGACTGACGCTGGTGTACGACGTCTCCCACAACCTCGCCAAGATCGAGACCCATCCGGTGGACGGCCGGCGACGACGGCTGTGCGTGCACCGCAAGGGCGCCACCCGCGCCTTCCCGCCCGGGCATCCCGAACTGCCGGAGGACATACGGGAGTTCGGACAGCCGGTGCTGATCCCCGGCACCCTCGGGACGGCGTCGTACGTGCTGACCGGCGTGTCCGGGGGCGACGCCTTCCACTCCACCTGCCATGGTGCGGGCCGCACCATGAGCCGTCATCAGGCCGCGCGCAGCATCACCGGCAGCGAGCTGCGGGCGCGGCTGCGCAACGCCGGCATCGCCGCGCGCCCGAAGTCCTGGCGCGGCCTGACGGAGGAGACGCCGGAGGCGTACAAGGACGTCGACGCGGTCGTCGCCGCGAGCGAGGGGGCGGGGCTGTGCCGGAAGGTCGCCCGGCTGGTGCCGCTCGGGGTGGTGAAGGGCTGACGCCGGTGGCCTGCGGGTGCCCGTGCGGCAGGGTGCGCCCGTGCGATCACACGTCCACGATCACCGTGCAGGACCACCCGTACGCGTCCGGACCGATGTGCAACTCCTGCCAGGAGACACCCTTGGGTGCGGCACCGATGACGGTGACGTCCGCGAGGTCGGCGAGGGACAGCCGTACCGCCAGTCCACCGTCGTAGGTGGGCTCCGCTTCCACGTCGACGGGGATCCGGCCCGCCACCTCCAGCCGGTAGACCACCTCCTCCAGCAGCGCGACCAGCAGATCCGCGTCGTCGCCGGGGGCGAGACGGACCCGTTCCATGGTGGCGGGGTGTGCCTCGGACACATCGGCGAAGGCCTCGACCATGGCGCGTACCGCCTCCGCCAGGCACTGTTCCCGGGTCGTGCCCCAGGCCTGCAGACGGATGTCGGCCGTGTGCGGCATCGAGCGGTGACCGTTCTCGCCCTCACGCCGTGCCCGTAGCTCGTCGCTGATGTCACCCACCATGGCCGCCATGATCCCTTCTGCGACCCCCCTCGGCTTCCATCGTCACTCGCCGGGCCCGGCGGCGCCACGCCGTGCGCGGCGGACGACGGAAAAACCGGTTTGCCCGAGCCGTCCCTGGCTACGCGGGCGGGCGAGGCCGTACGCCTCACCATTTCGGATCCCGGAGGTGCCCGATGACACGACGGATACGTGAGGTCATGTCGCCCGGCGCGGTGGCGGTGGAGCCCATGACCACGGTGGAACGGGCGGCGCTCCTCATGCGGGAGCACGACATCGGTGACGTCCTGGTCGCCTACGACTGCGATCTGTTCGGTGTCCTCACCGACCGCGACATCGTGGTGCGGACGCTCGCCGCGGGACTGGACCCGCACTCCACCACGGTCGGCAGGGTGTGCAGCCGGCCGCCGTTGCTGACCCTGACCCCCGAGGACACCACGGACCACGCCGTCGAGCTGATGCGCCGGCACGGCCTGCGCCGACTCCCCGTCGTGGAACACGGCGGCTGCCCGGTCGGCTTCGTCAGCCTCGGTGACCTGGCGGCCGTCGAGGATCCGCACTCGGCGCTGGCGGAGATCAGCACGGCGGCACCGAACCACTGAACCGTCGCGGTGGCCTTCGCGCGGGGCCGCCCGTGACGGGGTCGGGTGACCATGGGTGTCGAGCGGGTGACAGGCCGGTCAGGGCGCGAGTGCCCGGGCCCGGCAGGCCGACGGCGTGCCCCAGGAGGTCCGTAGCGCGTGGGCCTTGCGGATCCACAGGGACAGGTCCAGTTCCTCGGTGTAGCCGAGGGCGCCGTGCAACTGCAGGGCGGTGCGCGCCGCGGCGTACGCGGCCTCGCAGGCGGAGACCTTCGCCGCGGCGATCTCGCGCCCGCACCCGGCGTCGCCCCGCTCCATCGCCAACGCGGCGGCATAGAGCAGCGGTTGGGCGAACTCCAGGGTGATCAGCGAGTCGGCCAGCCGGTGTTTGACCGCCTGGAACGAGCCGATGGCGACCCCGAACTGCCTGCGCTGCCGGGCGTGTTCGACGGTCCGGTCGAGCAGGGCACGGCCCAGTCCGAGGGCCTGCGCCGCCGTGGTGAGCGCCGCGACCTCGGCGGCGTGCGCGGCCGCGGCGCCGACGGCCGGCCCCTGGGCCAGCACGGTGCCGCCGAGCGGGCGGGCCGGCCGCCGGGCCGGGTCGAGCGAGTGCTGAACGGGACCGTGCGCCTCGGCCAGGCGCAGGATGTCGCCCGCGACGACGAACACCGCGTCGGCGGTGTCCGCGTCCAGGGCGTAGGGACTGTCGGGGGAGAGCAGGCACACCGAGGCGACGACCTTGCCGGCGGCGATCCCCGGCAGCCATGCGGCGGCCGTCGCCGCGTCGCCCAGACGGTCCAGGAGAGCCGCCGCCGCGATTGTCTCCGCCAGCGGGCCCGGCACCGCGTGGCGGCCCAACTCCACGAAGGCCACGGCCAGTTCGACCGGAAGTGGGCCAAGGCCGTCGTACCGCTCCGGTAGCCCGAGCGCGAACAGCCCCGCCTCGGCCAGCCTGGACCACAGCGCGCGGCCCGGCCCGGTGTCCCCGACGGCCCAGGACCGTACGACGTCCGGCGTGCCCGCCGCCGTCAGCATGGCGTCCAGCGAGCGGGCGAAGTCGCGCTGCTCGGAGTCGAGGAGGAAACGCATCACCGGCGTCCCTTCGGCAGGCCGAGCAGCCGCTCGGCGATGATGTCGCGCTGGATCTCGTTGGTGCCCGCGTAGATGGGACCGGCCAGCGAGAAGACGTATCCCTCGGCCCAGCCGCCGTGCGCGGGGGCGTCCGCGGCGTCGTCGGCGAGATCGCCGTAGGGGCCGAGGAGATCGAGGGCGGTCTCGTGCAGGGCGATGTCCAGTTCGGACCAGAACACCTTGTTGAGGCTCGACTCCGCGCCGATGGAACCGCCCGCCGCCAGACGTGAAGCGGCCGCGTAGGCGAACAGTTGGTAGGCGCGGGCCCCGATCACCGCGTCGGCGACCCGGTCGCGCAGCGCGGTGTCGGAAGGGTCGGCGTGCTCGTGCCACAGCCGGGTCAGCCGGTCGGCGGCGGCCATGAAGCGGCCGGGGCTGCGCAGGGTGAGGCCGCGCTCGTTGCCCGCCGTGCTCATCGCCACCCGCCAGCCCTGTCCGGGCTCGCCGATGACGTCCCCGTCGGGCACGTACACCTCGTCCAGGAAGAGTTCGGCGAAGGCGGGCTTGCCGTCGAGCCGCCCGATGGGCCGCACCGTCACCCCGTCCGCGTCCAGGGGGAACATCAGGTACGTCAGGCCCCGGTGCGGCCGCTCGGCGTCCGGGTCGCTGCGGAACAGTCCGAAGGCGCGGTCGGCGAACGCCGCCCGCGACGACCAGGTCTTCTGGCCGCTCACGCGCCAGCCGCCGGCGGTGCGTACGGCTGTGGAGCGCAGCGAGGCGAGATCGGAGCCGGCTTCCGGCTCGGACCAGGCCTGGGCCCAGACGACCTCGCCGCTCGCCATGGACGGCAGGACGCGCGCGCACTGCTCCGGTGTGCCGTGCTCGAAGAGGGTGGGCGCGAGGAGGTTGATGCCGTTCTGGCCGACCCGACCGGGCGCACCGGCCGCGTAGTACTCCTCCTCGAAGATCAGCCACTGCAGGATCGAGACACCCCGGCCGCCGTACTCCTCGGGCCAGGAGACCACCGACCAGCGGTCGGCGAACAGGGCCCGCTCCCACTCCCGGTGGGCCGCGAACCCCTCCGCCGTCTCCAGCGAGGGCAGCGGGGTGGAGGGCACATGGTCGGCGAGCCAGGCGCGGGCCTCGGCGCGGAAGGCGTCGTCCGCGGCGGAGAAGTCGAGGTCCATCAGCGGCCCACGGCGACTGGTCCGGGGCGTACGCGGCGGACGGGCTCCATGGGCGCGGTGCGGGGGGCGGGCATTCGCTCTCCTTCCCTAACAAGTGTTTGGTAGATTAACCTGACGACCCGTCAGCCGTCGAGGGGTGTCCGGAGCCGCCCATGAGCTGCGACCGGCGAGTTCGCCCTCATCGCCGAGTGCGTCCTCGGCCTGTCGAAGGAGGCCCGCCCGTGACCACGCCCCCACCGTCCTACGTCCCCGGGCACGCCCTCCTGCACGGCCGTACCGCCGTGGTCACCGCCGCCGCGGGCGCCGGTATCGGCGGGGCGACCGCCCGTCGGCTGCTGGAGGAAGGCGCCCAGATCGTGCTCTCCGACGCCCACGCCCGCAGGCTCAAGGAGTCGGAGGCGGCGCTGGCCGCGGAGTTCGGCGCGGACCGCGTCGCCGCACTGCCCTGCGACGTCACCGACGAGGAGCAGGTCGCCGCGCTCTTCGACTTCGTGGCGGAGCGGCACGGGCGCCTGGACGTCGTCGTCAACAACGCCGGACTCGGTGGCACCGCCGACCTGGTCGAGATGACCGACGAGCAGTGGGCCAAGGTCCTCGACGTCACCCTCACCGGCACCTTCCGCTGCACCCGCGCCGCGCTGCGCCGGATGAGGGCGGCGGGCGCCGGGGGCGTCGTCGTCAACAACGCCTCGGTGATCGGCTGGCGGGCGCAGCGGGGCCAGGCGCACTACGCCGCCGCCAAGGCCGGGGTCATGGCCCTCACCCGCTGCGCCGCCGTGGAGGCCGCGGAGTACGGCGTGCGGGTCAACGCCGTCTCGCCCAGCCTCGCCATGCACCCGCACCTGGCGAAGGTCACCACGCCGGAACTGCTGCAGGAACTGACCGCCCGCGAGGCGTTCGGCCGCTGGGCCGAGCCGTGGGAGGTGGCCAACGTCATCGTCTTCCTGGCCAGCGGCTACTCCTCGTACCTGACCGGCGAGGTCCTGTCCGTCAGCAGTCAGCACGCCTGAACCCCGCGGGCGCCGTGTGCCGGAAGGGTCCGGGTACCTGGTGAGCCGACCGCGTTTCCACTGACACCGCAGACACCACCGATCACCCAAGGAGTGGCCATGACGGAGGCATACATCGTCGAAGCGGTCCGCACGCCGGTCGGCAGGCGCGGCGGCGGGCTCGCGTGCGTCCACCCGGCCGATCTCGGCGCCCATGCGCTGACGGCGCTGATGGAGCGCTCGGGCGTCGACCCGGCCGCCGTCGAGGACGTCGTCCTCGGCTGCGTGGACACCGTCGGCCCGCAGGCCGGCGACATCGCCCGCACCTGCTGGCTGGCCGCCGGGCTGCCCGAGGAGGTGCCGGGGGTGACGGTGGACCGCCAGTGCGGCTCCTCCCAGCAGGCCCTGCACTTCGCCGCACAGGGGGTGCTCTCGGGCACCCAGGACCTGGTGGTCGCGGGCGGTGTGCAGAACATGTCGATGATCCCGATCGCCTTCGCCACCCGCCAGGCCGCCGAACCCCTCGGGCTCACCCAGGGCCCCTACGCCGGCTCCGAGGGCTGGCGGGCCCGCTACGGCGACCGGCCGGTCAACCAGTTCGCCGGCGCCGAGATGATCGCCGAGAAGTGGGGCATCTCCCGCCGGGACATGGAGGAGTTCGCGTTGCGCTCCCATCGGCGGGCCGTCCGCGCCATCGACGAGGGCCGCTTCGACCGCGAACTCGTCCCCTATGGCGAGGTGACCCGGGACGAGGGCCCCCGTCGCGACACCACACTGGAGAAGATGACGGCCCTGAAGCCGGTGGTCGACGGCGGCCGGCTGACCGCCGCCGTCTCCTCCCAGGTCTCCGACGGCGCCTCGGCCCTGCTGATCGCGAGCGAACGGGCCGTACGGGAGCACGGTCTGACGCCCCGCGCCCGTGTCCACCACCTGTCGGTGCGCGGCGAGGACCCCATCCGGATGCTGTCCGCGCCGATCCCGGCCACGGCGTACGCGCTGAAGAAGGCCGGGATGACCCTCGACGAGATCGACCTCGTGGAGATCAACGAGGCCTTCGCCCCGGTGGTGCTCGCCTGGCTGAAGGAGACCGGCGCCGACCCGGAGAGGGTCAACGTCAACGGCGGTGCCATCGCCCTCGGCCACCCGCTGGGCGCCACCGGTACCAAGCTCATGACCACGCTGCTGCACGAACTGGAACGCACCGGCGGACGCTACGGCCTGCAGACCATGTGCGAGGGCGGCGGCCAGGCCAACGTCACCATCATCGAGCGGCTCTGACACCAGGGAGTCCGCTACTCGGCCGGCGGCAGTCCGCGGAGCGCGGCCCGGGCCTCCGCCATGATCCGGTCGACGAGCTCGGCACAGGACGGCAGATCGTCGATCAGACCGGCGACCTGGCCGGAGGCCATCACACCGAGGTCGGTCCGGCCCTCGACCATCGACGCCCTGAGCAGCATGGGGGTGTTGGCGGCCAGCAGGACCTGGCTCCACGTCAGGTCCTTGCCGTGCCTCATCGCCAGACCGTCGCGGACCATCCGCGCCCAGCTCATGCCGGACAGCGCCTTGAAGGACGCCGCGTGACGTACGGCGCGCAACAGCGCGGTCGCCCGGCCCGAGCGTTCGAGGGAGTCGACCAGCTGGGTGCGCAGCATCCGGTGGGGGAGTCCGTCGACCTTGGTCGTGACGATGATGTCGTCCACCGTGGCCGCCAGATACCGGGCCTTGACCGCGTCGGGCACCGTGCTGTCGGACGTGAGCAGGAAGCGGGTGCCCATGGCGATCCCGGCGGCACCGTAGGCGAGCGCGGCGACCAGGCCGCGTCCGTCGTGGAAGCCGCCGGCCGCGACGACCGGGATACCGACCGCGTCCACCACCTGGGGGAGCAGAACGGTGGTGGCGACCTTCCCGGTGTGCCCGCCGCCCTCCCCGCCCTGCACCACCACCGCGTCGGCGCCCCACGCGGCCACCTTCTCCGCGTGCCGCCGGGCGCCGATGGACGGGATGACCACCACTCCGGCGTCCTTGAGCCGGGCGATCAGTTCCCGTGAGGGCGCGAGCGCGAACGAGGCGACCCGCACCCCCTCCTCGATGACGATCCGCACCCGTTCGGCCGCGTCCGAGGCGTCCGCCCGCAGATTGACCCCGAAGGGCGCGTCGGTACGGGACTTGACCTCGCGGACGGCCGCGCGCAACTGGTCGGTCGTCATGGTGGCCGAGGCGAGGATCCCGAGCGCGCCCGCGTCGGCGGTGGCCGACACCAGCCGCGGACCGGCCACCCAGCCCATGCCGGTCTGCACGATGGGGTGCCGCACACCGACGAGCTCGGTCAGTGGGGTGGCGATCGCGAAGTCGCTCACGCCGGCACCTCGCGGTCGCGCAGCGCCCTCGGGTCGATGACCTCGCGGATCAGCCGCAGCTCTGCGGAGGTGGGGTCCCGGGTGTACGGCACCTCGTCCGGGACGGTGAGCGCGAAGCCGGTGGCCTCGGCCACCTGCTCGACCGTGACCCCGGGGTGCAGGGAGCGCAGCCGCATCGTCCGGTCGGGCGTCCGGAAGTCGAGGACGCCCAGGTCGGTGACGACATCCGCGATGCGGTGGTGGCGGGCCGCGGAGGGACCGGCCGCGGCGGCACGGTCGTGGCCGACGCCGCAGACCATGTCCACCCGCTCGACGAACACCCGCTTCGAGTGTCGCGGCACCCAGTAACTGGTGGGATTGTTGAGGGTGTTGGCGGGGGCACCACGTACGCCCAGCAGCTGCCTGGTGGGCCTCGCCCAGTCGCCGATGCAGGAGATGTTCTGGTTGCCGTACCGGTCGAGCTGGCTCGCGCCCATCATCACGTGCCGCCGCCCGGTCGCCACCAGCGCCAGGTGCTGCCGGAACGGAAGCCAGCCCTCGACCACCCCGGCCCTGGCACCGACCGCCGGGACGTCGCCGATCAGCAGCGCCTCGCCGTCGGTCAGCAGCAGGTCGGGGGAGAAGGTCAGCTTCGCCAGCCGGGCCCCGATCGTCGGGACGGTGCCCATCGGGCTGGCCAGAACCTCCCCCGCACCGCGCCAGACCTCGGCGCAGGCCAGGACGCAGTACTCGGCGCGCGTCGCCGTCGTCGCCGTACGGGCCTCACTCATCTGCCGCGACCTCCTCGTGGAACGCCGCCACCGCGGCCTGGTACGCGTCCTCGTCGCCGGACAGGAACCGCTCGCCGAAGGCCCGCCAGGCCTCCGGATCGCGGGCGGCCCGCGCGTAGGCCCGCTGGAACGCCTCGTCACGGTCGTGGTCGGGGACGCAGGAGGTGAAGTGGGCGCCGTGCGGTGTCTCCACGACGCCGCTCACGAACGCGCGCTTGACCAGCAGCGTCTGTGGCCCGGCGGCCTTGAGCAGATCGGCGCTGTCCACGATCCGCTCGCAGGAGACGTACGCGGCGTCGGCGGCCTCGCAGAACAGGTCGTCGAAGTACGGGTCGGGACCGAGGTACTGCGCGTTGCCGTGTACGTCCGCCCGGTTGAGGTGCACCAGCGCGGCGTCCAGGCGCAGGGCCGGGACGGCGACGAGCTCCTCGCCGTCCTCGTACGGCGAACGCACCGTCCGCAGGCGGGGGTTGACCCTCATCACATCGGATCCGAGACCGGCCCGGACCGGCATGAAGGGCAGCCGGTGCGCGGCGGCCGTCAGCCCCCACATGAACATGGCCTCGTCCAGCTCCACCAGTTCCAGCGCGCCCCGCTGCCGGGCCGCCGTGAAGTGCGGCTCCAGGGGGATGGAGTCGAGGGTGGCGAAGGCCGCGACCAGTGTGCGGATCCTGCCCGCGGCGGCCAGCAGACCTACGTCGGGGCCGCCGTAGGAGACGACGGTCAGATCGGTGACGTCCGAGCGCAGCAGCGCCCGCACCAGCGCCATCGGCTTGCGTCGCGAACCCCAGCCGCCGATGCCGATCGTCATGCCGCTGTCCAGCCGGCCGACGACCTCTTCGGCGGTCATCGTCTTGTCCCTGCTCACGACCGCTGCTCCCGGTCCGTGCCGACGGATTCGCGGCCCTTGCCGACGGATTCCCCGTCCTTGCCGAAGGTGTCGCGGACGCGGTCGGCGACGCCGCTGAGATTGGCCTCGAAGGTGAAGCCCTGCTCGAACCGGTAGCTGCGGCGCACGTCGACCGGGTCGATGCCGTTGATCGCAGCCTTGGCCAGCCGGATCAGGGACCCGTCCTTGGCGGCGATCTCCCGGGCCAACTCCAGGGTGGCGGCGTAGAGTTGCGCGCGCGGGACCACCCGCCACACCGAGCCGTGCCGGTGCAGCTCCTCGGCGGTGACGGTGCGGGAGGTGTAGTACAGGGCCCGCATCAGGTGCTGGGGCACCAGCCGGGCGAGATGGGTGGCCGCGCCGAGAGCGCCACGGTCCAGCTCGGGCAGGCCGAACACCGCGTCGTCGGCGGCCACGATCGCGTCGGCGTTTCCGGCCAGCCCGATGCCGCCGCCCAGACAGAAGCCCTGTACGGCGGCGATCACCGGGACCTCGCAGTCGTACACGGCGGCGAACGCCTCGTAGCAGCCCCGGTTGGCGCCGACGAGGGCCTCGTGCCCGGCTGTGCGCTGCATCTCCTTGATGTCGACACCGGCGTTGAAGCCGCGGCCCTCGGCGGTGAGTACAGCGCACCGGACCTTCGGATCGGCGCCGACGGCGCGCACGCAGGCGGCCAGTTCGTACCAGCCCTGCACGGGAAGGGCGTTGACCGGCGGGAAGTCCACGGTGACGACGGCGACGCCTTCTTCGGGGACGGAGGTGGAGACACCCATGAGCAGATCAGCTACCTTTCCACCAAACGTTTGTTAGGCGAGAAGGTAGCAGCGGAGCGCGTGCTGCGGGAGGTGTCCTTTGGCGGCGGTCATCGATCTCACCGGACGCGTCACGGTCGTCACCGGCGGAACCCGGGGCGTCGGCGCCGGCATCGCCCGGGCGTTCCTGGAGGTCGGCGCCGACGTCGTGACCTGCGCGCGCCGGCCCCCGGACGAGCCGGTCGAGGCGGCCGGCCGCACGGCTCGCTTCCTCCCCGTCGACCTGCGCGACGAGGACGCGGTCGGCGCCTTCTTCGAGCAGGTGCGAGGCGAGTACGGCCGCCTCGACACCCTCGTCAACAACGCCGGGGGCACCCCCTTCCGGATGCTCGGCGAGGGCGGAGCCGTACGGCACGCCCGGGTCGTGGAGCTGAACCTCCTCGCCCCCCTCGCCGCGTCGCTCGCCGCGTACGAGGTGATGAGCGAGCAGCGGAGCGGCGGCTCCATCGTGATGATCGGCAGCGTCAGCGGAACCCGCCCGTCACCGGGCACCGCGGCGTACGGCGCGGCCAAGGCCGGCCTGGACAGCCTCGCCCGCTCCATGGCCGTGGAATGGGCGCCGCGGGTGCGGGTCAACACGGTCGTCCCCGGCATGGTCCGCACCGAACTGTCGCGCCTGCACTACGGGGACGAGGACGGCATCGCCGCCGTCGGCCGCACCGTCCCGCTCGGCCGCCTGGCCACGCCCGCCGACATCGGCGACGCCTGCGTCTTCCTCGCCTGCGACCGGGCCGGCTACATCAGCGGGGCGAGCCTGCACGTCCACGGCGGAGGGGAGCGCCCGGCGTTCCTCGACGCGGCCGGCGTCAACAAGTAGCGCATCCTGCCGGATTCGACGAAAGGACTGTCCCCTCATGACCGGACTGTGCACCGGCCGCGTGGCCGTGATCACCGGTGCGGGCCGCGGCCTGGGCCGCGCCCATGCCCTCGCCTTCGCCGCCGAGGGAGCCAAGGTGGTCGTCAACGACCTCGGTGTCGGTCTCGACGGCACGGGCGGGACCGGCGGACCGGCTCAGCAGGTCGTGGACGAGATCCGCGCGCTCGGCGGCGAGGCGGTCGCGCATGGAGGCGACATCGCCACCACTGAGGGCGCGGCCTCCCTCGTGGCCACCGCCCTGGAGACCTACGGCCGCCTGGACACGCTGGTCAACAACGCCGGGTTCGTGCGGGACCGCATGCTCGTCAACCTCGACGAGGACGCCTGGGACGCGGTTGTCCGGGTCCATCTCAAGGGTCACTTCCTGCCGCTCAGGCACGCCGCCGCACACTGGCGCGCCGAGGCGAAGACGGGCCGCATGCCCGAGGCCCGGGTGATCAACACCAGCTCCGGAGCGGGGCTGCTGGGCAGCGTCGGCCAGGGCAACTACTCCGCCGCCAAGGCCGGGATCGTCGGCCTGACCCTGGTCGCCGCCGCCGAACTGGGCCGCTACGGCGTCCAGGTCAACGCCATCGCCCCGGCCGCGCGGACCCGGATGACGGAGCGGACCTTCGCCGAGACCATGGCTGCCCCGCAGGACGGCGGCTTCGACACCATGGCTCCGGAGAACGTCTCCCCGCTCGTGGTCTGGCTCGGCTCCGCCGCCTCCGCCGGGGTCACGGGCCGGGTCTTCGAGTCAGAGGGCGGCCGCATCACCGTCATGGAGGGCTGGCGCCGGGGGCCTACGACCGACAGGGGCGCCCGCTGGACCCCGCCGGAGGCGGGCGAGGCAACCCTGAAGCTACTCGCCGAGACGAAGCCCCCGCAGCCGGTGTACGGCGCACAGTAGCCTCCGACGATCGTCAACGACTGCCCCGGACATGGAAATTCAGTGTGCTCACCGGTGCTCGGCGAGGAAGTCCGCCATCGCCGCGACCAGTTCCGGAGACCCGGCCGCCGTCCAAGGACACGGCGGGATTCGGGCACGTCGGCGGCCGTCACAAGTGGCAGTCGGCTGCGGCGCACCGCCCCTGGAGGAGGTGCGCCGCATCTGCGGTGGGGTGGGTGATGCCTAGCCGAGGGTGAAGTCGTCGGCGTGGACGTTGCCCTGGCCGTACCAGCCGTGGACGTAGACGGTGACGGTTCCGCTGCTACCCGTGGTGAAGTTGACCGTCAGCTGGTTCCAACTCGTGTTGCTGGACCAGGTGCTGGCGCTGGCGCCACCGCTGACCCCGACATAGGCGTAGGGGCCCTGGACCCAACCGGTGAGCGTGTAGCCGTGGTTGGGGGACAGGGTGACGGTCTGGTCGCATTCGCCGGTGCTGCTGGAGCTCGGCGTGACCTGGAGGGCGTGGCTGCCGCTGTGGACCGGGCCGGTCACCACCGTGCTGCCGCCCGTGCAGGCCCAGGGGCTCAGGCTGCCGGTTTCGAAGCCGGCGTTGGTCAGGGAGCCCCCGCCGCCTCCGCCCCCACCGCCGCTGGAGGTGACGGTGAGCGTGTAGGTCGCGCTGTGGCTGCCGCCGGCCGCGCTGCCGGTGACGGTGATGGGGTAGGTGCCCGCGGCCACGGACGAGCCGGCCGTCGCCGTCAGCGTCGAGGTGCCGCCGGATGTCACGGACGCGGGGCTGAAGGAGATGCTGACGCCGGAGGGCGCGCCGGAGGCGGAGAGGCTGACGGATTCGGCGCTGCCCGAGGTGACGGCCGTGGCGACGGTCGCGGTCGCCGAGCCGCCCTGGGCGACCGAGGCGGAGCCCGGCGACAGGGAGAGGGAGAAGTCACTCGTCGTGCCTCCGCCGCCGCCCGAGCTGCCTTCGTAGGGCACGAACGCGTCCGTGAACGCCAGGCTGTTCTGGCTGATCTCGCTGCACGTGGGCAGCGAGTTGGCGCTTCCGCCGCACGGCTGGTCCCGGTTGACGGACCAGAAGGCGAGCCGCCCGACGCCGTTCTGCGCGGCGAAGTTCTCCACGGTCCGGGCGTCGGCCAGGGTGAACGTGGAGCCGTCGTCGTTCTTGCCGATCATCGGGGTGATCCCGAGGTTGACGTAGGTGTAACCGGAGTCGACGGACTGCATCTGCGCCAGTGTGGCCCTGGCCGCGTCGATCGCGCCCTGGCCCATCTCGGTGCCCGTACCGGCGTAGTAGTCCATGGCCATGATGTTGACCACGTCGATCCTGATGCCCGCGTTCTTCGCGGCCTTGAGGATGTTGACGCCGTCGTTGGTGAGGCCGCTGGTCAGGACCGGCAGGGTCATGGAGAACTGCAGGCCGGCGTTGGACGCCTTGAGGTCCTTCATCGCCTGCATCTGGCGGGCCGCGGCCGCGGTGTCCGCGACGGCGGCGCCCTCGACGTCGAAGTCGAGCCGGGTGACGCCGTAGTCGTTGATGAGGGCCTGGTACCCGGCGTCGATGCTGCTCTGGGTGGAGCAGGTCCAGGCGAGCGGTTCGCCGCTCGCCCCGCCGGAGGAGATGATGACCGAAGCGCCCTCGGACTTCGCCTTGGCCAACTCGGGGTCCGTGTAGGAGTCGTTGCCGATGGGGAGCGTGTCGCCCCAGATCTGGTTGCAGCCCTCGCCGAGGACGAACGCCGCGGTGTAGGCCTTGAGTTGGTGTCCGGTGATGGCGGTGTCGAGGAGTCCTTCCTGACTGTTGGACATGTCGACGTAGGGAGCCACGGAGTAGACGCTGCTCGCCGCCGCGGCGCTGCCGGCCGGTGCCAGAGCCACGGCGGCGCCGGTGGCGGCGAGCGCGAGCGCGCAGGCGGAGGCCGCAAATCTTGCCAGGTGCATGACAGTGCCCCTTCTGGGGATGCCTCGGGCGTGGGGTGGTGGGATGGTGCCGTGCGAGCCGAGTTGGTACATACCAAAGCGCCGGTGAGTCGCCCCGTCAAGAGGACTAGACCAACTCGTGCCTCTGGACTCCCGTTGCCGGGGACTGCGTGCCCAGGGCGGTGAAAGTCGGTCGCGCGCGGGCCGTATTAGGCTGGGTGACCATCGAACCGGCATGTCGACGACCGCGCCGGGCTGGAGCTTCAGGGAGTGACCGATGACCGTGGGAACCGAGCGGGCCGTCCTGGCGGGCGGTTGTTTCTGGGGCATGCAGGATCTGGTCCGCAAGCAGCCGGGCGTGGTGTCCACACGCGTCGGCTACAGCGGCGGTGACACGCCGAACGCCACGTACCGCGACCACGGCGACCACGCCGAGGCCATCGAGATCGTCTTCGATCCCACGGTGACGAGCTACCGCGACATCCTGGAGTTCTTCTTCCAGATCCACGACCCGACCACGCGGGACCGCCAGGGCAACGACATCGGGCGCAGCTACCGGTCCGCCATCTTCTACGGCGACGAGGAGCAGCACCGCGTCGCCGTGGACACGATCGCGGACGTGGAGGCGAGCGGGCTGTGGCCGGGCAAGGTGGTCACGGAGGTGGAGCCCGTGGGCGACTTCTGGGAGGCGGAGCCCGAGCACCAGGACTATCTGGAGCGCTACCCCAACGGCTACACCTGCCACTTCCCGCGACCGAACTGGAAGCTGCCCAAGCGAGAGGCGTCCTCGACGGACTGACACGGCGTCACGGCAGCGCCGTACACCGCCGGATCTCAGGACAGCCGACGTCCGTCCTCGGGACCCGGCGGAAGCGCGAGGTGGGCCAGGTCGCCCGGCCGGGGTGTGGTCACCGGCCACAGCGGAGCGGCTTCCCCGTCGGCGAGCGCGGCGGGCGCGTCGGTGAGGTTCATCCGCTCGCGCAGCCGGCCGTAGAAGTCCATCGGGCCCAGCCGGACCGCCTTCAGCCGGCGCGGTGCGGCGTACACGCCGATCCAGTCCCCGGGGCTCAGCACACCGCGCAACTGGCCGTCGATACTGACGGCCGCCTGGCCCGACCGATCGAGGATCCGCAGCGCGACGGGCTCGTCGGGGGCGGCCACCACCGAGCGGTTGAACACCATGTGCGGGGCCACCGGCGTGAAGATCAGGGCCTCCGCGCGCGGCGAGACCACCGGCCCGCCGGCGGCGAAGCTGTACGCGGTGGAGCCCGTGGGCGTGGCCACCAGCAGCGCGTCGGCGGAGTAGCTGGCCAGGAGCCGGCCGGCCAGATAGACACCGACCGACACCTGCCGGTCCCTGGCGAGCTTCTCCACGACGACGTCGTTGAGCGCGGTGACGTCCAGCGCGACGCCCCACTCGCCGCCCGCCTCGCACTCCCCACGCACCCGGGGCGGCGGCAGCATCGGCCCGCGGCCGTACCGCAACAGCGCCTCCATCTGTGCGGGCACCTCCAGCCGGCAGGACGCCCGCATGGTGAGGAGCATCCGGCTCTCCACGGTGATCCGCTCGGACCGGACCGCGTCCAGCGCCTCGCGCACCGCCGAGGCCGGGACCTCGGTGAGAAAGCCGACGCGGCCGAGGTCGACGCCGAGGACCAGGGCGTCGTTCTCGGCCGCCAGCCGTGCGCCGCGCAGAAAGGTGCCGTCCCCGCCGAGGGTGAGGATGAGGTCGGGATCGCCCGCCGAGTCGACCTCCTCCCGGGCACTGTGCCGCGCCCCTTCCCGCCACACGTCGATGTCCGCGCACCCCACGGCGTGCTCCGCGCACCACTCGCGCACCACTCGCGCGGCGGCCACGGCCTCGGCACGGCCGCCGTGCACCACGAGGCCGACACGGTTCACCGTCATACCCACCTCCCAGCCGGCTGCTCCCGCTCGCCATCCTCACCGCGGACCGCCCCGACGCCGCACGCGCCACGCCGCCGACGTGGCTCCCTCGGCAGGCGTGCGGGGGAACGTGGCTACGGCTGCTCAAGCCGCCGGCGCCGTACCGCGCGTCCGCGGGCGGCGGAGACGCTCACGGGAGGTTCCGCGACAAGAGCGGTTCGCGGCGCTGCCTCGGCGCGTCGGCACGCGCACGCGAGCCTCGCCGACGTGGGTGCGTTCCTGGTCACGGCCCCGACGCCGTGGATCTTCCGCACCCCGCCCGGCCCGCGGCCGTGGGCCGGCGGCGCGGTCGGTGCCCTGTTCCACGCCGCGGCGCTCGGCGCCGCCTACCCCAGGTGCTCGGCCCGCCGGGAGCCCGGGGTGTGCCCGAAAGTGCGCCGGAAGACGTCGATGAACGCGCTGGCCGAGGACCAGCCGCACCGATGCGCCACCGTCGTGACCGGCGTCCGCTCCGCCAGCAGGACCAGGGCGTGGTGCAGCCGCAACTGGGTGCGCCACTGCGGGAACGTCATGCCGAGGTCGCCGCGGAACAGCCGGGACAGGGTACGCCGGCGCCGCATACTGCGCCGGGACCGCTCAGGTACCCATCCCCCGGCAGCGGATTCACGGATTCCGCCGGTCATGGCAGGCGGGAGTTCTCCCCGGTCATGGCGGCGCGAGGGGCGGGTACTCGGGGCCTTCGGAACCGGCACGGACGCGTGTGGGAGGCCCGATGAGTGAGAGCACCCCTTCGCAGGCCGAGGGTGAGCGGGAGCCGGGCATGGCGGAGGACGAGCAGCCGCCGCGTACGACCCCGTCCCAGGCCGAGGGCGAGGACACCGCGGACGAGAACGCCGAGGAAGGCGACGAGTGAGGGAGGAGCCATGAGCACGGCACACACCAGCGTCCCCGAGGTGCTGGACGCACTGAAGGACGTGTCGTACCCGGCCGACAAGGAGCGCCTGGTCACGGCAGCGCGTGCGGCGGGTGCGTCGGAGGAGGTCGTCAAGGCCCTGCGCGGCATCCCCGCCGAGCAGTACACCGGCCGTGACGACGTGGCGAGGTCGGTGCGGGTGGACCCGGACTCGGACCTCGACCGCACCGCCGCACAGCGCGCGGAACAGGCACGCGCGGGCGGCAAGCCCGGACTCTCCCAGCACCTGCGGGAGGAACCGAAGACACCGATCCAGGAGGAGTTCGACCGCTGAACCGTACGTACCGCCGGGTCCTCGCCAAGTCCCCTTCTTGACGGTCCACCAGCTCACTCCTAGCTTGAGTGGACACGTCTGGACAGGTAGGGCAGGTGGCTCGGCGATGACGCATCCGCAGGACCCGCTCGGCAGCACCGGGGGCAGATCCGCCGGCCGTGCGATGCAGGTGGAGACGCACGGCCTCGACGTGATCGGGGACGCGGAGCGCAAGGGCACCCCGCGCACGCTGTTCTGGCCCTGGTTCGGCGCCAATGTCTCCGTCCTCGGCCTGAGTTACGGCGCCTTCGCGTTCGGCTTCGGGATCTCCTTCTGGCAGGCCCTCGCCGCCGGCGTGCTCGGCATCGTCGTCTCGTTCCTGCTGTGCGGGTTCATCGCGGTCGCCGGCAAGCGCGGCTCGGCGCCCACGATGGTGCTCAGCCGGGCGGCGTACGGAGTGCGCGGCAACCGGCTGCCGTCGGTGATCTCCTGGATGCTCACCGTCGGCTGGGAGACCGTCCTCACCGCGCTCGCCACGATGGCCACCGCGACCGTCTTCGCCCGCCTCGGCTGGGGCGGCGGCACCGAGACCAAGATCGCGGCCCTCGTGGTGGTGGCCGCGCTGACCGTCGTCGGCGGGGTCATGGGCTTCGACCTGATCATGCGGCTGCAGACGGCGATCACCGTGATCACCGGCGTCCTCACCGTCGTCTACGTCGCTCTCGTCGCCGGCCACATCCACTGGAGCACGGTGAGCGCCGTCCCGTCGGGTTCCGCGCAGGAGTTCATCGGCGCGCTGGTGTTCATGATGACCGGCTTCGGCCTGGGCTGGGTGAACGCCGCCGCCGACTACTCCCGCTACCTGCCCCGGAGTTCGTCCGGCCGTGGGGTGATCGGCTGGACCACCTTCGGCGCCTCGGTGGCCCCGCTGCTCCTGCTGGTCTTCGGTCTGCTGCTGGCCGGTTCCTCGCCGAAGCTGAGCAAGGCCATCGCCGCCGACCCGATCGGCGCGCTCACCAGCATCCTGCCCACCTGGTTCCTGGTGCCGTTCGCCGTGGTCGCCGTCCTCGGCCTCGTTGGCGGCGCCGTCCTCGACATCTACTCCTCGGGCCTCGCCCTGCTCTCCGCCGGCCTGCCGGTACCCCGCTATCTGGCCGCTTTCCTCGACGGCCTCCTGATGATCGCCGGCTCGGTCTACATCGTGTTCTTCGCCGGCGACTTCCTCGGCCAGTTCATGGGCTTCCTCACCACGCTCGGCGTCCCCATCGCCGCCTGGTGCGGCATCATCCTCGCCGACCTCGCCCTGCGCCGCCGCGACTACGACGACGGCGACCTCTACCGCCCGCACGGCCGCTACGGCGACATCCCCCTGCCGCCTCTGCTCCTCACCCTCGCCACCACGGCCGTCGGCTGGGGCCTGGTCACCAACACCGCGGCGAGCTGGCTCACCTGGCAGGGCTACCTGCTCGGCCCCGTAGGCCTCGGGGGCAAGGCCGGTGCCTGGGCGTACGCCAACCTCGGCGTCCTGGTGGCGCTGGTGCTCGCCTTCCTCGGCCACCTGCTGACGGGCCGGGCCCGGGTCCGCGCCCAGGAGGCGCAGGCGCCGAGCCCCGTGACCGGCGAGGGGGCGCTCCACCCATGACCGCCGGACACCTCGCCGTCATCGACATGCAGCGCGTCTTCGCCGACCCGGCGAGCCCCTGGGCCACCCCCCGGTACGCCGACGCGGTCGCGGGCGTGCGCAGCCTGCTGCCCGCCTTCGCCGACCGCGTCACCTTCACCCGCTTCCTGGCCCCCGGGGAACCGGCCGGGGCCTGGCGCGCCTACTACGACGCATGGCCCTTCGCCCTGCAGCCCCCGGACGCCGAACTCTGGCATCTGTCCGACGAGTTCGCCGATCTGGCCGGCCATGTCGTGGACGCCACCACTTTCGGCAAGTGGATCCCGGAGCTCGCCGCCCGGGTCGGCCCGGACGACCGGCTGGTCCTGGCCGGTGTCAGCACCGAGTGCTGTGTGCTCTCCACCGCCCTGGCCGCCGCCGACGCCGGCACCGAGGTACTGGTGGTCGCGGACGCCTGCGCGGGCGTGGACGACGACTCCCACCTCAAGGCCCTGCAGATCATGGACCTGTACCGGCCGCTGGTCCGCGTCACCACCGTCGACGACCTGCTCGCCGAGGCCGGGCCGTGACCGGCGTGCCACTGAAGCACCAGCGGATCAGCCGGATCCTCGCCCGGGAGATCCGCGACGGCTGCCGCCGAGCCGGTGAGCGGCTGCCCGGCGAACACGCCCTCGCCGAGCGGTTCGGCGTCAGCCGTACGACCATCCGCGCGGCCCTCGCCGAACTGTCCGAGGAGGGCCTGATCGCGACCCGCACGGGCAAGGGCTCGTACGTCGTCTTCGACGGCCGCCCGGCGGAGGACCGGCCCGGTTGGGCCCGCGCCCGCCCCGTGCGGCGCGCGGACACCACCGTGCGGACCCTCGCCGTGGGCGAGACGCACAACGCGGCCCTGGCTACCGAACTCGGCCTGGAGAAGGACGAGTTCGTGTGCGTGGAGCGTACCGGGGAGCTGGTCGCGGACGGCACGGTGGTGTCGTACGAGCGCAGCCTGCTGCCGCCGGTGCCCGGGATCCGCGAGCTGCCCTCCCGGGGCCTCGGCCGGGCCTCGCTCACCGAGGTGCTGCTGCGGGCCGGACTGCGACCGGAACACGGGGAGCAGCGGGTGTCCGGGCGGCCGCTGGACGCCGGGGAGGCGGTGCTGCTCGGGCGCGCGCCGGGGGAGTGGTTCCTGGTGACGCGGTGGACCGGCCGGGCCGCCGACGGCTCCTTCGCCGGGCACGTCGTCACCCTGCTCGACGCCGTCCACTTCGAGCTGACCCTCGCCTTCGGCTGACGCTTCCGCGTCAGGTGCGCCCCGTCCCCCGGTAGAGGTCCAGCTCTCCGTCGAGTTCCACGGCGAGCACCGTGGCGTACTCGGCCACGTGCTCCGCCGCCGGCGCGTCCAGCCAGGTCACGCCCGGCACCTCGTGCAGCCCGCCCGTGACCCGGTGGCCCAGCTCGGCGCCCGTCCCGAGCACGCTCACCCGGCGCACCCGGTTGCGCAGCCCGCGCACGGACACCGTCTCGCGCGGGACGTCGAAGCACACGAGGTACAGCGTCCGCCGGTCGGCCGACAGGGTGCTCGGACCGTAGTGATGTCCCGGCGGCAGGCCGGCCACCGTGCCGTACAACGGCCTCGGCGTGCCGGCCGAGCCACGCCCCGAGCCCCGCCAGGCGCTCCGCCTGCTCCGCGGGGATCGTGCCGTCCTCGCGCGGGCCCACGTCGAGCAGCAGGTTGCCGCCCGCGCCGATCGTCTCCGTGAAGTAACGCACCAACTGGCGCACCGACTTGTGGTTGTGGTCCCGGTGCTGGAAACCCCAGGAGTCGTTGACGGTCAGGCACAACGCCCAGGGTCCGTCGGGCGCCTGGAGCGGCACGCCCTGTTCCGGGGTGGCGTAGTCGCCGTGGCTCAGCATGCGCGCGTTGAGGACCGTCTCCGGGTTGCCGGCCAGGATCCGCGCGGCCAGGGCGTCCAGGCCCCACTGCTCCTCGGTGCGCTCCCATTCGCCGTCGAACCACAGGAGATCCGGCCGGAACCGCTCCACCGGCTCCCCGACCTGACCGTCCCGGCAGGCGAGGAACCGCGCCCAGGCCGCCGGATCCTCCTCGCCGGGCCGGGCGTGTGCCAGGGGGTTCGGGGGATACTCGTCCGGGTCGGGGTGCCGCACGCTCGCGTAGTCGGGTTGATTCCAGTCCGAGTGGGAGTAGTAGAGACCCACCCGCAGGCCGCGTTCGCGCAGCGCGTCGGCGTATCCGGCGATCAGGTCGCGCCCCGCCGGCGTGCGGCGCACCACGTTCAGATCGCCGTGGGCGCTGTCCCACAGGGCCACACCGTCGTGATGGCGCGCGGTGAGCACGGCGTACCGTGCACCGGCACGGGCGAACAGGTCGGCCCAGGCACGCGGGTCGTAGCGGGACGCGGTGAAGCCGCCCAGCTGCTTCATGTACTGCTCGTGGGACACCTGTCCGGTGTAGAACGTCCAGGACTCCGGGACCCCGTGCACCGCGTGGATGCCCCAGTGGACGAAGATCCCCAGCTTGGCGTCGCGGAACCATGGCTGCATCGGCATGCGGCCACGCTGGAGCCCGGGCGACCCGCACGGGCGACGATCGCCCTGCCCGTGGATTTCCACCGCCCCCGGCGTCCACCGGAGCCGGGCCGTCACCGGATCTCCCGTCGATCCTCACGCATGTCCCGCGGCCCACCGGGTACGCGAGGCGAAGCACGCCTGGGGGCGCGGTTCCGCCCCCTCCTGTACGACCGTCGCTACCTGGGGATCTGCCATGGAGACACCCGCACACAACGACCTGCCGACGCCGGCCCAGCAGGCGCTGGACGCGCTGACCGTGAACGCCGAGGACCAGAGCGCGCTGGACGTCCTCGCCCACAGTGACGTGCTCGTCCCCGTGCCGGACGACGCGGTCGACGGGGAAGGCGCCGACGCCACGACCGTGGCCCTCCCCGTCCTGGAACAGCCCGGAGGCGACCCGGTCGTCCCCGTCTTCACCACGGAGGGCGAGATGGCCGAGCTCCTGCCCTTCGTCTCCCGCTACCGCCTCATCCCCCTCGGCGCCCTGGCCTCCCAGTGGCCCGACGAGGACCTCTCCCTGGCCATAGACGGCAACTCCACCCACGCCCTGACGCTCACCTCACAGGGGGTGCGCACGCTGCTGGCCCGCTGACGAAGCGCCCCGAGGGGCAGTGGGGAACGGCGCGAGACACCGCCTGCGACCCGCACCCGCGCAGGAAAGCGATCACCCCACCCCCATGGGCGACAAAAATGGACCCATGGAATACATCGCCGGCGCGGCAGGGGCACTGGTCCTGGTGCTGGTCCTGACCAGCATTCTCCGCACCCTCGTGGTCCCCCGGGGCCTCTACTCCGTGCTGGTCTTCCGCCTCTGGTGGGCCCTGCGCCGAATCCTCCGGGTCACCGCCGTCCGCAAGGACTACGCGTCCATCGACCGCGCACAGACCTGGCTGGCCCCGCTGATGCTCATCGGCATGCTCGCCACGTGGCTCGCCGGTGCGCTGCTCGGCTTCGGCCTCCTGCTGTACTCGCTGTCCCCGCTGTCCTGGACCACCTCGTTCCGGGAGGCGGGGTCCAGCCTGTTCACGCTCGGCTTCGCCGGCGGCGCCCGGCTGAAGCTGTCCGTGCTCGACTTCGTCGCCGCGGCCACCGGACCGGTCGTGATCGCGCTGCAGATCGCCTATCTGCCCACCCTGTACGCCGCCTACAACCGCCGCGAACTGGAGGTCACCCTGCTCCAGGCACGGGCCGGCGAGCCCGCCTGGGGGCCGGAGATCCTCGCCCGGCAGTGGCTGGTCGACACCGAGACCGCGCTGCCGACGCTGTACCGCGCCTGGGAACGCCTCGCCTCGGACATGGGCGAGAGCCACTCGACGTACCCCGTCCTGCTGACCTTCCGTTCCCCGCGCCCGCACCGCAGCTGGCTGGTCGGTCTCGTCGCGGTGATGGACGCGGCCGCGATGCAGCTGGCCCTGGCGCCGCGGCTCGCCCCGCCGGAGGCCCGGCTGGTGCTGCGGGCCGGCTTCACCGCCCTGCGCGACATCGCCCGCGCGCTGCGCATCCCCTTCGACGCCGACCCGTCGCCGGACACGGCCGTCAGGCTCACCTTCGCCGAGTTCGACGCGGCCGTGGCCATGCTGGAGTCGGCCGGGTTCCGGGCCGAGCGCCCGCCGAAGGAGGCCTGGCCGCACTTCCGGGGCTGGCGGGTCAACTACGAGGCGATCGCCTACGAACTGTGCCGGCGCTGCGACGCCGTACCCGCTCCGTGGACCGGTCCCCGCGACTTCCCCGGTGCGCCGATCCCGCCCGAGCGCCCGGCGGACCGCCGGCCGGGCGCAGGACGGCCGGAACTGCCCCCCGCCGCCGGGTAGTCCCCGGCCCGACACGGGAAGATCCCCAGCGAGAACAGGTCCGGACGCATGTCGAAGGAGCGGATGGTCGTGAGGGTCGTCCTGCTGGGCACCGCCGCCGGTGGTGGCTTCCCGCAGTGGAACTGCGCCTGCTCGCTGTGTACGGCGGCAAGGGACGGCAAGCTGCCCTCCCGGACCCAGGAGTGCGTGGCCGTCACCGGCAACGGCCGCGCCTGGTGGCTGCTGAACGCCTCGCCCGACCTGCGCACCCAGCTCGCCGCCACACCGGCGCTGTGGCCGGGACCCGGCCCCCGGGACAGCCCGCTCCGCGGCGCCCTGCTCACCGACGCCGAGGCCGACCACGTCACCGGCCTCGCCGGCCTGCGCGGCGCGGCGGGTTTGAAGGTCTACGCGGCCCCGCCGGTCCGCACCGTGCTGGCCCCCGCCCGGGCCGCCCTGGACCGCTATGCCCACTGGGAGTGGCCGGACAGCCTGGCCGACGGCGGGTTCGTGCTGGCCGGCGGGCTCGTGGTCACGGCCCATCCGGTGGGTGTGAAGATCCCGAAGTACGTGCCGGTGCAGGCGCCGGGACCGGCCGGCCCGTGGGTGACGGCGTACCGGGTGGAGTCACTGGCCAGTGGGGGAGTGCTGGTGTACGCGCCCTGTGTGGGCGCCTGGAGTCCGGCGCTGGACGACCTGTGCGCCGAGGCCGACTGCGTGCTGCTGGACGGCACCTTCTACGCGGCCGACGAGATGGGCACGGCGGTGCGGTCCGGCGCAGGGCAGGCCGCCATGGGGCACCTGCCGGTCACCGGACCGGACGGCAGCCTCGCCGCCCTGGCCCGGCATCCGGGCGCACGCCGGATCTACACCCACCTCAACAACACGAACCCGCTGCTCGACCCCGCCTCAGCGGCACACGCGCGTGTCGCCGAGGAGGGCGTCGAGGTCCTGCCCGACGGGGCCGAGCTGGTGCTCTAGTGATCCTGGCCGGCGCTCCAGCGCTCCTGCCCGGTCAGCATGCGCTCCAGCACTTCGCGCTGCAGCGGCAGCACCTCGGCGTGCAGCGCGCGGCCCTTGGGGGTCAGCGCCACCCACACCCCGCGCCGGTCCTCCGCGCACACCGAGCGCTCCACCAGCCCGTCCTTCTCCAGCCGGCCGATCAGCCGGGACAGCGCGCTCTGGCTGAGATGGACCCGGCCGACCAGGTTCTGCACCCGGCACTGGTCGCCCTCCGCGGGCGACTCGGTCGCCAGGATGTCCAGCACCTCGAAGTCGCTGGCGCCCAGCCCGTGCGGATGCAGGGCCCGGTCGATCTCGCACATCGTGCGCGCGTGCACGGCGAGGATGTCCCGCCAGCGTTCCTCGAGCCGGGCCTCGGCCGTCTTGACTGCCATACCCGCACCGTAGCACCGATCCGGCCAATCGTTGAGTGTGCAACTAGTGCCGGTGTGAGCGGAGGTGGCGGTGCTCAGGCGGCCGGGTCCTGGAGCAGGCCGATCAGGTTGCCGTCGGGGTCCTTCACGGAGGCGATCAGCCGGCCGTTGCCGACGTCCCGCACGTCCTGGACCACCTCGGCGCCCGCCGCGAGCAGGGCCGCGAGCCGCTCCCGGAGGTCGGTGACGTGCCAGAACGGCACCGGCCCGGTCAGGCCCTGGGCATGCCCGCTCGGGTCGAGGCCGATGTCCTGTCCCTCGGCCTTGAAGCCGACGTAGTAGGGCTGGTCCGCGTACGGCTCGACCCCCAGCAGGGCGGTGAACAGGGCCTTGGCACGGTCCTTGTCCTTGACGGGATAGATGATCGTCTGCACGCCGGCGGTCATGGGACTCTCCTTCTGCGGTGCGTGGCCCGACGGGTTTTCCGCCGGTGCACCTCACGCTAGGACCGGGGAGCCCGCTCCGGCTTCTTCGATCCTGACCGGTTGCGGGCTCCCCGGTGGCCACCGCTGAACCACCGGTGATGGGCCCGGCCGTAAGGGGCGGCCGGGCCTTCGCCGATTTTCCGGGGTCATATACACCCGCTCGGTCGTACGGCCGTTCGGTACCGGACAACGACCGTCGAGTCCCGGACGTGCCGGAGTCGGCCGCGCGACAGTGGGAACACTGCGTACGAGGAGGTCGGGGACGGAGGCGGACGGATGATGGGAACTCCCTCGGGCCGGGTGCGGCAGTCGATTCTGGAATGGCTCAAGGACCCCGCGGACCACTTTCCGGCGCCCCGTCGCCGCGACCTCGCCGACACGGGAGTCACCGCGCGCGCCGTCGCCGCCAAGCTGGGCGTGCCCCGCCGGACCGCCGTCGCCCACCTGGACTTCCTCACCCGCCTCGGCCTGCTGCGCACCCGCCGCAGCTACCGGGGCACCTGCTACCGGCGCGACGAGATCCGCATCGCGGAGGTGGCCCGGGTTTTCGAGAAGGGGTGGTGAGGGGACGACACAGTCGTAATGGGCCGACCCGACCGCGAAGGGCACGCGCATGGACCGACCCACGGCACTCGTCCCGCTCCACCACGTCCCCCTGGGCGCCCGCGGCCCCGAGGACGTCGTCGTCGACGCGCACGGGAGCGTGCTGACCGGAGTGGAGGACGGCCGGATCCTGCGCGTCCACCACCCCGGCAACCGGCGCACGGCCCGCGTGGAGGTGCTGGCCGAGACCGGCGGCCGTCCACTCGGACTCGAACCCCTTCCGGACGGCGCCCTGCTGGTGTGCGACGCGGAACGCGGACTGCTGCGCGTCGATCCCGGCGAAGGCTCCGTCGGCACCGTCCGCGTACTCGCCGACTCGGCGGCGGGGGAGCGGCTCCGCTTCTGCAGCAACGTCGTCGCCCTGCCCGACGGCACCGTGTACTTCACCGTCTCCAGCCGCCGCTACCCACTGGACCAGTGGATCGGCGACATCGTCGAGCACACCGGCACCGGACGGCTGCTGCGCCTGCCTCCGGAAGGCGGTGAGCCCGAAGTCCTGCTGGACGGGCTGCAGTTCGCCAACGGACTGGCGGCGAGTGCCGACGGCGGCTTCCTGGTGATCGCCGAGACCGGCGCCTGCCGCCTCACCCGCTACCACCTCACCGGTCCGCGCGCCGGCCACGCCGACCTCTTCGCCACGCTGCCCGGCATGCCGGACAACCTCTGGCGCGAGGGCCCCGACGGCCCGCTCTGGGTCGCGCTCGCCGGTCCCCGGGTTCCGCCGCTGGACCTTCTGCACCGCACGCCGCCCGCGGTGCGCGGCGCTGCAGCCCGGGCCGCCGTACACGCGCCGTACCGCCCGAGCGGGACGATCGGGGTGATGGCCCTCGACGACAGCGGGCGGACGGTCCGGCACCTCACCCGCCGCCGCTCCGGCTTCCGCATGGTCACCAGCGTCTGCGCGAGCGGGGACCACCTCGTCCTCGGCAGCCTGTGGGAGTCCGGTGTCGCGGTCTGCGCACGGACCGCGGCCCGCTGACACGGCGGTACGCTGGTGCCCGGCCGTGATCACCCGACGGGGCGGGCCGAACAGGAGACGCACCAGCATGACAGCCCCGGAAGCGCAGAGCCTCCGCGTCCGCCCCACCCCACGGCGGCGGCCGGAGTGGCGTGCCCAGATACCCGTCGTCGCGATGGTCGCCCTCGGCGGCGCCCTCGGCGCGTGCGCCCGCTACGGCCTCGCCCTCGCCTGGCCCACGCCGCCCGGCGGCTTCCCCTGGGCGACCTTCCTCACCAACGTCATCGGCTGCGCGGTGATCGGCGTCTTCATGGTGCTCATCACCGACGTGTGGGCCGCCCACCGCCTCGTACGCCCCTTCTTCGGCACCGGCGTGCTCGGCGGCTTCACCACCTTCTCCACCTACGCCGTCGACATCCGCAAGCTGGTGGACGCGGGCCGCCCGGGCCTCGGGCTCGCCTACCTCGCCGCGACGCTGTGCGCGGCCCTCGCCGCGGTGTGGCTCGCCTCCGTCGCCGCGCGCCGTGTGCTGATCAGGAGGAAGCGATGACGTCACTCACCGGCCGCGCCCTCAGGCTGACCGTCTACATCGGCGAGGACGACACCTGGCACCACAAGCCCCTCTACTCCGAGATCGTGCACCGCGCACACGTGGCCGGCCTCGCCGGGGCGAGCGTCTTCCGGGGCATCGAGGGCTTCGGCGCCTCCTCTCTCATCCACACCTCCCGCCTGCTCTCCCTGAGCGAGGACCTGCCCGTGGCGGTCGTCGTCGTGGACACCGAGGAGCGGGTACGGGCGTTCCTGCCGCAGCTCGACGAACTCGTCGAGGAGGGGCTCGTGACCCTGGAGGAGTGCGAGGTCGTCCGGTACGTGGGGCGCACCGGCGGCCCCGAGGGCACGAAGCCGAAGGGTAAGAAGTCGTTGTGAACTGGCTGCTCGTCATTGCGGGGGCCGTGGTCGGCGCACCGCTGCGCTATCTCGCCGACCGTGCCGTGCAGGCCCGGCACGACTCCGTCTTCCCCTGGGGCACCTTCATGGTGAACGTCACCGGCTCGCTGATCCTCGGGCTGCTCACGGGCGCCTTCACCGCCGGGGCGGCCGGGCCCCATCTGCAGCTGCTCCTGGGCACCGGGTTCTGCGGAGCGCTGACTACGTACTCGACCTTCTCCTACGAGACACTGCGGCTGTCCGAGGCGGGCTCGGGCCTCTACGCTGCCGCCAACGTCGTGGGGAGCGTGGTGGCGGGGCTCGCCGCCGCCTTCGCCGGAGTCTCGATCGCCGCCACCCTGTGGTCCTAGGTGCTTGCCGGAGCGCCGGACGCAACAAGTACTGTCTACAACAATGTCGACCAACTCTCCTCAGAACTGGATCCCATGAGCGCCATCTCCGTCGGTCAGGCCGTCGTCCTCGGAGTAGTCGAGGGGGTGACCGAGTTCCTCCCGGTGTCCTCCACCGGTCACCTCAAGATCACCGAGGGGCTCATGAACATCCCCGTCGACGACAAGTCCGTCGTCGGGTTCTCCGCCGTCATCCAGGTCGGCGCCATCGCCGCCGTGCTCGTGTACTTCTTCAAGGACATCAAGCGGATCGTCTCGGCCTGGTTCCGCGGTCTGACCAACCGCGAGGAGCGCTACCACCACGACTACAAGTTCGCCTGGTGGGTCATCTACGCCACCATCCCGATCGTGCTGGTGGGCCTGGCCGCCAAGCCGCTGATCGACGGGCCGCTGGGCTCCCTCTGGGTCGTCGCGGGCTCCCTGATCCTCGGTTCCGTCGTGATGTGGTGCGCGGACCAGATGGGCCGGCACAAGCGCGGTGAGGACGACACCTCGTTCAAGGACGCGATGTGGGTCGGCTGCTCGCAGATCCTCGCCCTGCTCTTCCCCGGCTTCTCCCGCTCCGGTGCCACCATGTCCACCGCGCTCATCCTGGACCTGGACCGTGTCGCCGCCACCCGGCTGTCCTTCTTCCTCGGCATCCCGGCCCTGACCGGCGCCGGCATCTACGAGCTCAAGGACGCCCTCGGCGCGGGCGTGGGCGCGGCGCCGCTCGCCGTCGGCACCATCGTCTCCTTCGTGGTCGCCTACGCCTCCATCGCCTGGCTGCTGAAGTTCGTCGCCAAGCACTCCTTCAACGCCTTCGTGATCTATCGGATCGTCATCGGCGTGGGGCTGCTCGGCCTGCTCGCCACGGGTGTGCTCAACGCCTGACCGAACCCTCCTGATCACCCACGGGGTGCGGATGCCTGCATTCAGGCGCCGCACCCCGTGAATGTTTCCTTACGCGATGCCTTGACAGTGCGGGCACGCAACCCGCAGGATCGCTCCCGTGAACCTGTCAGACAGCCAGACAGGTGGTCTGGGTCCCCGGCGTGTGAGCGCCATGGAAGCGGTCCTCGCCCACCTCCGCGGCGCCATCGAACGCGGCGAGTACGCCATCGGCGACAAGCTCCCCTCCGAGGCCGAGCTGTGCCGCACCCTCGAGGTGTCCCGGCCCGTGCTGCGCGAGGCGCTGCGCGCGCTGCAGACGATGGGCCTCACGGTCTCCCGGACCGGCAAGGGCACCTTCGTCGTCGCGAACGCCGTCGAGGACCCCACCTTCGGCGACTACGCGGCCAGCGACCTGCTGGAGGTGCGCCGGCACATCGAGATCCCGGTCGCGGGCTACGCGGCCGTGCGCCGCACCCCGGAGAACCTGGACCACCTGGCCCATCTGCTCGACCGCATGGAGCGGGAGACGGACACCACGGCCTGGGTCGCGATGGACACCCTCTTCCACCTCGCGATCGCCGAGGCCGCCCAGAACCCGGTCTTCCGCCGGGTCATCGAGGAGATCCGCGACGCACTGGCGCGTCAGTCGGCCTTCCTCAACGAGCTGGGCGGCCGCCGCGAGCAGTCCAACCGCGAGCACCGGGCCATCGTCGAAGCGCTGATCGACGGTTCCGAACACGACGCCGTCCAGGCCATGAGTCACCACCTGGACCGCGTCGAGACGACCCTCACCGACATCGTCCGTCCCCAGCGGACGGACGATCTACCCACGGAAGGCGGACCCGAGGCGTGAGCGAGCAGCACCTCAAAGACGAGACGCGCCCCTCGTCCGGCCATGTCGACGCCGGAGACGCCGGCTACAGCAAAGGCCTGAAGCACCGGCACGTCAACATGATCGCCATCGGCGGAGCCATCGGCACCGGCCTCTTCCTTGGCGCGGGCGGCCGGCTCGCCGACGCCGGGCCCTCCCTGTTCATCGCCTACGCCGTCTGCGGCGTCTTCGCCTTCCTGGTCGTACGCGCCCTCGGCGAACTCGTCCTGTACCGCCCGTCCTCCGGCGCCTTCGTGTCGTACGCCCGGGAGTTCCTGGGCGAGAAGGGCGCCTACACCGCGGGCTGGATGTACTTCCTCAACTGGGCGACCACCGGCATCGCCGACATCACCGCGGTCGCCACCTACACCCACTACTGGGGCATGTTCTCCGACATCCCGCAGTGGGTGATCGCGCTGATAGCCCTGGCGGTCGTCCTGACCGTGAACCTGATCTCGGTGAAGATCTTCGGCGAACTGGAGTTCTGGTTCGCGATCGTCAAGGTCGGCGCGCTCGTGGTCTTCATGGCGATCGGCATCTTCCTGCTGGTCACCCAGCATCCGGTGGCCGGCCACCACCCCGGCCCGTCCCTGATCACCGACAACGGTGGCATCTTCCCCAATGGCCTGCTGCCGATGCTGCTGATCATCCAGGGTGTCGTCTTCGCCTACGCCTCCGTCGAGCTGGTCGGCGTGGCCGCCGGTGAGACCGAGAGCCCCGAGAAGATCATGCCGAAGGCGATCAACTCGATCATGTGGCGGGTGGGCCTGTTCTACGTCGGCTCCGTCGTCCTGCTGTCCATGCTGATGCCCTGGAACGCGTACAGCGCCGGCCAGAGCCCCTTCGTGACGGTCCTGTCGCACATCGGCATCCCGGCGGCCGGCGACGTGATGAACCTGGTCGTGCTCACCGCCGCCATGTCCTCGCTGAACTCCGGCCTCTACTCCACCGGTCGCATCCTGCGCTCCATGGCCATGAGCGGCTCGGCCCCGAAGTTCACCGCGCGGATGAGCCGCAGCCAGGTCCCGTACGGCGGCATCCTGCTCACCAGCGGAATCTGTGTCCTCGGCGTGGGCCTCAACTACGTCGTCCCCGCCGACGCGTTCGAGATCGTCCTCAACTTCGCGGCGATCGGCATCCTCGCGACCTGGGGCATGATCATGCTCTGTCACCTGCTCTTCTGGCAGAAGACCCGGAAGGGCGAGCTGACCCGGCCGTCGTACCGGCTGCCGGGCTCTCCCTGGACCGAGGTCGTGACGCTGGCGTTCCTCGCCTCCGTCCTGGTCCTCATGTACGCCGACGGCGGCGCCGGACGCACCACCGTGCTCTGTCTGCCGCTGATCGTCGCAACCCTGGTCGCGGGCTGGTACGGCATCCGCGGCCGGATATCCCGCACATCCACCGGCGCCGACGCGTGACCCGCGACCCGGGCGTCCCAACCCATCGATGCAGGCAGTGATGTACAGCAGTTCCCCCGCAGACGCACCCCTCGTCCGCGAACCACTCCACGCCCCGGTCGCCCACCTCATCCGCGGTGGAGTCGTCGAGGGCATCCACCACGGCTCCGTCGTCGTCCTCGGCGCCGACGGCCGGGTGGAGTTCCAACTCGGCGACATCGAGGCCGCCTTCTACCCGCGCTCGGCCGTCAAGCCCCTCCAGGCCGTGGCCATGCTGCGGGCCGGGCTGCCGCTGGACGGCGAACTGCTGTCGCTGGCCGCCGCCAGCCACTCCGGCGAGGACCGCCACCTGGCCGGCACCCGGCGCATCCTCGAACTCGCCGGGCTCACCGAGGACGACCTGCGCAACGTCCCCGACATGCCGTTCGACCCGGTCGTCCGGGACTCCTGGGTGCGCGAGGGCCGCATGCCCTCCCGGCTCGCCCAGAACTGCTCCGGCAAGCACGCGGCCATGCTGTGGACCGCCAAGCTCAACGGCTGGTCCCTGGGTGACTACCTCGACCCGGAGCACCCGCTCCAGCAGGCGATCCAGGAGATCGTCGAGGACCTGACCGGCCAGCGGGTCGCCCGGGTCACCGTGGACGGCTGCGGTGCGCCGCTGTTCGCCATCTCCCTGCACGGCCTCGCCCGCGCCCTGTCCCGGATCACCTCGGCCGCCCCCGGCACACCCGAGGCCCGCGTGGCCGACGCGATGCGCACGCACGCCGAGATGGCCTCCGGCTCGGGGCGCGATGTCGCCGCGCTCATGCGGGCCGTGCCGGGGTTGCTCGCCAAGGACGGGTTCGAGGGCGTTCAGGTCGCTGCCCTGCCGGATGGCCGTGCCATCGCCGTGAAGATCGCCGACGGGGCGAATCGGGCGCGGATCCCGGTCGCGGCGGCGGCGCTCGCTCGCGCGGGCGTGGATCCCGAGTTGCTGACCGAGTTCGCCGGAGAGCCGTTGCTCGGGGGCGGGGAGCCGGTGGGCTGCGTGCGGGCTGTGCGTGCGCTGGATCCGGTTCCGTTCACTGCCTGCGCGTAGCCCTCGGCTGGATCGGCCGTCCTGCAGCCGCGGGTCCGTTGTGGTTGATCGCGCCCGCGCGGCCGAGCCGCATATCGAACACCGCCCCGCGCCCCTTTCGGGGCGCCTTCACTTCCGTACCTCAGAAAGAGGACCGTACCCTCATGACCGCCGCCACCACGCGCAGTGAGCACGATCTGCTCGGCGACCGTGACGTACCCGCCGACGTCTACTGGGGTGTGCACACCCTGCGCGCGACGGAGAACTTCCCCATCACCGGCACCCCGATCTCCGCCTACCCGCATCTGATCGACGCCCTGGCCGCCGTCAAGGAGGCCGCCGCCCTCGCCAACGAGGAACTCGGCCTGCTGGCGCCGGAGAAGGCGCGCGCGATCGTGGCCGCCTGCCAGGAGATCCGGACGGGCAAGCTGCACGACCAGTTCGTCGTCGACGTCATCCAGGGCGGCGCCGGCACGTCCACCAACATGAACGCCAACGAGGTCGTGGCCAACCGGGCGCTGGAGCTGCTCGGTCACGTCAAGGGCGAGTACAGGTATCTGCACCCCAACGAGGACGTCAACCTCGGTCAGTCCACCAATGACGTCTACCCGACCGCCGTCAGGACAGCGACGGTGTTCGCGGTCCGTGGACTGCTCAAGGCGATGGCCGTACTGCAGAACGCCTTCGCCCGCAAGGCCGTCGAGTTCCGTGACGTGCTCAAGATGGGCCGTACACAGTTGCAGGACGCCGTGCCGATGACGCTCGGTCAGGAGTTCTCCGCATTCGCCGTCATGATCGAGGAGGACCGCAGCCGTCTCGCCGAGGCCGTCGAGTTGATCCATGAGATCAACCTCGGTGCCACGGCGATCGGTACGGGCCTCAACGCCCCGGCCGGCTACGCCGAGGCCGCCCGCCGGCACCTGGCCGACATCACCGGGCTGCCGCTGGTCACCGCCGCCAACCTGGTCGAGGCCACCCAGGACTGCGGTGCCTTCGTGCAGATGTCCGGCGTGCTGAAGCGGATCGCGGTCAAGCTCTCCAAGACCTGCAACGACCTGCGGCTGCTGTCCTCCGGTCCGCGCGCGGGCCTCGGTGAGATCAACCTGCCGCCGGTGCAGGCCGGTTCGTCCATCATGCCGGGCAAGGTCAATCCGGTGATCCCCGAGGTGGTCAACCAGGTCGCCTTCGAGGTGATCGGCAACGACGTCGCCATCACCATGGCCGCCGAGGCCGGACAGCTCCAGCTCAACGCCTTCGAGCCGATCATCCTGCACTCCCTGTCGGAGTCCATCACGCACCTGCAGAGCGCCTGCCTCACCCTGGCCGAGCGCTGCGTGTCCGGCATCACCGCCAACACCGGCCGGCTGCGCGCCACCGTGGAGAACTCCATCGGCCTGGTCACCGCCCTCAACCCGCACATCGGGTACACGGCCGCCACCGAGATCGCCAAGGAGGCGCTCGTCAGCGGCCGGGGCGTGGCCGAACTCGTCCTGGAGAAGGGCCTCCTGCCGGCCGAGCGGCTCGCCGAGCTGCTGCGCCCCGAGGTCGTCGCGGGCAGCGGGGCACCTGCCGCCTGACCTGCGGTTACGGGCAGATATCAACCCGTACGCGAATGGGCTCCAGGGCCGGTCCGGAGGCACAATGGTGATCATGACAACGACGTCGTCCCTCACCTTCCTGCCGGTCCTGGAGCGCATCGCCGAGGAGATCGAGCGCACACCCGGCCGCGGCCGGGCCGCCGACTACATCCCGGCCCTCGCAGCCTGCGATCCCCGCCGTTTCGGCATGGCCGTCGCCGAGCTGGACGGCACGGTGTACGGGGTGGGGGACTGGCGCGAGCCGTTCTCCACGCAGTCCATCACCAAGGTCTTCACCCTGGCCCTGGACCTGGCCCGCGAGGGCGACGAACTCTGGGAGCACGTGGGCCGTGAGCCCTCCGGCAACCCCTTCAACTCCCTGGTCCAGCTGGAGTACGAGAACGGCATCCCGCGGAATCCTTTCATCAACGCGGGCGCCCTCGTCGTCACCGACCGCCTCCAGACCCGTACCGGTGACGCGGCCGGCGAGCTGCTCACCTTTCTGCGCACCGAGAGCGGCAACGCCACCCTGGACTTCGACAAGGAGGTCGCCGCCTCCGAGACCACCCACGGCGACCGCAACGCCGCCCTCGCGCATTTCATGGCGTCCTACGGCAACATCGACAACGACGTGCCGACCCTGCTCGACCAGTACTTCCGGCAGTGCTCGATCACCGCCTCCTGCGCCGACCTCGCCCTCGCCACCGGCTTCCTCGCCCGGCACGGCATCCGCGCCGACGGCGGCCGGCTGCTCACCCGCAGCCAGGCCAAGCAGGTCAACGCCGTGATGCTGACCTGCGGGACGTACGACGCGGCCGGGGACTTCGCCTACCGTGTGGGCCTGCCCGGCAAGAGCGGCGTCGGCGGCGGGATCATCGCCGTCGTACCGGGCCGGTGCACGCTGTGCGTGTGGAGCCCGGGCCTGGACGAGCGCGGCAACTCGGTGGCCGGAGTGGCGGCCCTCGACCGGTTCACCACGCTGACCGGGCTCTCGGTGTTCTGACCGGCCCGCACGCTTCAGTCCAGGAACTCGTGCAGCAGCGGCAGGGCCGTGCGGCGCATGAGCGCCAGACGGGTGGTGCCGGGCGGCATCGCCGGCCGGGCGTCGGGGATCGGTTCGCGGATCTCGGCCGCATGCTCGATCCGCACGAAGTGCTCCGCTGGAGGTGCCGCGATCCTCCATCCGTCGCCTGCCGCACCGTCGTGGCTGGCCGCGCAGTTCCCCGCGCCCCGTCAGGGCGCGACGAGCGAGCCGTGTGTTCAGGCGAGGGTGGGCAGGAGGGCGCCGAAGGACAGGCCGATGGTACGCAGAAGTGGCCTCCCGTACGCCCGGAAGTCATCGTTTCTCACACGCCGGTCACGTGCGGGCCGCCCGCAGGTGAGAGGAGCGTCGCCTTCCGGCCACCCGGCGTTGACACGCTGAGCCAGTGTTGGCCATGGCATTCCCCGTCGATCTCCGCAGCTGCCAGGTGCTCGGGCTGGCCGGTACCGCCTTTCTCGCGCTCGGCGGTGAGACGGCCGGTGCCCTGCCCGTGCAGGATCTGCTGGCCCCCGCCTCGGTGCAGGCGGCACTCGGCCTGGTCGGGGTGTACTTCGGTGTCGTCCTGCTGATAGCGGCCTGGGTGCTCCTCGGCCGTCTGGTGCGCGGGCCCCAGCCGCCCACCCCGCGCGCCCTGCTGCTGGTGCTCGCCGTATGGACGGCACCGCTGCTGCTGGCACCGCCGTTGTTCAGCCGGGACGTCTACAGCTACCTCGCGCAGGGCGCCATGGTCGACCACCACATGGACGTCTACACCCAGGGCCCGGCCCAGCTCGGCGGCCCGCTCGCCGACGAGGTGGCCCCGATGTGGCAGCACACCGGCGCCCCCTACGGCCCCGCCTTCATGGCCCTGGCCTCCGCGCTGTCCGGGCTGACCCGCGGACAGTTGCCGGCCGGCCTGCTCGGCATGCGCCTGGTCGCCCTGCTCGGCGTGGCCCTGATGGCGGTGGCGCTGCCCCGCCTCGCCCGGCACAGCGGCGCCGACCCGGCCGCCGCCCTCTGGCTCGGCGCCCTCAACCCGCTGGTCCTGCTGCACCTGGTGGCGGGCGCCCACAACGACGCCCTGATGCTCGGTCTGCTGGGGCTCGGCCTGGTCGCCGCGCGCGGGGAACGGCCGGCCGGCGGAGTCCTCGGGGCCGTCCTCGTCACCCTGGCCGCCCTGGTCAAGGCGCCGGCCGCGCTCGGCCTGCCGGCGGTCGTGGCCCTCCAGGTCCGCTCCGGCCGCCGCCCGCTGCCGGCCGTCCTGACCGCGGCGGCCGCCTCCGCCGTGACGACGGTCGCCGCCACGGCCGTCGCCGGCACCGGCTATGGCTGGATCGGCGCCCTGGCCACCCCCGTCTCCCCGCACAACTGGGCCCTGACCAGCCTGCTCGGCCGCGCCACCGGTGCCCTGCTGGAGCACCTCGGCAGCAGCCTGGCCCCGCTGGCCGTACCGGCCTGGCATCTGCTCGGCCTCGCCGCCACCGCCGTCGCCGTGGCGCTGATATGGCTACGGCTGCGCGTCAGACCGGTGTACGCCCTCGGGCTCAGCCTGCTGGCGGTCGCCGTGTTCGGCCCGGCGATCCGCCCCTGGTACATGCTGTGGGGCCTGTTCCTCATCGCCGCCGCGGCGCCCAGCACCTCGGTACGGCACCGGGTCGCGGCCCTGGCCGGCGTCCTCGCCCTCGCCGTACTGCCCAGCGGCGGCCCGGCCGACCCCGGGCAACTCGTGCTCGCCGTCTCCGGCGGGGTGCTCGGCGTGGTCGTCCTGTGGCAGGCCCACCAGGCGGCCCAGGCCCCGGCCCCGGGACGCATGGCGTGAGGGGGCCGCGTACGACGAGGGGCCGTCTGGCGCTGGTCCTCGTCCTCGGCGCCGCGGTCACCGTCTTCACGGCGACCGTGCCGCTGCTGCGCGACTTCTTCGACCTGCGCGTCTACTACGGCACTGTGCACACCTGGGCGCACCACGGCGGGCGGATCTACGACTACCAGGTGCCGGGCACCACGTACGGCTTCACCTATCCGCCGTTCGCCGCGGTCGCCATGCTGCCGCTGGCGCTGCTGGACCGTGACTCGGCGATCGTGGCGTCCCTGCTGGTCAACCTGGCCGCGCTGGCGGTGATCCTGCGCATCCTGGCCGGCCCGGACTGGCGGCGGCACGGGTGGTACCGCTGGTCGCTGTGCCTTTGCCTGCTCGCGCTGTTCGAGCCGCTGCGGGACACCTTCAGCTTCGGCCAGGTCAATCTGGTGCTGCTCGCCCTCGTCCTGGGGGACTGTCGGCTCCTGGCGACCGGCCGGGAGCGCTGGGCCGGCGCCGGGATCGGCCTCGCCGCCGCAGTGAAGCTCACGCCCGCCCTGTTCATCGGTCTGCTGCTGCTCGCCGGGCGGCGCCGGGCGGCCGGAGCCGCGACGGCGGTCGCCCTCGCGGCGACCGCGCTGGCCGCCTGGGCCGATCCGCGGGCGTCCCGCTACTACTGGACCGAGGCGCTGTGGGACACCAGCCGGGTGGGCCGGCTCGACTATGTGTCGAACCAGTCGCTCCAAGGAGTGCTGGCCCGCCTCGGCGAGCCGGGCCGCCCGCTGTGGGCGACGGCGGTCCTGCTGACCCTGTGCGTCTGGGCGTGGCGGACCCGTCAGGCGGTGCGGGCCGGTGACTGGACGGCCGCCTTCGCACTCACCGGGGCGGCGGCCTGCCTGGTCAGCCCCATCACCTGGGTGCACCACCTGGTGTGGCTGCTGCCGTCGTTCGCCGTGCTGCTGCGTACAGGGCACCCGCGGATCGCGGGCGCCCTGTACGCGGTGCTGTGCACGAGCGTGGTGTGGCTGTGGTTCGACGACGCCTCCGGCATCGGCGGCTTCCTCGGCAGCAACACCTACGCCTGGATCACGCTGGGGCTGCTCCTCGGCCTGCCGACGGGTCAGTCGCGCGGGGTGCGCTTGCTCCTGGCCCGCACCGTCGCCACCGCGACGGCCCGCAGCGCCACCACCGCGGCGCCGGCGACGAGACCCGCGAGCCCCGCGACGACGGCGGGGCCGGGCCAGCCCGAGTCCGCTGCGTGCGACGCGGCAGCGGCCACCGGTTTGGCCTTCGACACCGGCCGCGAGGTGACGCGCAGCCCGTCCAGCGAGCCGACCGGGTCCACCCGGCCGGCTGCCGCGAAGCCCCAGTCGAGCAGCTCGCGCGCCTCCTGGTACACCGCCAGTCCGCCGCCCTCCTGAGGGTTCATCACGGTCACCACCAGCGTGCGGCTGCCATGGCGGGCGGCGGCCACCAGGGTGTTGCCCGCCTTGGTGGTGTAGCCGTTCTTGATGCCGATGAGGCCGGGATACTTCTTCACGCCGCTCTGGCCGGTCAGCAGCCGGTTGGTGTTCCTGATGCCGTACGTCGCGCCGTCACCGGGGAAGTCCGCCTCGGCGGTGGAGCAGTACCGGGCGAAGTCGGGATTGCGCAGGCCCTCCCGGCCGAAGACCGCGAGGTCGTAGGCGGAGGACACCTGGCCGTCGGCGTCGTAGCCGTCGGGGGAGACGACATGGGTGTCCATGGCGCCGAGCGAGCGTGCCTTGGTCTGCATCTCGGCGGCCGTGGCCTCCCAGCCGCCGTTCAGCGAGGCGAGCACGTGCACGGCGTCGTTGCCGGAGTGGAGGAAGACCCCGCGCCAGAGGTCGGACACCCGGTAGGTGAGTCCCTCCTTGACGCCGACCATGCTGCTGCCCGCGCCGATGTCGGCCAGCTCCGTGTTGCGCACGGTGTGCCGCATGTCGGCGGGCAGGGCGGGCAGCACCGTGAGGGCGAACAGGGTCTTCAGGGTGCTCGCGGGCGGCAGCTTGCGGTGCGCGTCGCTCGCGGCCAGCACCGCCCCGCTGCCGGCGTCGGCCACCACCCAGGACAGCGCCGACACGTCCGGCAGCTCGGGCGCGTCCTGGTGCGGCCGGACCAGGACGCCGGAGCGGTAGAGCTGGTTGGGGCCGGGCATCGCCGCCCGGGGCGCGGGCGGAGCGGGTTCCCCGGTACGGGGCCCGGCGAAGGCGGTGGCCGGGGTGAGTGCCAGCACGCCCGCCACGCAGAGGGCACAGGCCGACGAGGCCACCCGATGAGAAAGTCCGGTGATCATATGATCAACGTACGAACGGGTTCGCCGTCTCTCGCGCTGGAAGGGCCGTTCGGCCCACGCGAGCAACCCGGACGCGGCATCCCTGCCTTCGGCGCAGGGCTCAGCCGGTGGGCAGGGTGGGCCGGATCTGTCGCAGGAACGCGGCGTTGTCGGGCGTGGAGCGCAGCCGCTCCAGGAGGGTCTCCAGACCGGACGGAGCGCCCTCGCGGGAGCGCAGGACGCGGCGCAGACCGTGGACGGCCGTCAATTCGGCCGGAGTGAGGAGGAGTTCCTCGCGGCGGGTGCCGGTGGCGTCGAGGTCCACGGCGGGGAAGAGACGCCGGGCGGCGGCTTCCCGGTCCAGGCGCAGCTCCATGTTGCCCGTGCTCTTCAGCTCCTCGAAGTAGTAGCCGTCGGCGCGGGAGCCGGTGTCCACCAGGACGGTGGCGAGGATGGTCAGCGAGCCGCCCTCCTCGGCCTGGCGGGCGGCACCGAAGAACCGCTTGGGCCCGAGCAGCGCGCCCGCGTCGACACCGCCGCTCAGGGTGCGGCCACCGGCGGCGGAGGCGTTGTTGTGCGCCCGGCACAGCCGGGTCAGGGAGTCCAGCAGGATCACGACGTCCTCGCCGGCCTCCACCAGGCGCTTGGCCCGCTCGACGACGAGCTCGGCGAGGGCGATGTGCTCCTTGGGCGTCCGGTCGAAGGTGGAGGCGTACACCTCGCCGCGCACCGAGCGGCGCATCTCGGTGACCTCCTCGGGGCGCTCGTCCAGCAGCAGGACGATCAGCCGGCACTCGGGGTGGTTGCCGGCCACGGCGGCAGCGAGCTGCTGGAGCAGCACCGTCTTGCCGCTCTTCGGCGGGGCCACGACGAGTCCGCGCTGGCCCTTGCCGACCGGCGCGAAGAGATCGGTGACGCGCCCGGCCAGTCCGGACGCGGGGTGTTCGAGGCGGATGCGCTCGTGCGGGTGGAGCGGGGTGAGGTCGCGGAAGTGACGCCGGCCGCGCAGGTCCGCGGGGTCGTGTCCGTCGACGCGGGTGACCTCGGTCAGCGCGCGCCGGTCGCCCCGGACGCCTTCGACGAGGTCGCCCCTGCGCAGCCCATGGCGCCGGATCAGGCCCGGCGGGATCTGGGGATCGGCGGGGGAGGCCAGCAGGTGCGGTGCCCGCAGGTGCCCCTTCCCCTGCGCGTCGATGTCGAGGACACCGGTGACGAGCCGGGCGGCCGGGGCCTGCTGGACCACGGGAGGGTGTTCGAGTGTGGTGGTCATGGCGGGAGGTCCTTTCACGGACGGGAGAAGAGAGCTGGGAGGGGGAGAGTGGCCGCGAGCGGGAGGGCTTGAGAGCTGCCTCCGGGCGGCGGGAACGGCACCTCGGGTGTGGCGGAATCGCCCTGGTCACGAGGTGGTGCAGAGAAGAAGCCCGGGCCGGTCGGAAGCCTCGGCCGAGGGGCTGGTGGAGAGAACAGCGGCACCGGTGTCCGTACGACGCGACACGCACATGCGCTGATCGCACTATACCCGTGCGCTCGGTTCGGTCAACATGATGCCGTCCGCGCCTATTCCCGTCCCGAGCCAACCGGCTCCTCCGCCGAGCCGCCCTGCTATTCCGCCCGACCGTCAGGAGAAGAACCCGTGGAGACCTCTGCCGCCCGGCCCCCGCACCGACTCGACCCCGCAGGCGGCTGCCCGCACACCGTCAACGCACGGCTGCTGGCCGGCGGTGCCGTGGCCCCGGTGGAACTGCCCGGCGGGATCGAGGGGATGGCCGTACTCGGGCACGATGCACTGAGGGAGTTCCTCCAGCATCCGGAAGTCGCCAAGAACGCATGTCACTTCACGGATCTGCGAGAGGGCCGGATCCCCGCGGGCTGGCCGCTGCTCACGTTCGCCACCGTGCAGGGCATGACCACCGCCGACGGGGAGGACCACCGGCGGCTGCGGTCCCTGGTCGGGCACGCCTTCACGCCCCGCCGGGTGGAGCAACTACGGCCGAGGATCGAGCAGTTGACCGCCTCCCTGCTGGACGACCTGGCGCGGGCCGCGCAGGCCGCGGACGGCGTCGCCGACCTGCGGCGGCACTTCGCCCTGCCCCTTCCCCTGGCGGTCATCTGCGAACTCCTCGGTGTGGAGGCCGCATTCCGCGACCGGCTGCACCACCTCAGCAGCCAGGTCGTGGCCACCGGCATCGAGCCGGCCGAGGCCATCGCCGCGAACCGCGAACTCGTCGCCGTCCTGGGTGAGATCGCGGCGACGAAGGCCGCGGCGCCCGCCGACGACCTCACCAGCGCGCTCATCGCCGCCCGCGACGAGGGCGGCGACCGGCTCGGCGACCAGGAGCTGATCGGCACGCTCCTGCTGATGATCGTCGCCGGGCACGAGACCACGCTCAACCTGATCACCAACGCCGTACGCGCCCTGTGCGCCCACCGCGACCAACTCGACCTCGTGCGCGCGGGCCGGGCGAGCTGGGCCGACGTGGTCGAGGAGACCCTGCGCTGGGACGCGCCGGTCAGCTACTTCCCGTTCCGCTACCCGGTGCGCGACCTGACCGTCGACGACACGCTCATACCCGCCGGCACCCCCGTGCTCGCCGGCTACTCCGCCGCCGGCCGCGACCCCGCCGCGCACGGCCCCGACGCCGACCGCTTCGACGTCACCCGTCCCGCCCGGCCCGGCGCCGTACGCCATCTCTCGCTCGGGCACGGCGCGCACTACTGCCTGGGCGCGCCGCTCGCCCGACTGGAGGCCGGCATCGCGCTGGAGCGGCTCTTCACCCGCTTCCCTCACCTCGAACTCGCCGCGGCCGAAGGCGACCTGGTCCCGCACGCCGGTTTCGTCGGCAACAGCGTGCGCACCCTGCCGGTCCGGCTCACACCCGGCGCATCTCCCGGAGTCTGAGCCGCACACCGGCCATACGAACCCCCGCCCTTTCCGTGGGGCCGTCAGGTCATGGAAACGGCGGTTACGACAGCAGCGGTTCCCGCTTCGCCACGCTCGCCGTCGGGACAGCTCAAGGGCTGACGCGTTCGTGGGTGCTCACACCGACCGTGCCTCCGCCTCCTTCGCGATCTCGTCGAACCGCGCGCCCATGGCCTCGGCGAGGGCATGCGCCCCGGACAGCGGACGGACCATGACCATGAGCTCGTCGATCAGGCCGTCCTCGTTCACATGGAGGAAGTCGCAGCCGGTCAGCTCGCGGTCGCCCACCCGGGCGGTGAAGACCAGCGCATGGTCGGAGGAGGCCGGGTCGCCGATCTCCCGGACGTACCGGAAGTCCTCGAAGACCTGGGACACCGCGCGCAGGATCGCCGCGGTGATCGCCTTGCCCGGATACGGCTTGAAGACGACGGGGCTGGTGAAGACGACGTCCTCGGCCAGCAACGCCTCGACGGCATCGATGTCGCCGGCCTCGACCGCGGCGCGGAACGCGTGCATCGGGTCACCTCGCAGAGTGACTAGTCAATTAATTGAATAGGTGCGGATGAGATTAATCAACGACTGCTAGCCTGTCCATATGTCGCTCAAGTACGCCGTCCTGGCCGCCCTGCTGGAGGGCGAGGCCTCGGGCTACGAGCTGTCGAAGTCGTTCGACGTCTCGCTCGCGAACTTCTGGCCCGCCACCCCGCAGCAGCTCTACCGGGAGCTGGAGCGCCTCGCGCAGGACGGGCTCGTCCAGGCCCGGACGGTGCAGCAGGAGCGGCGGCCGAACAAGCGGATGTTCACGCTCACCGAGTCCGGCCGGGCGGAGCTGGACGCCTTCGCCGCCGAGCCCCCCAAGCGGCCCACCGCCATCCGCGACGAACTCCTCATCAAGATCCAGGCGATGGACGGCGCCGACCCCGAGGTCACCCGCGCCCTGATCGAGGAGCGCATGGGCTGGGCACGGGGAAAGCTCGACCGCTACCGGCGGGTGCAGCGCCGCCTCCTCGACGGCCGGACCGAGGACGAGTACCTCCGCGGCGCCGACCGCGTCGGCCCCTACCTCACCCTCATGGCCGGGATCGGCTTCGAGGAGGAGAACCTGCGCTGGTGCGAGCGGGTTCTCGCGGTCCTGGCCGAGCGCGTGGCCCTAGGCTGAGGAGATGTTCGGTCCCCAAGGCCCCAGCCTGCGTGAACTCGCCGTGCAGGCACTGTCGTCCGTCGAGCACGGCTACGACCTGCTCGCCCCGAAGTTCGACCACACGCCCTTCCGGACACCCGACGACGTCCTGGAGTCCGTGGCGAAGGCGCTCACCTCGCTCGGCCCGTTCGAGGACGGGCTCGACCTGTGCTGCGGCACGGGCGCGGGTGCGGAGGTCCTCACCGGGCTGTGCCGGCGGAGCATCACCGGAGTCGACTTCAGCGCGGGCATGCTCGATGTCGCCCGGCGCCGGGGGCGGCCCGCCGGCGGGGCCGAGGTCGCCTGGGTGCGCGGCGACGCCCGGGCCCTGCCGTTCGCGGCGGCCTTCGACCTCGTGGTCTCCTTCGGGGCCTTTGGTCACTTCCTGCCGCGTGAACTGCCGGGGCTGTTCACCCAGGTCCACTCCGTCCTGCGGCCGGGCGGCCGGTTCGCCTTCCCGGTGCTCGCCCCGCCCCGCCCGACGCAGGCCGGCTACTGGGTGCTGCTCGCCTTCGACGCGGTGATGCGGGTGCGCAACGCGCTGTGGCGGCCGCCGTTCGTCATGTACTACCGGGCCTTCCGGCTCAGTGGCGTGCTCACGGAGTTGGGGCGTGCCGGGTTCACCGTCGAGCTGCACGCCCTGCCCGAGTTCGGGCGGCGCGGCGACGGCAGCCCCCGGGCCCGGCTGGTGGTGGCCCGGCGGGCTCAGCCGGCCGCGGGCAGCGTGAACTCGTAGACCAGCGCGTCCCGTTCGGCGTCCACCACCAGATCCGTGATCTCCAGCGGCCGGGCGTACTGGTCGTGCACCCGCCGGGTCACCCGCACCGACGCGGCGCCGTCGACCTGGGTGATGGAATCGCGGTGGTGCAGCGACAGGCCGGCCTTGCGCATCCAGTCGTAGGCCCGGCGCAGCTGCGCGGGGGTGGTGCCGTCGGCCCGGCCCCGGTAGCGGGCCAGCTCCGCGACCTCGGTCAGCGCCACCGCCGAGAACGACGTCACCGCCGTCCGCAGCGCCCGGCCGTCCGGCGTGGCCGACCGGTAGCGGTGCACCAGCGTCGGCCGCTGCGGCGCCAGGCCCAGCTCCCGCGCGTGCTCCTCCGGCGGCGCCTCCCAGGTCACCGTGGCCCGGTCGACCGCGGACGGGTCCGCCGAGTGGGCGCCCAGCGGGAAGGCCGGAGTCCCCGGCGCCGCGACCGGCCGGGCGGGCAGCGTGGCATGGCTGCCCCGCCGGTCGGTGGCGACGGCACCGCTGCGCCGCAGCACCTCCAGCGCCTGCCGGACGGTCTCCCGGCTGACCTGGAAATACGCGGCCAAGTGCCGTTCGCCCGGCAGTCGTTCGCCCGGCGGAATGGTGCCGGCGCGCAGTTCGTCGAGGAGCAGCGCCGCGATCCGCCCGTACAGGGGCCGGTCGTCGCACTGCGCGGGTTCGTGCGGGGTGGTGCGGGCCATGCCGCGCCCTCCTGTGGTGACAAGACGTAGTCGTGCGGGCTCGTTGCGCGACCACAAATAGCATTGGTCTAAACCACGAGGGAAGAGCGGTCTGCCGGTTCGGCCGAAACCCGCCCGCGCGATCACGTCGTCACAGTGCGCTGTACAGGGCGTCGATCAGCGCCATCTTCCGTGGGTCGTCGGCGATGCGCGGCCCCATCCGGTTCATCACGTACCCCAGGGACACGCCCGCCTCCGGATCGGCGAGCCCGCACGAGCCGCCGAACCCGTCATGACCGAAAGCCCGTGGATTCGGGCCGTACGACCCGTTCGGCCCGCTCAACCACAGACCGAGCCCGACCTCGGTCTCGCCCTCGAAGCCCGCGCCCAGCACCAGATCGCGGCAGCTTCCCTGGCCCTCGCGCACCCGCTCCGCCGCCTCCGGCGACAGGACGCGCCGCCCGCCGTGCGAGCCGCGCCCGGCGAAGACGCCGTACAGTGCAGCGACGGCGCGTGCGGTGCCGTGCCCGTTCGCCGCGGGGATCTCCGCCGCCCGCCACTCGGGCGTGTTCGCCTCCGCCGCGCCGACCACCGGATTGGCCAGCGCCGCCAGCGCGGCGGGCGTCAACTGGCTGAAGACAGCCGCCTGTTCACTGCGGGAGGCGGCCGGTGGAGGCACCAGCTCGGCCGCCCGGCCCGCCTCCTTCGCCGGCAGCCCGACCGTGAAGTCGATGCCGAGCGGCCCGGTCAGCTCGCGCGCCAGGAAGGCCCCCGGCCGCAGCCCCGAGATCCGCCGGACGACCTCGCCGACCAGAAAGCCGTACGTGAGCGCGTGATAGCCGGAGCGGGTGCCCGGCTCCCACCACGGCTCGGTCGCCGCCAGCCGGGCGGTCGTCAGCTCCCAGTCGTACAGGTCCGCCAGGGAGTGCGGCTCGCGCAGGCCGGACAGCCCGGCGCGGTGCGACAGCAGATGCCGGACGAGCACCTTCTCCTTCCCCGCCGCTGCGAATTCCGGCCAGTACGCGGCCACGGGCGCGTCGAGGTCGAGCAGCCCCCGGTCGGCGAGCAGGTGTGCGCACAGGGCTACCGGGCCCTTGGTGGTGGACCACACGTTGACCAGCGTGTCCCGTTCCCACGGGCGGGTACCGGCCGTGTCCGCCCAGCCGCCCCAGAGGTCCACCACCGTGGTGCCGTCGACGGTCACCGCCACCGCGGCGCCCAGTTCGCCCCGCTCCCGGAAGTTGTCCTCGAACGCCTCCCGCACCGCCGCGAATGGCGCGTCGCAGTGGCCGTGGACCTGTGTCTCGTGCGCGGACATGGGACCTCCGTCGTCGCCGGAAACCCGGGCCGCGACGCTGCGACCGGGGTCCCGAACGTACCGACTGGTCGGACTGGAGGGAAGTGTCCGGCAGATGCTCGCGTCCGTCCGCCGCCTCAGGCGTACGACCGCAGCCAGCGCAGCTGCTCCGCCTCGTGGAAGGGGCCGCCGCCCTCGTGGTCGTTGAAGTCGTAGACCTCGATCGCCTTGTCCTCGTGCGCCCAGGCGTTGAACGCGGCGAACACGGTCGATGGCGGGCAGGTCTGGTCCTCCAGCGCCGCCGAGAACATCGCCGGGGCCCGGCCGCGGGCCGCGAAGTGCACCCCGTCGAAGTAGGAGAGCGTGCGCAGCACCTCCGCCGAGCGGCCCCGGTGCGTCTTGAGGAACAGGCCGATCTCACGGTAGGGATGCCGGTCCGTCAGCGTGGTCGCGCGCGGGAAGTCGCACAGGAACGGCACGTCCGGCGCCACCGCGACCAGGTCGGGGACCAGGCCGCCGACGGCCAGGGTGATGCCGCCGCCCTGGCTGGCGCCGAGCGCCACGGTACGGGCCGGGTCGGTCAGCGGGTGCGAACGGGCCGCCTCGACGGCGCGTACGGCGTCCGTGAACACACGCCGGTAGTAGTAGTTCTCCGGCGCGTCGATGCCCCGCGTCATGTACCCGGGGTACGCCGGGCCGGTGCCGACCGGGTCCGCCGTGCCGCCCCCGGCGCCCCAGGCGCTGCCCTGGCCGCGGGTGTCCATCACGAAGTGCGCCCGGCCCGTCGAGGCCCACAGCAGGTTCTCGTGCGGCAGTCCGCGCCCGCCGCCGTAGCCGACGAACTCCACGACCAGCGGCAGCGGTTCGGTCGCGCCGGCCGGCAGCCGGAGCCAGCCCTTGACCGGGTGACCGCCGAACCCGGCGAACGTCACGTCGTACACCTGGACCGTCGACAGCCCGGTGTCCACCGGCTCGAAGCGGGCGTCCAGCTCGTGCTCGCGTGCCTCCTCCAGGGTCTTGTCCCAGAAGGCGTCGAAGTCCTCGGGCTCGGCGGACTCGCTGCGGTGCTCGCGGAGTTCGTCGAGGGGCAGGTCGAACAGGGCCATCTACAACCACCTTCGCGAAGGGAGACTGCGTCAGTTCACCGTACGTGGGTGCCGCAGGAGGGGCCAGCAAGCGTTTGCTCCCCCGTCGGCGGACGGGCACCTGCCCCTCACGCCCGGGGCTGGGTCCACCTCGGTCCCGTCCGTGCCCATTCCCGTTCCCACTCCGCCAGCCGGTGGCGCAGCGCGATCCGGCGCTCGACGGCGTGCACGAGGAGCACGGCGGCCGCCGAACCACCCGCCGCGACCAGCCCGATGGTCACCGCGTGCTGCCAGACCGCCGCGTCGTCCGGCGGCGGTGCGACACTGCGGCCCCGGGCGTCGAACCACACCGAGACCGCGTCACCGGTACGGGTGCCCGCCGGCACCCGGGCCCACGCCGTACGGGTGCCCTTGCCGGGCTCGGTCCAGCGGACGTGGGCGCGGTACGGGTACGCGCGGTCGCCCTGCTCGGCGGACAGCCGCTCGGGCGGGTCGCCGAACACCCGTGCACGGACCTGGTGGCGCTCGGCCCGCTGCGCGGCCGCGACGCTGCGGGCCGTGTCATGCGCGCGCAGACCCGCGGCCACGCCGACCAGCGGTGTGACCACGAACAGCAGGACGGCCACGATCAGCAGCGTCCATGCCTCCACGACATCCGAGCGGCGCCGCAGCGGATTGTGCTGCCAGCGCCAGCCACACACCCCGGTACGCATGTCCACCTCCTCGCACCGTCGGAGCCGCAGAGCCGACGAGCCGGTCCATGAGGCCCGGACTCGTCGCCCCCCTCCGCCGCTCACGCACACGAGCGTCCACACCCGTCTCGTACCCCGTACGGAGTACGGAGCACCTCGCTCGCGCCGCGAACCGCGGGTTCAAGCCCACTTGGAGCACGGAACGCGCCATGCGCCCCACCGCTGCGCGAACGACCTCAGCGCGCGACCCGGAGGGTCAGCCGAACCGCTCGATGCGGATCCGGTCCACGGGCTGGCCCGCCGCGACCAGCAGCCGGGACGCGTGCTCCGCGAACCCGTTGGATCCGCACACATAGGCCTCCCACCCACAGGGAGGCTGCTCGGCCAGGAGCGGCCCCACATGTGCGGCTGCCATACGTCCCACGGGCACCCCCTGTGGGGCGCTGCGGGTGAAGACGGGCGTCGTCTCCGCGCCCAGCTCGGCCGCGTAGATCAGCTCCTCGGGGCTGCGCGCGGACACCAGCATGCGCAGCGGCACGGTGAGACCGCGGCTGCGGTGGTGCCGCACCATCGACATCAGCGGGACGATCCCGGAGCCGGCGCCGATCAGCAGCGCGGGCCGGTCGCCGGGCCAGGCGAAGAAACCGCTCAGCGGCCCGCGCACCTCGACGGTGTCCCCGGGCCGGGCGACCGTGTGGAACCAGCCGGAGACCTCGCCGTCCGGTACCCGGTCCAGGGTCAGCTCGATGTGCCCGGAGTCGTCCGGGGCCGATGCGATCGAGTAGTGCCGCTGCGCCACATACCCGTCCGCCGCGGTCAGCCGCAGCATCAGGTGCTGGCCGGGCAGATGCCCCGCCCAGCCCGGCACCGCCAGCCGGAAGGTGGCAGCGTGCGGCGTTTCCCGCCGGATCTCCGTCACCGTGGCGATCTGCCACACGGCCGCCACCTGATCGCTCACGGCGATGCGTCCGGGCACCGCGAAACGCCTCGCGGCAACGGCGGCGCCGTGGGACGGGAGGCCCGGGGGGAGGGAGGCCGCGGCCAGGAGCGGGGCCGTGATGGCGGTCGCGTCCTGCGAGCGGGCAGCGAGGCCGGGGGCCGCCGCCGGTCCGATCGGCTCAGGGCGCGGGGAGGGGGTGGCCGTGTCCGGGAGTGGAGCTTCCAGGTTCCCGGTTGCCGCCCCGGCGGTCGGGTCCGCGGGGACGGCCGGGCCCGGGGCCGCAGCGCGGGCGCACTCGTCCGGCGCGCAGCCGGCTGCTTCCGGTGCCGTGGCGCCGGTGGCCGGGGCCAGGGCCCGAGGCACGGGCGGAATCCCTGGTTCCGGGCGTGTGGCGTGGTTGCCCGGGTTCGTCGTCACCGTGTCAGTCACCGGAGTACCGCTGCTCCTGCCAGGGATTGCCGCGTTCGTGGTAGCCGTTGCGTTCCCAGAAGCCCTGCTCGTCGTGGTCGAGGAGTGTCAGGCCGGCGATCCACTTGGCGCTCTTCCAGAAGTAGAGATGGGGCACCAGCAGCCGCGCCGGGCCGCCGTGCTCGGCCGGGAGCGGCTTGCCGTCGTACTCCCAGGCGATCCAGGCCCGCCCGCCGGTGAGGTCGGCGAGCGGCAGGTTGGTGGTGTAGCCGGTGTGGGAGCGGGCGAGCACATGGGTGGCGGACACATGTGGCCGCACCACATGGAAGAACGCGTCCAGCGAGACCCCGCCGAAGCGCACGCCGAACTTCGACCAGCCGGTCACACAGTGGATGTCGCCGTCGTACGCCGACGCCGGCAGCGCGTGCGCCGCGTCCCAGTCCCAGCTGTGCGGCTGTTCCACCAGGCCGTCGATGCGGAAGGACCAGTCGGCCGGTGCGAGGTCGGGGGTGACCTCGGCGGACAGGACCGGCCACTCCTCGCGCGCGTCGTACTGCCCGGGCGGCAGCCCAGGGTTGTGGACGCGCGGACGGCCCGTGAAGCCTCGCGTTACGTTCATCCTTCAACCGTACGTGGTCGTTCCGCGTGCTCCGTCCCTGGTCATCGCCCCTCACGCCCGGATGATGGCGGCCGCATGAACTCTTTCGGGCCACGGGAATAGCTCTGCGGCGCTTCTCCTTTGCCCTCGATGCCGGCACCGGTACACCGGTACACCGGTACACCGGTGGCAGGGCGAGAGAAGCGAGGGAAACAGCATGTCCAAGGCGTATGTCCACACGCGGCACGGGGGGCCGGAGACCGAGGCGCTGATCGACCTCGACCGCCCCGGTCCGGGCCCCGGCGAGATCCTGATCGCGGTTCGCGCGGCGGGCGTCAATCCCGTCGACTGGAAGCTGCGCCAGGGCTTCCGCCGCCCCGGCGAGGGCGAGCCTGTCTTTCCCACGGTCCTCGGCAGCGAGGCCGCCGGCGTCGTCGAGGAGGTCGGCCCGGGAGTCACCGGCTTCGCCGTGGGCGACGAGGTGTTCGGCAGTGCCGCCCGTGGCGCATTCGCCGAGTACGCCCTGCTCACCGCCGACGTGACCGCCCACAAACCCGCCGCGCTGTCCTTCCGTGACGCCGCCACCCTCCCGGTCGCCGCCGCGACCGCCTACGACGGCGTCCGCCAGCTCGACCTGCCCGGCGGCTCGACCCTGCTGGTGACGGGCGCGGGCGGCGGCGTCGGGACCGCGGCCGTGCAGATCGCCCGGGCGTTCGGACTGCGGGTCGTGGGCGTGGCGAGCGAGGGCAAGAGGGAGTTCGTGGAGTCGCTGGGCGCGGTGCACGTGCCCTCCGGACCCGACCTGGCCGAGCGGGTGCGGGCCGCCGCGCCGGACGGCATCGACGGGGTGTACGACCTGGTGGGCGAGCCGGTGCTCACCGAGGCCGCCGAACTGCTGAAGGACCGCGGCAAGCTGGTCACCGCGGGCTCGCCGCAGCAGGCCGCGGCCGCACTCGGCGGCGCCCCCGTCAGACGGGTCCGCACCGCCGCCGTGCTCGAGGCGGTGGCCGACCTCGCCGTACGCGGCGCCCTGAAGCCGCACATCACCCGCACCTTCCCGCTGGAGCAGGCCGGCCAGGCGCTGCGCGCCGTCGAGGACGGGCACGCCCTCGGCAAGATCGTGATCGAGGTGGCCGCGTGAGCGTCATAGCCGGAGCGGCCGTCGGCGACGGGCCCGCCGCCGACGGCCAGCACGTCCTCGACAACCCCGCTTTCGCCTCCCTGACCGGTCCGCACGCCCGCTTCGCCGAGCGGCGTGGCCGGGTGCTGCGCTACCCCGTCGACGTCTCTCCCTGGCTGGCGCTGCCCGACGAACCGGACGCGCGGGACTGGGCCGACCTGGCCGCGCTGGCCGGTTCCGGCGCGGAGATCCCGCTGGCCGGGTACTGCGGCGACGTACCGGACGGCTGGGAGATCACCTTCCGCATCGAGGGCGTGCAGTTCGTGGACGACGGCCTGGCCGCCGCGCCGGACGCGGAGGCGGTGCGCCTCGGGCCTGCGGACGTGCCCGAGATGCTCGATCTCGTGGACCGCACCCGGCCCGGACCGTTCCTGCCGCGCACCGTCGAACTCGGCACCTACCTCGGCATCCGCCGCGGCGGCGCGCTGATCGCGATGGCGGGGGAGAGGCTCCGCCCGCCGGGCTGGACCGAGATCAGCGCGGTCTGCACCGACCCCGCCTTCCGCGGCGAAGGCCTCGCCACCCGGCTGATCCTCGCGGTCGCGCACGGCATACGGGAGCGCGGCGAGACGCCCTTCCTGCACACGAGCGCCCAGAACACCGGCGCGATCCGGCTGTACGAGTCCCTCGGCTTCCGGCTTCGCCGCCGTACGGCCTTCCTCGCGGCGCGCGCCCCGGAGCGGCTGGCCGACGAGCGGGCCGCGGTGCCGGTGGCGTAGCCATCGCGGCCGGTGCGCTGTCATCCCGGGGCCGGCGGTCGGTCGGCCCCGGTCTCGCCCGGACCCGCGTTGTACCGCTCCAGGTAGGCCGCGAAGCGCATCAGGTCCTCCTCCGGCCAGTCGGCGAGCCGCTCGCGGAACGCGGCCCGGCGGCTGCGGGTGACCTGGGCGAGGATGTCCCGGCCGCCCTCCGTCAGATGCAGCACCTGGACCCGGTGGTCCTCCGGATCGAGGCGGCGCTCGATCAGCCCGGCCCGCTCCAGCGCGGCCACCTGGCGGCTGACCGTGGACTTGTCGAGCGCGTAATGGGCGGCGAGATCCGTCGCCCGGCAGCCGCCCTGCTCCTCCAGATGGCCGAGCAGGGTGTACGACACCAGGGACAGCTCCGGGTGCATACGGCCCGCCGAGGCCCGGGCCCGGCGGGCGAAGATGGTCATCTCGCGCTGGATCGTCTCCACGGCCGACTCCGCTGCGCTCACGGGAATACCTCCTCCGGCGTTCTAGTTGTATAGTACAACTTGATGTGAGAGTTGTATAAGCCAACTACCTGGAGGTCGCGCGCGATGAGGTCGCCCGCACTGCGCCATGTGCTCACGCACCTGATCACCCCGCTGCTGATGTGCATAGGCATGGGGCTCGCGTACATGGGGGCCTTCGTGACCCCGGAGCCGCACCACCTGCCGGTCGCCGTCGTCGGCAGTGCCCCGCAGGCGAAGGTCTTCGCGCAGACGGTCAAGGACACCGCCGGGGACAAGCTCGACGTCCGCACGGTCGCGACCCGTGCCGACGCCGTCCACCTGCTGAAGTCCAGGGATGTGACCGGCGCCTACGTGCCGAGCGCCAAGGCGCCCGAACTGCTGGTGGCCAGCGCCGCCTCCGACATGGGCGCGACGGCGGTCGAGAAGGTCTTCACGCCGGTCGCCGCCAAGGAGGGCGTGCCGCTGCAGGTCACCGACGTGGCCGAGCCGGTCGCCGACGATCCCACGGGGCAGGGCCTGTTCTTCCTGCTCATCGCCCTCAGCATCGGCTCCTACGCCTCGGTCGCCGCGCTCGGCGCCGCGGGCGCCGCCCTCTCCATGCGGGTACGGGCGCTGCTCACCCTCGGCGTCTCCGCCGTGGTCGGCGGCATTGGAGCGCTGCTCGCCGGACCGGTGTTCCACCTCGCCCACCACGACCTCGCGGGCGTCTGGGGCATGGCCTGGCTGTACTCGGCCGGCATCCTCTTCATCGGCGTCGGACTGCACACCTTCCTGAAGCGGTGGACCACGCTCACCATGATGGTGCTGTTCGTGATGCTCAACTTCACCAGCTCCGGCGGGTTGTTCCGGCCCGAGCTGCAGAACGGCTTCTTCGGTACGCTGCACGCCTTCTGGAACGGCGCCGGATTCGTCGAGGGCGCGCGCAGCCTGCTGTACTTCGGCGACGACGGCCTCGCACGCAACGTGTGGACCCTCGGCGTCTGGCTGCTGGTGGGCCTGGTCGTGACCGGGATCGCGGCCCTGTACGAGCGGCCCCGGCAGGCCCGGCACGCGGTCGGGCACCCCGGCACCGCGACCGCGACCGAGCCGGCTGCCCCGCCCGCCGTGGCACCGACCGAGCGGGAGGCGGCGCGGGCGGCCGAGGAGGAGGTCGAGGAGACGGTCGGCGTCTGACCCGGTGCCGCCCGGAACAGGGAGCGGGCCCGGCGACGGGCGGGCTCCCTGCCGGCATGTCGTCGGACGGGCCCCGGTCCGGCCTGTCATCCCGCCGCCGACCCCATCGTCACCACTCGCGCCCACGCCGGGGGCGAGTCCGGCCGGTAGTCGGGACGATCCCCGTCGTACGACCCACCGGCCCGCGGAAACAGCCCCACCACCGTCCGGCACGACGGCCGCTCCTCGGGCCACGGCGTCTGACCGTCGGTCAGGACCACCACCGCGTCGGGCCGGGTCCGCAGCGCGCGGGCGAACCCGGTGCCAGATCCGTCCCGCCGCCGCCCACCAGCTCGATGCCCTCCGTCCGGCACAGCGGCTGCACGGTCCGGGCCGCGGCATCGCAGGACAGCACGGAGACCAGGTCCCGCCGTCCGCCCACGGCTCGGCAGATGGCGGTCACCTCCAGCAGCGCGCTGCCCAGTTCCGCGTCGCTGACCGACCCCGAGGTGTCGATGACGGCGCACACCCGGGGCGGCCGGCGCCGCAGACTCGGCAGGACGATCCCGGGCAGCCCGGCCGAGCGCCGCGCCGGCCGGCCGTAGCTGCAGTCCTCGCCCACGCCCGGAGCGGAGACCGCCGACCGCACCGCCGAGCCCAGCAACTGCCGCCATGGCTGCGGCGGATGGAACACCTCCTCCGCCCACCGCCGCCAGCCCTGTGGTGCGTCGCCCGGGCTTCCCTTGATGCCCTGCGCCACCCGGAACCGGACCGCGTCCCGCTCCTGCTCGCTCAGCCCGTGCGCGCCGTCCGGCCCCAGCTCCCAGCCCCGGTCCAGCCCGTCGGCGCCGCTGCCGCAGTCCAGCCAGGCCAGCCGGTCCAGGCGCGGCCGGAGCCGGAAGGCCCGCAGGGTGGTCGCCGGCACGACCACCACGTCCGGTGCCCCGGTCTCCATCGCCCGCACCAGCAAGGCCCAGGCGGCGTCCCAGCGGGCCCGCTCGGGGCGCCCCCGGACCGCGTCCGGACGGGTCGGCCGGATCGAACAGGGAGAGGCTGATCCGCTGGCCGGCATCCGCCCAGGCCGGCGGCGTACGGGCCACGAGATGCAGTGGGCCGGCCCTGCCGGGCCGCTCGTACCGGGCCAGTGTCAGGGTCAGGCCGGGGCGCAGCAACCCGTCGGGCGCGATCCTCGGCATGTGCCAGCGCAACAGGTCCGGTGTGAGACGCCGGAGGTCGGCGCGGAGCCGGGCCGCGATCTCCCGGCCGTGGGCGCGGGCGACGGAACGCAGATCGAGGTCGACGTCGATCCGGGCGGCGGCGCAGGCCCCCGCCCAGTCCCCGGCGGCACGGCGGCCGGTGGCGAGCTCGATCATGGACGGTGGCACGGCGTACGTCCGTACGCGGAGCCACAAGGAATGCCGGGTGTCCCCGTGCGCGGTGGAAGGGAGCATCAGCGCTCACTTTGCGCGGACGGGACCCCCAATCTCTGCGAGGCGTGAGTCGTCATCGCGGCGAGCGTAGCCGCCCGGCTCGCCACCGCGCCAGGCGTTTTTCCCACCCGGAACCGGGCGCACCCGTTGGGGTAGGGTGGCCGTCCGGTCGCTGACGGCGCACCGGCAGCGGTGACCGCGAGAGCGCCCTGAAGTCCCGCGGTCCGAAAGGCTTTCCGCCCCCCATGTCTTCTTCTGGTCCCCTGTCCTCTTCTTCTCCCGCCACCCTTGTCTCCGCGCTGCGCGCCGCCGGGTGTGTCTTCGCCGAGGACGAGGCGGAGTTGATCCTCGCCACCGCCCGCACGCCCGAAGAGGCGGCCTCGATGGTGGAACGGCGCGCCGCCGGGCACCCGCTCGAACACGTCCTGGGCTGGGCCGAGTTCCACGGACTGCGCGTCACGGTGGAACCGGAGGTCTTCGTCCCCCGCCGCCGTACCGAGTTCCTGGTCGACCAGGCGCTGGCCCAGGCGCCGCGGGCGAGCGTCGTCGTGGACCTGTGCTGTGGCTCGGGCGCCCTCGGCGCGGCACTCGCCGCCGCCCTGGACGGTGCCGAGGTGCACGCGGCCGACATCGACCCGGCCGCCGTACGCTGTGCCGCGCGCAACCTCGCCGCCTTCGACGGCCGGGTCCATCAGGGCGACCTCTACGACGCCCTGCCCGCCGCGTTGCGGGGCCGCGTCGGCATCCTCACCGCCAACGTGCCCTACGTCCCCACCGCCGAACTCCCCCTGCTGCCGGCCGAGGCCCGTGACCATGAACCGCGCGTCGCCCTGGACGGCGGCGCCGACGGCCTGGACCTCCTGCGGCGGGTGGCCGCCGGGGCGCCCGAGTGGCTCGCACCCGGCGGCTGTCTGCTGACCGAGACCAGCGAACGCCAGGCACCGGCCGCCGTACGAGCCTTCGCCGACGCGGGTCTGACGGCCCGTACGGCGGTGTCGGATGAGCTGTCCGCGCACGTGGTGATCGGCGTACTGCCGTAACCGTCAGGGCAGTTCCTGCGCCCGGGCGATGAGCAGGGCGACGTCGTCGTGGTTGTCGGGGTGGTGCAGGGTCCGCAGCAGCAGGTCGCAGGTCTCCTCCAGGGGGCGGGCGGGGTCGTCGAGCAGGGACAGCAGGGAGTCCAGGCGTTCGTCCAGGGAGTGGCTGCGGGTCTCCACCAGGCCGTCGGTGTAGAACACCAGCTCGTCGCCGGGCTCGAAGTCGACGGTGACGGTGGAGAACGCGACGCCGCCCACGCCCAGTGGCACACCGGTCGGCAGGTCGAGCAGTTCCGGCGGCCGGCCCGGGCGGAGACGGGCCGGCGGGAGATGGCCGGCGTTGGCGATCCGGCACTGCCGCAGATGCGGATCGTGCACGGCGTACATACAGGTCGCGATGGAGTGGTCCAGGGCCGACGTCGTCTTGTCCAGGTGCTCCAGCAGCAGTGCCGGGTCGAGGTCCAGGGCGGCCAGTGTGGTGGTCGCCGTGCGCAGCCGGCCCATGGTCGCGGCCGCGCTGAGTCCGCTGCCCATCACATCTCCCACCACGAGCGCGGTCTTGCCGCCCTCCAGCGGGATGACGTCGAACCAGTCGCCGCCGACCTCGCTGGTGGCCCCGGCGGGCTGGTAGCGGGAGGCCACCTCCAGTCCGGTCGTCACCGGCGGGCTGCTGGGCAGCAGACTCCGCTGCAGGGTGAGGGCGGTGTTGCGGGCGTTCTGGTACCAGCGCGCGTTGTCGATCTGCACGGCCGCGCGGGCCGCCAGCTCCCGGGCGAGCAGCACGTCGTCCTCGTCGAACGGCGCCGGATTGCGGGTGCGTTTGAGATCCAGGGCGCCCAGCACCTCGCCGCGCGCGATCAGCGGCACCGCGAGATACGAGTGCAGCCCCGCGCGGCCCAGTAGTTCGGCCGCCTCGGGGCTGCGGCCGATGCGCGGCAGGTCCTCGTCCTTCACCTGCGGCACCAGCACCGCCTCGCCCGAGCGCACACACTCGGTGACCAGCCGGTCGGGTCCGTACCGCGCGATCCGGCCGGGCGGATCGGCGGCCAGCACCGCGTCCGAGCCGTCCTGCGGACGCACCGCGAGGGCCCGGATCACCGCCGACTCCGACGGCCCGAGCGTGCTGCGCCGGCCCTCCACCACCGAGTCCAGCAGATCCACGGCCGCCAGGTCGGCGAGCTCCGGAACCGCGACCTCGGCCAACTCGCAGGCGGTGCGCTCCAGCTCGAGCGTCGTACCGATCCGGGCGGAGGCGTCGGCGATGACCGCGAGCCGGCGGCGGGCGGCCTCCGCCTCCATGGAGGCCCGGTGCTGCTCGGTGATGTCGACCACCGTGACCGCGACTCCGAGCACATTGCCCATGGTGTCCTCGAGCCGGTACAGCGAATGGGCCCAGGTGTGGTCCTCGTCCGGATCGGCGGGGGTACGGCCGACCAGCGTGTTGTCGATGACCGGCACACCGGTGTCCAGCACCTGCCGGGCGTCGGTCTCCACCGGCTCGGAGTCCAGCATGGGCAGCACCTCACGCAGCGTCCGCCCCACGTGCTCGGCGGCCGGCACCCCGTTGATCTTCTCCAGGGCCGGATTGACCGAGACGTACCGCAGTTGTGTGTCCAGGACGGCGTAGCCGATCGGTGACTGCTTCACCATCCGCTCGGACAGCGCCACGTCCTGCTCCAGACGCCGTACGGTCGACTGATCGGCGCACAGCCCGAGCGCGTACACGTCACCGCGGTCGTCCAGCAGCCGCATGTTGCGGAATTCCACCAGGCGGGTGCTGCCGTCCTTGTGCCGGATCGGGAAGCCGCCGGCCCAGCTCTGCCCGGTGCGCATCACATCGGCGAAGAGCTTGCCGACCAGCTCGAAGTGTCGTTCGTGGACCATGAGCCGGGCCGCGTACTGGCCGAGGGCCTCGCCCGCGCCGTAGCCGAACAGCTCCTCCGCCTGCGGGCTCCACAGCACGATCCGCCCGGTGGTGTCCAGCACCACCGACGCCACGCCCAGCACGTCGAGCAGTCCGCCCGGCCGCACCGGCCCGCGCACGGGCTCGCCGCCCTCCGCCACCGGAGCCTCGGCTGCACTCATGCCATGCACCGCCTTCGCCCGTCCGCACGGCACGCCGTCCCCCGTGCCGACTCCCCTTGATCCACCAAGCTCACACCCGACTCTCCGACGCCGTGCCGGTTACCTCCACCATCTCTCACCACAGCCGTGCACGTCCGTCGAAGCCCGTAGGCCGGGGCCGAACTCCTGTCCCGGACATCCTGCACGCCCGTTCGGCGGACGGGGAGAGTTCACGCTCATGTTGCTGCATTGGCCTGTACATGACTAATGCGCCACGCCAGACTGTCCGCCGACCGAGTGTTCCCAGCCCCGCCCCCCGCCCGAGGAGTCGGCCATGCCCGCGCCCGCCCGGCAACGTTGTCACGCAGTCCTCGCCGGACTCGTCACCCTCGCCACCGCCGCCGTCGTGTCCCTCACCGCACCCGCGCCCGCCTCCGCGGCCGACACCTGGACGGAGACCGGCTCCGACCGCGCCCGACCGCTGGACGAGAGCCAGGGGCTGGCCTCCGTGGAGGTCCCCGCGAACAGCCCCAACCGGTACACCGGTATCGGCACCATTCCCCTCGGTGTCTCCATGCGCGGCTGGAACCACGTCGGCGACCCCGACGCCTCGTACAACGGCTACTACATCGAGCCCTACCAGCGGGACTCCGGCAACTCGAAGATGTACCGCGTGCAGGCGCCCGACGGCACCTGGTCGGAGTACGTCCACACGCTCAGCCCAGGCGAGGCGCCGAACAACTCCTGGGACGCGATCTCGCCCGACGGCCAGTGGATGCTCTCGGGCGAGTGGGGGACGATGAACCGCCTGCTGGTCTTCCCCACCCCCGGCGTCAACCCGTCCACCTCGGCCTCGGCGAACCTCCCGCAGGTCTCCACGGTCGACCTCGACCATGCCGTCCGTGACGTCCAGGGCTGCGACTTCTCCGGTCCCACCACCCTGCTGTGCTCCTCCGACGACCCCGACGGCAGCCTCTTCGGCATGACCAAGCCGCTGCTCCAGATCGACCTGTCGGCCCCGCCGAACGGTTCCGGGGACGTCACCGGCCATGTCACCGCCCTGCGCCAGCTGCCGCTGCGCAGCTCCTGCTCCGGCAGCTTCGAGGTGGAGGGCATCGACTACGACCGCCGCACCGGGATCCTGCGCGTGATCGTGATGTCACCGGGTTTCTGCATCCTGACGGACAGCAAGACGTACAAGTTCTCCCGCGGCTGAACCCGCCTGGGGTGTGCCGACCGGCAGGTGGTGCTTTCCTGAGGGTGGACGCGGTCCGGCGGGGTACTCCCTTGCACCGCGGCGCGCCACGAAAGGAGCGATCAATGGCACACACGGAGCGGTCGCATCCGGAAACCGTCACGGTGGAGATCAGTGGTTCCAAGGAGGACGCGCGCCTCGTCTTCGACGCGCTGAGCTCCTGCTTCGCGTCCGACCGGGGCGCGGACGAGATCCCTCAGCAGCTCCACGAGGTCCGTCCGATGGTGTGGCTCGGCACATACGACGTCGCGGACGCCCGGGGGCCGGGCTGCCCGCCGGTCCACCTCGACGCGGCCGTCCAGGCGGACGTCCAGGGCGGCTACTGGGCCGTGGACCGGTTCCGGCACACCCTGGACTCGATGTTCGCCGTCGAGGAGACCTGTACGGCCTCCGGCGACCAGGAGAGGGACCTGCATCTGCGGCTCCGCAGCCGCTGACCCCCTCCCGCCCTACGGCAGTGCCCCGGCCGGCCCGGCGTCGGCCGGGGCGTAGTGCGCCTTGCCGTCGCCGAAGGGCCAGTCGACGGACGTGTGCCACGAACACCACTCCGTCGTCCTTGCGCACGCCCAGGTGGTCGCCGTAATTGGTCGGCCCTGACTGTACATACTAGTAGGTACAAAGTGGTTGGCGTCACCCGTCGCTGGTTGTGCAACTAGTTGCATAAAGGCTCGCGTTTCCTCTACAACAAGAAGCGACGACACCGCGCACGGAGGGCCCGATGAGCCGTTACCCGCATCTGATGACCCCGCTCGACCTGGGCTTCACCACTCTTCCCAACCGCGTGCTGATGGGCTCCATGCACGTGGGCCTGGAGGAGGCCGAGCGCGGCTTCGAGCGCATGGCGGCGTTCTACGCGGCCCGGGCTCGGGGCGGGGTGGGCCTCATCGTCACCGGCGGCATCGCGCCCAACGACGAGGGCCGGCCGTACGCGGGCGGCGCCAGGCTCACCACCGAGGCGGAGGCCGAGCAGCACCAGGTGGTCACCGAGGCCGTGCACCGCGAGGGCGGCCGGATCGCGATGCAGATCCTGCACTTCGGGCGTTACGCCTATCACCAGGACCTCGTCGCACCCAGCCCGCTCCAGGCACCGATCAGCCCGTTCGTGCCGCGCGAACTCACCGACGCCGAGGTCGAGCGCACCATCGACGACTACGCCCGTGCCGCCCGCCTCGCCCGGCAGGCCGGCTACGACGGCGTGGAGATCATGGGCTCCGAGGGCTATCTGATCAACGAGTTCATCGCGGCGCAGACCAACCGGCGCACCGACCGCTGGGGCGGGTCGTACGAGAACCGGATGCGTTTCCCCGTCGAGATCGTCAGGCGGGTCCGCGAGGCGGTCGGCGAGGACTTCATCGTCATCTACCGGCTGTCCATGCTGGACCTGGTTCCGGGCGGTTCCTCGCTGGACGAGGTGATCACCCTCGGCAAGGCGGTCGAGGCCGCCGGGGCGACGATCATCAACACCGGCATCGGCTGGCACGAGGCCCGCATCCCCACCATCGCCACCTCCGTCCCGCGCGGCGCCTACACCTGGGTCACCAAGAAGCTCATGGGCGAGGTGTCCGTGCCGCTGGTGACCACCAACCGCATCAACACCCCGGAGCTGGCAGAGGAGTTGCTGGCCGGCGGCTACGCGGACATGGTATCCATGGCCCGCCCGATGCTCGCCGACCCCGACTTCGTCGCCAAGGCCGCCGCCGGCACCCCCGAGGCCATCAACACCTGCATCGGCTGCAACCAGGCCTGCCTCGACCACACCTTCAGCGGCAAGATCACCTCCTGCCTGGTCAACCCGCGCGCCTGCCACGAGACGGAGCTGCTGCTCTCCCCGACCCGGCTGAAGAAGCGCGTCGCGGTCGTCGGCGCGGGACCGGCGGGCCTGGCCTGCGCGGTGAGCGCCGCCGAACGCGGCCACGAGGTCACCCTCTTCGACGCCGCGAGCGAGATCGGCGGCCAGCTCAACGTGGCCCGCAAGGTCCCCGGCAAGCAGGAGTTCGACGAGACGCTGCGCTACTTCCGCCACCAGCTCGACGCGCACGGGGTCGACGTACGCCTCGACACCTGGGTCACCGCCGAGACCGTGGCCGGCTACGACGAGGTCGTGGTCGCCACCGGCGTCACCCCGCGCACCCCCGACATCCCCGGCGTCGACCACCCGCGCGTCGTCGGCTACCTCGACGTGCTGCAGGGCCGCGTGTCCGTCGGCGACCGGGTCGCCGTCCTCGGCGCCGGCGGCATCGGCTTCGATGTCGCCGAATACCTCACCGACGGCGGGGACAAGGCGAGCGAGGACCCGGAGACGTACTTCCGCGCCTGGGGCGTGGACATGGACTACCGGACGCCGGGCGGCCTCGCCGCGCCGCAGCGGCCCACCCCGCCGCGCCAGGTCCACCTGCTGCAGCGCAAGACCACCAAGGTCGGCGCGGACCTCGGCAAGACCACCGGCTGGATCCACCGCACCGAACTCAAGCACCGCGGCGTGACCATGGTCCCGGGCGTCCGCTACGACCGGATCGACGACGCGGGCCTGCACCTCACCGTCGGCGAGGAGAGCACGGTGCTGGAGGTCGACACGGTGGTCCTGTGCACCGGCCAGGAGCCGCGCCGCGACCTGTACGAGGAGCTGGCCGCCGCCGGGCGCAGCGTCCATCTCATCGGCGGCGCGGACGTCGCCGCCGAGCTGGACGCCAAGCGGGCCATCAAGCAGGGCACGGAGCTGGCGGCGGCGCTGTAGGGCGCCGCCCGGCGATCCCTAGGATGAGGCCATGTCACTCCCGCACGCGATCCTCACCGCCCTGCTGGAAAAGCCGTCGTCGGGACTGGAGCTGACCCGCCGGTTCGACAAGTCGATCGGCTACTTCTGGTCAGCGACGCACCAGCAGATCTATCGCGAGCTGGGGAGACTGGAGGCGCACGGCCTCATCCGCACACTGCCGGCGGAAGCGCCGGCCCGTGGGCAGAAGAAGAGCTACGAGGTCCTGCCCGCGGGCCGCGCCGAACTGGCCCGCTGGGCCGCCGCCGCGCAGGACCCCAAGCCGCTGCGGGACACGCTCCTGCTGCGGCTGCGGGCCGCGGCGGTGGTCGGCACGGCGGGCCTGGAGGCGGACCTGCGCCGCCATCTGGAGCTGCACCGACGGCAGTTGGCCGAGTACCAGGAGATCGAGAAGCGCGACTTCCCGCCCGACCGGGACGCCCCCGAGGACCGGCTGCGCCATCTCGTGCTGCGGGCCGGCATCGACCTGGAGACCTTCTGGACCCAGTGGCTCACCCATGCCCTGGCGGAGTTCGCCGCACTGCGACCCGAGGGCGGCTGAGCCGGTCCGCGGCCGCTGCGTCAGAGCCGGTAGGGCTTCGCACGCCGGCGCAGATACCAGCCCGTGGCGATGGCTCCGGTGCTCACCAGGGCCGCGCCGATGCCCAGAGTCAGTGGGCCGTAGTCCCGGGCGGCGCCGCCCAGGCCGCCCAGCACACCCCGGGCGGGCGCCGGCGAGGCCGTCGAGGAGATCGTCGGTTTCGATCCGGACGAGACGATCACCGACTGGCTGCCGGCGGTGCTGCCGCTCGAACAGACCACGACCACGGTGTACGTCCCCGGCTTCACCTTCGACCAGGTCGCGGACTGGCGGACGGACGTGCCCGTCAGCGGCACCTGCCGGCCCTGGGAGAAGTTCGCCTGCCTGCTGGTGAGCAGGGCCGCGTTGCCCCAGCTGCCGTTGATCTCCGAGCAGGCGCCGGTGACCACCGAGACGCCGGACCCGGTGGTGCTGACGGAGATGCCCGAGGCCGCCGCGGACGGCCCGGCGAGGGTGGCCGGGAGCGCCGCGGCGGCCACCAGGGCCAGACCGGAGCGGACGAGGAGTCGCGAGGTGTGCATGGGCAGCAGCCAACGTGGCTGCGGGGGCGCGCGCACCTGGGAGGCAGCCGGTCAGGTGACGGTTTCCTCCGGCCGGCGCAGGGCGCCATGGACCGCGCCCTCCGCATCAGCCCTCCGTCGTTACCGTCAGCTCCGGAGACCAGCCGCCCCACGTGCCGTCCGGCAGCCGTGCCCGCAGCCGTACCCGGTGCTCGTCCCCGGGGGTCCGGCCGACGTAGAAGCTGTAGGTCGCCCCGCCGCGCGGGGGAGTGCCGCCCCACACCAGCGAGGTCGCCGCGGTGCCGTCGAGCTGGATCTGGTACTCGGCGATCACGCCGTCCGCGCGCGGCGGATCCCAGGCCAGGTCGAGGTAGTACGCTCCGTCGGCCCGGTGGGTCTTCGCGGTGAAGCCGGTGGGGGCGGTGTTCCGGCCGTCGTCGGTGCCCGGGGTGGTGAGGCGGACCTGGACACTCGCGGGGGAGAGGTTGTCGGCGGCGTCGCGGGACCGCACCGTGAAGACGTAACGGGAGCCGGGGCGCAGTCCGGTGAGCACGGTCGCGGTCTGGTTCCCGCCGACGCTGTGTATCTTCGCCCCGCTCTGGTACACGTCGTACGACACCACGCCCCGGTCGTCGCGGGAAGCGCCCCAGGACAGCTGGACCTCCCGGGCGCCGAGCACCCGCCCGGCGGGATGCGACGGCCGGGTGGGCGCCGAGCGGTCCGCCGCCACCCTCGCCGGGGTCCGCGCCCGCACGGTACGACTCGGCGGTCCGAGCCGCCCCGCGGTGTCCCGGGCCCGCACGGTGAAGGCATACACGGTGGACGGCCTGAGGCTGGTGACGTCCACCATGTGCTGCGAACCCGGCACGTCCTCCACCTTCGTGGTGCCGCGATACACCTCGTAGGTGCGGATGCCAGGGCTGTCCGGCACCGCGTTCCACATCACGTGCACGCTGGTGGCACTGCCCGCCTGCGCGGTGACCCCGTCGGGAGCGCCGGGCGCCAGGCCTTCGTCGCCTTCGCCGGCCTGGCTCCAGGCGCAGGACGCGACCAGCAGCAGGGCACCGCCGACCGGCACGAGCGGCCATGGAACGCGTCGCACGGCTCTGCCTCCCCGGGGCCGGCGCCATGGGCATCACGCAAAAGTCCGGACCAATATGGCGCGGCGGTGCGGGCGCGGCAAGAGGGCCGCACGGGTGACCTGGGGGGCCCGCGTTGGTGACCATGCCGGGAAGTTACGTATGCTGAGCTTCCCTAGGGCTGAACTACCCAAGAAAGCAGGGGAGTTCATGCCGCTGGCGCGGACACGCTGTCGTCGCCGAAGCCGCGCCGACGCGGGTGGCCGGGGGATCGGGGGCGGACTTGTTCCCGATCCCCGGCCCCTGTTGTCCCGCAGCGTCCTCTTGTCCCTCATCAGGCGTCAGAAGCGTGCTCCATCCAGCCCTTTCCGGGCGGCCGGTACGCCCGGCCGCCCGGACCGCCACCACAGTGTGCTGGATGTCCGCCCGTCCCCGACGAGAGGGTTCTCTCATCGTGCGTCTCCCGTCGCTGACGCCGGCCCTGGCCGGCGTCGCCCTGCTCGCCCCGGCCGCACTGCACCTTCCGGCCTCGCTGTACGTACCGGCCGCCCCCGTCCCGCCCTGGGAACGGCCCGCGGCCCGCGGCGCGGGCGCGGTGGCCGCCACCGACCTGCTGGCCCGGCTGGGCGAATGCCACCAGATCTCCCGCGGCCGGTACCGCACCGACGCCGGCAGACCCGCGACCGTGCCCGTCTGCGGCACCCAGGACGCCGTCTTCTGGAAGGCCGACATGGACGTCGACTGCGACGGACTGTCCACCGCCCGCTGCAACCGCCGCACCGACCCGCAGTTCGCCACCATGACCGCCTACCAGCAGTCCGACGGCCGCCATCTGAACGCCGAGACTCTGCCCTACATCGTGGTCCCGGCCCCCAGCCGTCTCTGGAACCCCCGCAAGCTCGGCGTACGGGGCGGCTCGGTCGCCGCCGTCATCTACCGGGACCGGGTGCAGTACGCGGTGGTCGGCGACACCGGTCCGCGCGACCTCATCGGCGAGGCCTCCTACGCCACCGCCCGGGCCCTCGGCATCCGGGCCGACCCGCGCAGCGGCGGGGCGCCCTCCGGGGTCACCTACGTCGTCTTCAGGCACTCCCGCGTGCACCGCATCGAGGACCACATGGCGGCCGTCGCCGCGGGAGCGCGGCTGACCAGGCTGTTCGTCGCGAACAGATGACCAGCCTGCTCCCACGGCCGGGTCACACCTTGCGGTAGCCGTACGCCTCCGCCGCCGCGGCCTCCACCGCGTCCAGGTCGGCCCCGGTGGCGGCGGTGACCACCGCCGCGACCGCGCCCTCGACGAACGGCGCGTCCACCAGCCGGGTGCCGTCGGGCAGTTCCTCACCTTCGGCGATCAGCGCCTTCACGGTCAGTACGGCACTGCCGAGATCGGTGAGCACCGCCACCCCGGCGCCCCGGTCCACCGAGGCCGCCGCGGCGGTGATCAGCTCGGCGCTGGTGCCCAGCCCGCCGCCCTCGGTGCCGCCCGCCGGGGCCACGGGAACCGCCGGGGCCCCGCCCGCCAGGCCCTTCGCCAACTCGGCGACCGAGGCGGCCACTTCCGCGCTGTGCGACACCAGCACGATCCCGACCACCTTCTCGTCACTCACCGTCCGCCCTCCGCCGCCTCTTCGAGACCGGCGATGAGCAGCGCCGACGAGGTCGCCCCCGGGTCCTGGTGGCCGATGCTGCGCTCGCCGAGATAGCTCGCCCGGCCCTTGCGGGCCTGCAGCGGGGTGGTGGCCACCGCGCCCTCCTCGGCGGCGGCCCGCGCGGCGGCGAATCCGTCGCTGAGCGCGTCCACGGCCGGCACCAGGGCGTCGATCATCGTCTTGTCGCCGGGGGCCGCCCCGCCCAGCGCCATCACCCCGTCCACACCCGCGCGCAGCGCCTCGGCCAGCTGCTCCTCGCTGACCTCCGCGGCCTCGCCGAGGGCCTTGCCGGTCCGGCGCAGCAGCGTGCCGTACAGCGGCCCCGAGGCGCCGCCGACCGTGGAGATGAGCTGCCGCCCGGCGAGCACCAGGACCGCGCCCGGGGTGTCCGGCGCCTCCTTCTCCAGGGCGGCGTGCACGGCGGTGAAGCCGCGCTGCAGATTGCTGCCATGGTCGGCGTCCCCGATGGCCGAGTCGAGGGCGGTGAGCCGCTCCGCCTCGCGGTTCACGGACGCGGCGGTCGCCGCCATCCAGCGGCGGAAGAAGTCGGCGTCGAGCACTGGATCTCCTTGCGTGGTAGGGGTGATGACCGGCGTGCTACGGGTGATGGTCGCCTCGTCCGCCGTATCACATCCCCCACCGCAGCGCGGGAGTCCGCACCGGCGCGTCCCACAGCCGCAGCAGCTCCTCGTCGACCTGACAGAGCGTCACCGACGCGCCCGCCATGTCCAGCGAGGTGACGTAGTTGCCGACGAGCGTGCGGGCCACGGCCACCCCGCGCTCCCGCAGCACCCGCTGCACCTCGGCGTTGAATCCGTACAGCTCCAGCAGCGGGGTGGCGCCCATGCCGTTGACCAGTACCAGCACGGGGCTGCGCGGTGGCATGTCCTCCAGGATCACGTTCACCGCGAAGTCGGCGATCTCCCCGGAGGTCATCATCGGCCGCCGTTCCCGGCCCGGCTCGCCGTGGATGCCGATGCCCAACTCCAGCTCGCCGTCCGGCAGATCGAAGGTGGGGCTGCCCTTCGCCGGGGTCGTGCAGGCGCTGAGCGCGACACCGAAACTCCGGGAGTTCTCGTTCACCTGACGCCCGATGGACTCGACCCGCTCCAGCGGCTGCCCCTCGGCCGCGGCGGCGCCCGCGATCTTCTCCACGAACAGCGTCGCGCCGGTGCCGCGCCGGCCGGCCGTGTACAGGCTGTCGGTGACCGCCACATCGTCGTTGACGAGCACCTTCGCGACCTGGATGCCCTCGTCCTCGGCCAGTTCGGCCGCCATGTCGAAGTTGAGCACGTCGCCGGTGTAGTTCTTCACGACGAACAGCACACCGGCGCCGCTGTCCACAGCCGCCGCGGCACGCGCCATCTGGTCCGGCACCGGGGAGGTGAACACCTCTCCGGGACATGCGGCGGAGAGCATGCCCGGGCCCACGAACCCGCCGTGCAGCGGCTCGTGCCCCGACCCGCCGCCGGACACCAGCGCCACCTGCCCGGCCACCGGAGCGTCCCGGCGGACGATCACCCGGTTCTCCACGTCCACGATCAGATCGGGACACGCGGCCGCCATTCCGCGCAGCGCGTCCGCCACGACGGTCTCCGGAACGTTGATCAGCATCTTCATGGGTGTCTCCTCGGGAGCTTGGCACTTGGTTTCAGGGCCTGCGTCTTCGCAGGTCATCGGCACGGAGGGCCTTTCTCGATCTTGGCGGTTCGTGGCGGTCGGAGACGGCTTGTGACGGGGGGTCAGGTACTGGGGCCACCCTGATCGGGGTAACGTCCTCCCGTCTATCGGCAGTATCGACCTTGCACCAGCGAGGGTCACCTGTGGCCGCCGGCTTTCACGCATTGTGGCGGTTCGTGAGCCATGCGTGGACGGTCGGGGCGTCACGAGTTCGAGGAGTCGTTTGTAGCAGCAGAGGGCTGCGGCGAGGCCGAGGAAGGCGAGGTGGTCGCGGGCATGGCGTTCGGATGTGGCGCTCGACGGCGCGGCGGCGGAGCTGGCACGCGACGAAGAACGAACAAGTACCCAGCGCGTGGCACTTATGGTGGAGGCCTCGACCTTGTTCCGCATGCGCCCGAGTGAACTGGCCTGGATCGGCACCGGCGGGATGCGCAGTCTCACGCCAGTTGCGGGGGGCGTCGTCCTTGCCCTGGCTCCGCTCCGCCGAGAGGGCCCGGGCGGTCCCCCGCCCGGGCCCTCTCGACCATGCCGGCCTCTCTCCTGGGTGCCCTCAGGTCCGCGCCGGACTTACGGATAGCCGACCAGGTAGGCCACGTTGCTGCTCGGGGTCACCTGGTTGCCGGTGCCGTCGACGATGTGGTTGATGGTGCCGGCACCGCCCAGGACCGTGGTGACCATGCTGTGGAACTTCACCGTGGACGTGGTGGGTGTCTCGATGGCATGGCCGAGCACGACGGAGGGGTTGTCGCGGAGGTAGGCGTAGACACCCACCCCCCACGCCTCGTGTGAGGTGACCGAGTTGGCGACCTTGTAGGAGGCGTAGCCGAGGTCGCCTCCGCTGGTGGTCCAGCTGGACTGGTCGGGCACGTCGTAGGGGGTCTCGCTCTGGTAGAAGTACGTGCGGCCGCCGTTGCCGTTCCAGGTGGTCTGGTACTTCTGGTAGTGCTCGACCGCCAGGCCGTACATGGTCACGTCGTTGCCGTTGACGATCAGTCCGCTGGCGGCCGGGTTGGTCGTCCAGCCGACGCCGTTGGTGTGGTCCGCCCGCCACAGCCAGAGGTCGTCGCCGATGACGTCGTTGCTGTTGACCACCAGCGTCTGGGTGGCCTTGCCGGCGATGTCGCCGCCGATGCGGAAGAACACGTCGTGCAGCACGATGGGGTCGCCGGTGTGACTGGCGGTCGAGCCCGCCGGGCCGACCTGCAGCAGTGTGCTGGAGTTGGTGGTGTTCGCGCTGATCAGCAGCCCGGCGATGTCGATGCCGTCGACATCGGCGGTCGTGATCGCCGTGACGCCGTTGTCCGGCACGAGGGTGGCCAGGCCCAGTCCCAGGACCACCGTGTCGGGGCGCGCGATGTTCAGCGGGGCGGACAGGTGGTAAACGCCAGGAGTGACGATCAGGTTCTGGCCCGCGGCGAGCGCGTTGTTGATCGTCGTGGCGGTGTCACCGGGCTTGACGATGTAGAACTGGCTGATCGGCAGCGAGGTGCCGGGAGCGGTACCGCTGATCCAGTCGGGGCCCTGCGCATCGGTGCGGACGGACGGGACGAACACCTGCCAGTTGCCCGAGCCGTCGACGTAGAGGAACGGCTTCTCGCGCATCACGGGGCTCTGGGCGACGGTGGTGTACTGCGGATTGGGGAAGCTGGTCGCCGGGGCGCCGGTGTCGCCGACGAAGACCATGTTCCAGTTGTGCCCGGTCCAGCCGCCGTCCATGGCGGTGTCCTGGGTGAGGAACTGCTGCTGTGTTCCCGAGTTGATCTGGCCGGAGACGCGGGAGTCGCCGATGTAGCCGCCGCTGGACCAGTTGGTGGTGGTGCCGTGGGTGTCGTCCCACAGCTTCATGCTGCCGTGTACGTCCATGCGCCGGAACGGGTCCGCCTGCGACACGGCCCACATGGTGCTTCCCGAACTGGGACTCACCGACATGTTCTCGGCGTCACGCCAGAAGTTCTGGGTGGCGTTGCCGTCGCTGGTGTGCCCCTCGACGTGCACGCCGCCGCCCGTGATCGACACCTGGTCCGGTGACAGGCCCAGCCCGGAGACCTGGGTGTAGTAGCCGACGGGTATGTCGACGTTGTAGGTGCCGGGGGTGAACAGCAGGGCGTTGCGCTGGGTGCCGAACTCGTTGGTCTGCTGGGTGCGGTAGACCGAGTCGATCTTCGACTGGATGGAGGACGTCGGCATCGACGGGTCGAACACCGTCACGTTGGGGCCGAAGTCCGGGGTGTTGGGCGGCGAGGTCAGACCGCCGGTGAGCGTGAAGGACTGGGCGCCGGTGCCGTTGCAGGTGTACTGCTGCAACTGGACGCTGTCGGCAGTGGACGCGGACGGCACATCGAGGCACTTGCCGCTGTTGCGGTTGACGAAGTGGTACGTGCCGGAGGCCTCGGCGACGGGCAGCCACTGCTGGTTGGCGCCGCCGCCGTAGAGCCACAGTTGGGTCAGGGCGCCGTCGGCGGTGGAGACGTCGGTCTCGTCCCAGACCTGATTCGGCGCGGAGGCGACCCCGATCCGGTAGTAGCCGCTGTCGGTCGCGGTGAACTGCCAGGACTGGGCGCCGGTGCCGTTGCAGGTGTACTGCTGCACAGCGGTGCCGTTACCGGTGGCCGCGGCACGCGCGTCCACACATTTGCCGCTGTTCGCGTTGACGACGGTGGTGGGGGTGGCGGGGATGGTCGCGGCGCCGGCGCTCGGGGCCGAGACCAGCGCGATGCCGGCGGCGGCCGGCAGCAGGAGCGTAGCCGTGAGGGCGGTTGCGCGTCTGCGATGACGGTGGGCTCGGACGAGCACAGTGAGAACGTTTGCCACGCGTGTCTCCTAGGTCGCCTGCGGGGCGAGAGGTTGATCGGACGTTAGGCGCCACCCGACGAACCGTCAATATAAGTTGAAAGAAAAGTCATGAACTATGTTCCATGGACTGTCGGAACGTCGTGTCGTTGGAGTCGCGCCAGCCGCTGATGCGGTGCTCGTCGTCCGGGGGAAGGCATGCTGAGCACTCCCACGCCGAGCCCCTATCTGGGGCCGGGGCAGGCGGGGGAGCCAAGGGGGACCCCCGCCCCGTAAAAACCCGGCCACATCACCGGCTTTGCGCGGCGTCAGTCGTGTGGGGGCTCAGTGGGCGACCAGCCGTGAGCTGAGCCACTGGAGGGTGGCGGGGATCTCCCGCCGCCAGGTGTTGAAGTTGTGGCCGCCGCTCGCGAGGATGATCGACGAAATCCTGGTCACGTTCGTGTCCTGCACGCTCTTGATGAAGGAGAGCGTGTCCTTGTAATTGTGCTCACCGATCCTGCTGC